>CBDUDP010000008.1:0-128489 GCA_965365945.1 uncultured Gammaproteobacteria bacterium
TTGCCGACTCTTTAGATGAAAGAATTAACGATAATTTTCAGGTGTTAAGTTCTGCACCTTGATTTCGTTTGGGTATATATCCTTCCTGGTTTTGATGTGGTGCGTTATGAGTGGAGTGAGTCCTTGCCGATATGGATGAAAATTTTAGCTATGCTTGTACATTTTCCCTGCTTTTTGTTTCTTGGTTGGGTAATGCGTGAGAATACTTATCTATCACAGGTAGTAAAAATAGATAAGGATCGTGGTCACAAGGTGGTTACTACTGGGCCCTACGCACTGGTGCGCCATCCGATGTACACTGTAGTGATCGTTTTGCTATTTGCCCTACCTGTGGCACTCGGGTCACGCTATACATTAATTCTTGCAGTATTTCTGACACTGTTGCTAATTATACGTACATACCTTGAGGATCGTACTTTGCACCAGAAGCTAGCGGGTTATTCTGAGTATGCTAAACAGACCCGGTATCGATTGATCCCCAGGGTTTGGTGACTTACTAAAAAGGATATTTTGAACGCGAATAGTTTTCTTCAACATGGCATCCCTGATGCTTTTGGATTTGAAGCGCTCGCTAAACACACTCAAAGGCAATGAAGCAAAAAATCATATGAGCCAACTAACCGAATATGTAAAAGACCAAATCTGGATTCTTGAATATCCAATACGATATGCAGGAATAGACCTGTTCGGGCGCATGACGATCATAAAACTGGATGGTGGCGAATTATTTATTCACAACCCATGTAAAATTAGTGATTTAGTAAAACATGAGATAGATACAATTGGTGAGGTTAAATATATTGTTGCACCTGGGTCTTATCATCATTTGTTTGTAACTGACTTCCAGCAGAAATATTCAAATGCTGAAACATTTCTCTGCCCCGGGCTTGAAAGGAAGAGGCCGGACATAAAATTTGACTGGATACTTGGAAATACACCGGACTTAAGATGGTGTAAGATTTTAGATCAAGTCGTAGTGCAAGGGACAAAGTATATCTGGGAAGTTGCTTTTTTTCACAGGCCATCCAAAACACTTATTTTGGTGGACTTGCTAGAAAATATTGGTGACGATTTTAAGCATCCGACGAGTCTATTATTACGATTTTGGTGGAAAGTAGTTTTTAAGATGTGGAACAATCCAAAGGCAGCTCCCGAATATCAAATGGGCTGGGGAAGAAAGGATATAGTTAAGATTGGTTTGATTAAGATCCTTAGCTGGGATGCAGAAAGAGTAATACTGGCTCATGGTGAACTTATAGAAAGCAATGTAACAAATGTACTTCACTCTGCCTGGCGTAAGGTATTGAATACATAAAGAGCACATAAAAATATTTACGACTGTTTACTGTCATGATCAAATTGTGCAGCCTATACCTTAATAGTTAGTTCTTGATCATTTGCTTTTAGTCGCTATGCAGCAAAATATTGTGGCATCAAAACATAAACAGTGGGTATCTTACCCTTGTCATTAAGTAGTAACGACTTTGGAGTATTGATGGGTGGATAAATCAGCAAAATTTTGGGATAGAATTGCAAAGGGTTATTCGAAGCAGCCTATTGCTGATGAAGCGTCTTACCAAAAAAAATTACAAATCACACACGAATACTTAAAGCCGGATATGGAGGTTCTGGAATTAGGCTGTGGGACAGGGTCAACCGCGATAATTCATGCACCCTATGTGAAACATATCAGGGCAATTGATATTTCATCGAAAATGATTGAGATTGCCCAGGGTAAGGCGGATAAGGAAAAGATTGATAATATAACTTTTGAAATATTAACAATTGATGATCTAAACGATCAAGAACAAACGTTAGATGTCGTGCTATGCCTCAGTATTTTGCATTTACTTGAGAACAAGGAAGAGGTCATAGCCAATATACATAAAATGCTTAAACCAGGCGGTTTATTCATCAGCAGCACGGTGTGCCTAGGAGATACGATGAGGTGGTTAAAAATTATCGCACCGATCGGAAAATTACTTGGATTGATGCCAATGGTTAAGTTTTTTACAAAGGACCAATTGAGGGATTGTATAGTAGATGCTGGTTTTAATATTGATAAATTTTGGCTGACAGGTAAAGGTAAAGCTGTATGTATAGTAGCCAAAAAACAGCTTTTTAATGGAGAAACATCATGAATAAGATACTCGCAATTAATGGTTCGTATCGAGATGACGGCATAACTGATCAAACTGTCGAGGCAATGGTGCGTGCTCTAAGGTCAGGTGGAGTAGAAGTCGAGGTTATCCTGCTTCGTGAATATCCAATTGAGTTTTGCCTTAATTGCCGAGAGTGCACTCAACAGACAGGTGATTTGCCCGGTAAATGTGTGCAGCATGACGGGATGGAAGAATTGATTAACAAAATAGAACAGGCTGATGGTTTTATTCTCACCTCACCCACAAACCTTGGTTCAGTCACTGCCATCTTCAAACGCTTTATGGAGCGGCTAATTGTTTATGCCTATTGGCCATGGGATAAGAATTACCCTCAATTTAGGAAAGTAAATGTACTAAAGAAAAAGGCTGTTATTATTTCCTCATGCGCAGCTCCTGGACTTATAGGTCGCCTGATGTATGGAACCCATAAACAACTTAAAATGACTGCGCAAATTATTGGAGCAGAAACTGTTGGCACACTGTTTACAGGCTCTATTTCCAAAGAATCTCACCCAACATTAACGGATGCTACACAGAAAAAAATCAAAACATTAGCTGTAAAACTGGTGTAATAAAACCATCAAGTATCTGATATGAATATGAACTCACACGATCAAGATATCCTAACAAGGCTAATAAACGCGTACATTTGTACGCTGCGTTTCGTGAAATCTCGGTTTATGGCGACGTTATTTTTCTATAAAAGTAATTCATCCAATGTCGCCTTTGGGTCGTAAACCGCCCGTTGAATACTCTGTTAACTCAACTCCATTTTTGCCAAACTGGACGGTCGCTTAGCGGGCATAGGCTAATATCTTATACCTTTGAGGGAAATGAGAAATAATTTGAATTTTGACCCTGTTATGCTCTCTAGTGTCATACTAATGTTTTCTCTGATACCAACAATGAGATGTATCATCAAAAAATATTCAACCATCGAAAATGAAAGCAAGAAAAATGAGTAGAATCGTATCATCTATGCCGGGCCGCATAAGGCTTCGTGACAAAAAATTGCGTGATCAAGAAAAACTAAACGAATTGACAAAAGAGCTATCTAAAATAGCCGTTATTACCTCGTTACAAGGTAATGTTCGTACCGGCAGCCTTTTATTGGGCTTCGACCGAAATGCTATCGTGTTTTCAACCATTGAAGCGAACATTGACTCCACTGTTGATCAAATAATCGGTAAAGCTCCGAAACCACAGCCGCTGTTGTCGAAAAAGAACCTTAATCGTTATAATAAAATGGCAATGCTAGGAAGTTTAGGGGCGTCGCTAATAACGCTCAGCATGACAAACAGGAAACGTCGGGTACGCTGGCATAAACTGACAGGCTACTTATTTATTGCACATCTGGGTACGCATTTGTTTTTCTATCGTAAAGCCTTGCGTCGTACGTTTCGTTGAGCACATCCTAGTGGACTTCGATGTTCGTATCTCCGAAGAGGTGTCCAGCAAATTTACTATACACTTCCAACATACTTCTAAATCACAAATATAAACGGTCGCTTGTCAGCCAAGAGCGGGCATTCAAAGAATTTGGAAAGGCTTTAGTTCACAATTGAGTTACTGAATATTATTCAGACCTGTTTATTTATATTCAATGCGTGTTATCCAGCTTAGAGTTATTGAGCTTGAGCATTTTAATTGACAGATTATTGGTGTTAGCTTGTAAGATAACCAGACTGAGACAATCACTTGTTAGCAAGCCATAATCTCAGCACCTCACAATTTAAGGAATTAGCCTTGGAAATTAGAAAAGCAATAGAGTCAGATCGAAAAGAAATACTTAATGTTCACAATCAAGCATTTGATAAAGAGAAAGGGCCTGAAATTGCCAAGCTCGTAGATGACTTACTTAATGACAAAACTGCAATGCCTATTCTGTCGTTAGTTGCGGTAGAGAACGAAAGGATAATTGGACATGTTCTCTATACTAAGGCAACAATCACTCAAACCAAATTGGCAATATCAGCTCAGATACTTGCACCGCTAGCAATACTTCCTGATGAGCAGAAAAAAGGCATTGGTGAAAAACTTATCAACGAAGGTATAGGACAATTAAAAGAACTTGGAACAGAATTAGTGTTCGTTCTTGGACATCCAAGCTATTATCCTCGTTGTGGCTTTTTTCCTGCTGGAGAACAAGGGTTTGAAGCTCCATATCCAATCCCAGAAGAGCATGCCGCTGCATGGATGGTTCAATCTCTGAATGGTGATGCTTTAGAAACAGCAAACGGCAAAGTTCAGTGCTCAAAAATTCTAAATGAACCTCAGCACTGGAGAGAGTAATTTTTCTAACGTTCAAGTTCGCCCACAAAAACCGTGTGCTTGGATTCGCCGCAAAAAAAACGCGGTTCACCACTTAACTCGAACGTTATTTCGTATAAAAAGTAATTTTACTATGTCAGCTTAGGGTCGAATGCTGTCTTTTAATGTAAGTAAGTTCAATCTTGATTAATTTTTAAAAAGCCAGATAAATACTTATCTGGCTTTTTTGCGTTTTTATTATAACCTCAAAAATTAACAACACGCTTTCAGAGGGGCTTGGGCATCTTGTCGCATTTTTATAGTTGGTAGCCTCGCTCTTGTATTTTCTTATTCTTAAGCTTCAGCTTAGGAACGCGAAAACTGAATATCATAATAAGGCCTTAATCTCAGGTACACAGCTTCCACAATTCGTCCCCGCTTTTAAACACTGACCTACTTCTTGATGAGTTTTTAAACCTTTTTCTTGGACTGCGTGCAAAATGGTTTTCTCACCGACATTAAAGCAAGAACAAACAATCTGACCGACATCGGGTGTACCAAGGGGAGGTATTCCAGTTAATAAGGCGCTGCGTTCGTCTTTATCTAAAGCGTCTTTAATAAACAAGCCCGTCAACCAGCTACGCTCAGGTAAATGACTATCAGGAGCGATAAAAACAATACTCTCTAATTGATTATCAATAAGCCTTGAGGCACGATAAATGCCTTTACTGAGGTCTTGGTATTCCTGCCATTGCGGCGTTCCTGCTTCAGCCGTACACAATTTACTTTTAACCCAAGCAGTGAAATCTTCGGGCAAATCATTACCTGCTAATTCATAACGATAAAATTGCTCGCCTTTAACTTTTACAAGATATTCAGGTTGTTTAAAGGTTAATTCGCGTCTTGAAAGCACAAAGCCCTGCCAAGCAGGTTGGTAGCTTTTGATATTAACGGGAGTATGTTTGCTTTCTGGTTGCTTGGAAATAGGGTCAACAGCAGGATTGACTAAAGCACCAACACGCCCTGAACTGGCATATTGTTCTGTCCAATGCATAGGGATAAAGAGACTTCTTTGTTGTTGACTATCCGTAACCTCAACACGCGCAATCATCGTGCCCCAAGTACTGCTTATTTGCGCCAATGTATTGTTTTCTAATCGATATTTTTTAGCATCAATTGGGTGTATTTCAACAAAAGGTTCCGCTTTATGCTGGTTTAGCTTAACGGCTAAAGCCGTACGCGTCATCGTGTGCCATTGGTCACGAATACGTCCCGTATTTAAGCTCAGTGGATAAGAGTCACTTAGTGGGTTAGCAGGTGCGCGTGGGGTAATGCTAATAAATTGTGCTTTCGCAGAGGGAGTAAAAAAAACACCGTCTGAAAATAAACGCGTTGTTCCTTGCGGATTTTCGTCATTAACCGGCCATTGTATGGGCTGTAGCTGGTCATAATCCAACTGATTAATATCAGAAAAAGCTGAAATATCAAAGTCGCGCAATCCATGTTCGGCATCATTTTCAAAGCCTGATAAGGCTGCATGCTCACGAAAAATGTCGGCACTGCTACTATAATGAAAAGCATGCTCAAAGCCCATACGACGAGCAACTTGGGTTAGTATCCACCAATCAGGCTTGGCATCACCTGCAGGCTCAAATAATGGTCGCTGGCGAGAAATACGCCGCTCCGAATTGGTTACTGTCCCATCTTTCTCACTCCACCCTAAAGCAGGTAATTTAACATGCGCTAAATCGAGTGTATCAGTATGCGCTACGCAGTCAGAAACCACCACAAATTCACATTGTTGTAATGCCTGCTTTACCTTATTTGCATTAGGCATACTCACCACTGGGTTAGTTGCCATTACCCAGACGGCTTTAATCTTGCCATCATAAATAGCATCAAATAAGTCAACCGCAGCATAACCCGCCTCTGTGGCGATATTATCACTTTCCCAAAAAGTAGCTACGCGTTCTATAGCCTGTTTATCGGACAACTCCATATGCGCGGCTAATTGATTAGCTAAGCCACCAACTTCACGTCCTCCCATCGCATTAGGTTGCCCAGTGATTGAAAAAGGTCCCATACCAGGTTGTCCAAGGCTTCCGGTCGCTAAGTGGCAATTGATAATACTATTTACTTTATCTGAACCCGATGTTGATTGATTCACCCCTTGGCTGTACAAGCTCATGACTTTTTTATGTTTGGCGAACCATTGATAAAATGTCTCTATATCTGCGATATCTAAATTGCAATATTGAGCAATATCAGATAATTCAGCATGATTGGCGGCTGCTTTTAACGCATTCTCAAAACCTTCGGTATAGCTTTTTATATAGTTTTCATCAATAGCATTATGCTGCTGTAAATAATGTAATAAACCATTAAATAAAGTAGTGTCAGTTCCTATCGCAATGGGTAAATGTAAATCAGCAATATCACAGCTAGCCGTGCGGCGCGGATCAATAACCACAACTTTTAAATTCGGATTAGCTTCTTTAGCTGCGCGAATACGCTGAAAGCTAACCGGATGACACCATGCGGTATTAGAACCAATCAGCACAATCATATCGGCTATTTCATAATCCTCATAACAACCCGGGACAGCATCTGCGCCAAAAGCACGCTTATAGCCCGCAACCGAAGATGACATACACAAGCGACTATTGGTATCAATATTGGCTGTGCCTATAAAACCTTTTATCAGTTTATTGGCAACATAATAATCTTCAGTCAAGAGCTGCCCAGAAACATAAAAAGCGACTGAGTCTGGCCCATGTTCTTTGATGGTACGGCTAAACGTATCGGCAACGAGGTCTAAGGTTTCTGGCCAATTACTTGTTTGACCATATACCTGTGGTTCTAATAAACGACTACTAAGTTCAATAGTTTCTCCAAGAGCCGAACCTTTGGAGCACAATTTACCAAAATTGGATGGGTGATTCTTATCCCCCTTTATACTTGCCTGATGGTTCTTTAAGTTTACTTCTGCATGAACACCACAGCCAACACCACAGTAAGGACACGTTGTTAGAATAGATTGATCAGTCATGATAGTTCCTCATCAGTATTGGCATAGTGCTCTCCAAAAACTAGAATATCTCTTATATCAGAAATATCTTGTGCGCTTTCCAATAATTGTTGATACCAACCACCATCTGTAGTTTCACCGTACAAAACAGCCCCTATTAGACGGTTATTTTTTAAAACTAGTTTCTTGTAAATACCCAAGGCAAGATCGCTAAATTGAATAATTTCACACTCATCATCACCTAAATAATTACCTACAGAAAACAAATTAATGCCTGTAACTTTTAATTTAGTTGCCGTAGGTAAGGTGGTATATTCTGCTACACCATGACCACTTAGGTGATTAGCGCAGACTTTAGCTTGTTCAAATAATGGAGCGACTAAACCAAAGGTGTCACCGCGATGCTGAACACACTCACCGACAGCATAAACACAAGGGTCGTAGCTCTGTAAGGTATCATTAACAATAATACCTCGCTCACAATACAAGCCTGCCTCTTGCGCTAAGGCCATATTAGGGCGTACACCAATCGCCATAACAAACAAATCACAGGCTAATTCACTGCCATCTTCAAACTGCACGGATTTAACATGACCTGAGCCGTTATCAATTAAAGCTTGCGTCTTTGCCGGCATTTTAAATTTAAGTCCGCGCTGCTCTAGTTCCTTTTGTAGCAAGGTCGCGGCTTGGTAATCCATTTGCCGGTTAAGTAATATTTTATTGCTGTGTACCACAGTCACGTCCATTCCTCTAAGCGCAAGACCATTAGCTGCCTCTAAGCCTAATAACCCGCCACCGAGTACCACCGCCTTTTTATAGGAACGGGCATAATCCAGCATTTTATTAACATCAAGGATTTGCCGAAAACTAATCACCCCCTCTAAATCATGCCCCAGAATAGGTAAAATAACAGGATTAGAGCCAGTAGCGATTAATAAGCGATCATATGTAGCAATAGTTCCATCTTCGCTATAAACCGTGTTAGTTCCACGCTCAATTCTGACAACATTTTTACCCGCACCGGCATGCAGCATTATTTTATTCTCTGCATACCATTCCCGTTTATTAATGACTATGTCTTCAATATTTTTTTCACCACATAAAACCGAAGACAACATAATACGATTGTAATTACCATAAGGCTCAGCACCAAAGACAGTGATGTCATACTTTTCTGGTGCCGCAGACAATAGCTCCTCAATGGTTCTCATGCCGGCCATACCATTACCAATAACAACTAAACGTGATTTCATTATGTTTATATTTCCTATATCTATGATATAAAAAAATTTATATCAAAATTGGTGTAAGTTTCTTAAATTACACCTGAATTTGTGTGTCAGTATTCCATGCAGAGTAATAATGCAGTGGCTCACATAATTGATTAATCGCGACACTTTTCCAGTTGCCTAACAATAATCCATGTAAACGTAGATTCTGTTGTTTTTTTAATTTTTCCACCTTATTAAATAAGGAAGTTTGCACAGGAAAGCGACCATCTGAAATCAATAAAATATCCGCACCTTGCCAGTCTTCAGTTTTTTGCTTTTCTAAGGCCATTAATAAGGGATGCACTACATCAGTGCCGCCATTAAAAGACTGCTGCAAAAATTTTAATAATTTCGTCAATCCGCCTTGCGTTAAATCCAGCTCATGTTCCAGCACTTGTTCTAAGCCGCCGAAAGCATAAACAAAACAAGGTCTCTGTTCATTAAAAGCAATACGTAAGCCTTCTAAGACTAAGGCTTTAGCTATCGTCTCGGGCATCCCTTGCATGGAAGCAGAAGTATCCAAGCAAATGATAATGGGGCCATAGGCCTTACTGCTTTGGTCTTCTGTAGGCGGCCCATTAATGTCCAGTTCTTGATCAACCTGCATGGGGTCAGGCATTAAGCCGCAATGACAATAAGTCAGTAATTTTCTTTCTGCGCGTTTTGCATACCAGAGCATTTTTAATTTAGGGTGTCCCAGCATCGCTAGCTCGCTAGGCAATAAACGGCTCAGTTCATCACTTAACACAATACCGCCTGTCTCCATAGCGGCTCTATCTGTCCAGGCCTCTTGTTCGACTGTCACTTGCCTGATGATCGGGCTAAAAACCTGTTCACTAAGAGAACTTATCGCATCTTCGCCAGCAACATCACGTAAACGTCCTAAAGTCGCCATCAACTGCTGTAATTCGGGGAGTTCTTGCAACAACTTTCGGTAACGAATAATATCGCGCCAGCCTTCCGCAGATAATATCCCCTGACTTAAATCCCAACCTTTTCCTAATAAACCTGCAAACTCAGTATAGACAGAAGAAAGCTCGTGCCAGCTATCGGCTAGTTCCTGCCAGTTTTTATCCAATTGTTCAGTGATCATGATACTTGCTTGAGTATCACTCATATCGTCTTCTGTTGTGGGCTCTACGCTATGAATAGAAGTAGGACTTTGTTGATCAGAAAAAGATGGGGCTAACTCTGGTTGGCTATGATTGGAGGTTGTTTGCTCTGTAAAAATTTTCTCTTGTGTCGCACCTTTGTTTTCTGAGGCTGGTGCACTAGGACTGTCTTGTTGTTGATTGGATTGGCTTTGCGCTTCAGAAGAAGGCTCGGGTGGTTCATTATTATTTGTTGGCGGCACATGATCTGCTAGGCCGTCTTCATCTTTAAAGGAAGAGTCTTTAGTGTTGATTTTTTGCCGTTGCGCTAACTTATCCACAAAGCCCTCTGGCTTTAACGCAAAGTAATCTTCGGCACTGCTAATACCTTCCAAAACATCCTTTAACACACTATCTGTTAACGTTTCTTGTTCACGACAAAATGGAGCAATATCTAATGTTTCTAAACGCATTAAAATAGTACGTTTGATAAAATCCTCGGGCCAATCCAGATCACTTTCTTCAGGTAAAATCCCGCTCAACAAACATTGTCGCCAGTGTAATACGGCTTTGACTCTTGGTATAAGGTCGCCATGAGTATGGGTAACAAGGTCAGCATAAAGTGCTTCAGGAATATCATCAAGAAGCGCAAATTTAGCCTCGATTTCCTGAAAGAACATTATAATCTGGGCAATTGTTGATAGCTGTTCATAACCGTTTGTAAACGAGAAAATAGCTTTTCAGTCTGTTCTATTGCTTTATTTAAACTCGATGAGGCTAGCTTAGAAAAATCATCTAATAGCCATAAATGTTGTCCGATAACTTGCTCAAGCGTCGCATGTTGCTGATGTAAGTTTTGCTGTAATTCCACTATATCTTTGGCCAAGTTACTAGTTTCTTTTATACGGCTTTCAATAAAAGTAATGCTATGTTTTTTGGCTTTCATACAAGGCTCGTTAGTATATTCCTCTCTATAACAATTTTCTGGGTCTGCAATATACTGGTTAAAATGTACCCACCGGCCATTAATATGCGTTTGTTGATAGCGATCATCAAAGAACAGCTGTTTTAATTCATCCTGTTTATAACCTAAACTGTTATTGCTTCGGTCTTCTTGATCTGGGGGCGCTAAGTAGAGTGAACTCCCTTCGCGTGTACGCATAACCTGGGTTACTTTATCCGCACTAACTTCGCCTTGCCGATTAACAAAAAGTAACTGATTATTGCTATCGACTTGTTGAATTTTACTGTCTTGATCTTGCTGTAAAACACGCTCCCAGGTCAGGGTTAGTTTATTCAGGGTTTTCAGGTTGACAGCACCACTCATACCAACTTGCGTGTGATACCAGTTAATAATCAACTGGCGTTGTTCGGGGGTTTGCCATAAACAATGCTGTAATAAATAACAATCCCAAATAGAAACAGCGGACTGAGCATTGGTGAAAGCTGCTATTTTTAATAACTTTATCACTTTACGCCAGCGACGGTCAGATACATAAATTTGCTGCTGTTGCATAAAATCACGCAAGTCAGCTAAAAACGTCAGCACCTCATCAGGAAGTTTTATTTTATCAGCCTGCGTTTGAATGTGCTCTAGTTCTTGTTCAGTAAATAACAAATGATCATCGAGTGTTACGGGCTCATCTTGTAATTGTAATAGACGAGAAAAATGTTGTGCAGAAACAGGCTCGACGTGATAACGGCACAGAAATCGATCATATAACGCGGCTAAACCTTCATCATCAGGTAACTCGTTACTAGCGGCAATAACAGAAACCAGAGGTACTTTGACACGGGTATCCCCATTATCAAATTCACGCTCATTAAGGATTGTTAATAAGGCATTAAGAATAGCGCTATTCGCTTTAAAAATTTCATCGATAAAAGCAATGCTGGCAGCGGGGAGGTAACGATCCGTTAAACGTAAATAACTATCATTCTCCAGAGCTTTAATGGATAACGGCCCAAATAATTCTTCAGGTACTGAGAATTTAGTTAGCAGTCGCTCAAAATATTCACCCTCTTTGAAGGCTAAATGAAGCTTTCTGGCAAGCACGCTTTTAGCGGTACCTGGCTGACCAATCAACAATAAATGCTCACCCGATAAAGCTGATAATAAAGCTAAACGAATGGGTTCTTCTCTTTCGATTAAACCTGTATTAAGTTGCTCAAGAATGGTTTGGATACGTTGTTTCATAAATTCTATCTAGGATAAGCTTTGTTCCCATTTTCACGGAGACTGTCACTGCCATTAAGTTAAATGTTAAATTATTTATAATAAACAATGAGTTATATCGTAGGTTGGATGAGCTTATCTAGCGTAGCGCAGATAACGTAATCCGACATTTTTGGGTAACCCCTAAGTCGGACACCGTTTTTTAATGCTGCGCAATAAAAAATCTCATCCAACCTACATATAATGCATTGATTATAAAGTATAAAACCTTAACTTAATGGCGGTGATAAAGGCCGTGGGAACTAGAGAGTTATGTGATTTATTTCTTACCAAAAATCCACTTAACATGCTCAAGCATATCGCTCAGCGAATTTTCTTTAATGGTTTGTATTAGTTCATCGACTTTAAAGGCATGATGACGTTCATAAACCACACCGACTTGTGGAGACTCGGCTAAGCCTGTTTCACGCGCATGATCCACAAAGCCATCATTTTTCCAGAAAAAAGCACCCGGCATGGTGGTTGGAATCACTAATACGAAAAATAATGAACGGCCAAAAGCAGACATGATCATCATGCTAAGCGCTAATACGCACGCAGTTGCTAAGCCTAATAGACCTGATAAACCCGTCACCATAATGATGCCAGCAAGAGCTAAACTAAAAGCCAATAAAGCATTGCGTAGTAAATAAGATTTACCATATTGCGTCGTTTGACGATAGTAAGAAGCTGCACCTTCATTATTAATCGCTTTCATATCACGGGCATGTACGATATGCCCAATAGCTTCAAGCGCAAGGCCTGTAGTGATTAGCATTGCCAATGATGGAATCAATTCCACTAAGGCTGATAAAGGTAATAAAACTAGACTCACGGCAGCAATAATTAATGCCCCTAAACTCAGCATAGACCCAACAAAAGCAGTGCCTGTTTGTAAATGATCCCAAAAAGGACGTGCTGGAATACGGTAAAGCTTATACATAAAGAATAAGCCGATTGGGCCACTGATAACCGCTAAATAAGCAAAGATATCAGCGAAAAAGCCCATAAAGGCATTATCAAAAAAGGCAAAAAAGACATAACCAAGCAGGCCTGTGTAAAACATGGAAACCCCTGCTATTTCACGACTAACAGGTGATAATCTCAAGTTATTAAAGCCACGGTAAAAACGGTGCGGTTTACCCAAATGCATATTCAATTTGTAGAGGCCGATAGTACTTAAGACAAAAATAGTGGAAACTAGGCTCATATGTAATGAGTATTCTTGTAACAAGCCAAAACCTGCTAAGCCAAACACAGGGCCTAATATCAGCATTAAAAAAGCGCCGACAGTCGCTTGAGTAAATAAGGTGAAAATAACATGGGCACTTTCATGACTGGTTAACAGTTGACGAAAATTCCAGTGCTTTTCTCGGCCCATTTTCTCGTCAACAACAGGCTTATATTTACCTTCAGCATCATCCTTATGATATTTAACCGGCATTGAATCCGGACGAGTCATTTCGCGATGATTCTGCTTTTTTTGTTGAAAACGAATATTCGGATTGGTAATGTCGGTGGTCGGAAAACCTGGAATTTCTGTAATGGCTTGATCACGTTTTTCTGGAATATTTTCAATCACACCAAAATCTAAGGCATTACCTAAACAGGCACTCACACAAGAGGGTTTTAAACCGACTTCTAAGCGGTCAACACACATATTACACTTACTAACTTCACCTTTTACAGGGTCAAGTTGCGGTGCGTTATAGGGGCAAACCCAAGTACAGTAACCACAACCAAAACAAATATCTGGATCTTGTAGTACCGCACCGTATTCAGTGAATTTAGTATAAGCACGCGTTGGACAACCGGTTAAACAAACGGGGTCATCACAGTGGTTACAGGCCATAGAGATATTCAGGCGCTGGTAATCAGGATACGTCCCCCCTTCGACATAACCGACCGAACGGAAGGCGATATGTGCTGGATTATCATTTTTTTCACTACAGGCGGCTTCACAGGCATGACAGCCTATACAGTTATCCGCATTAAGAAAAAAACCATGCTGTTTATTGCGGTTAGGGTTGTCGCCTATGCCATCATCACCATTAATATTGAGACTTTTATCCCTGCGCTCATCCCCTTCCTCGGTGAGCTCAATATCTTTACCATAGCGGTTTTTCTCTTTGGTTTCTTTGTCCCAAAGGTAGGCATATTCTGGTTCGTCACTTCTTACTTTTATCATAATATTTCTTGGTTATTCTTGTTCCCACGCTCTGCATGGAAGTGCATATTTAGATGCTTGATGTTATGAGGTTACACGCGGAGGGGCTATAAAAGCATTTAATAATATACCTAAAAAGATAGATTTCGTAGGTTGGGGTAGCTTGCGAACCCCAACAATCAGTGGCTTACCTAGTCTCAGTTGTTGGGGTTCATACTTCACCCCAACCTACGCATAATACTTTTACAGCCTCGGAACCGGAAAGGGAGCCACAGATAAAACTAAAAGCTGCGTGATTCTTTGTTAATCCTGGCCGCTTCTTCCTGATTGATATGTTCAATACGTACAGCAGACTGTTTAAAAGCGGGTTGCCGCGAATGCGGATCTAATAGCCCTAGTGTTAAACGATTAACACAATCAAAAAAGTGGAACGGGATAAACACCATATTATTGGGTACTCGATGCGTTAACATCACCATAACCACTGCATCACTGCGCCGTGAAACAACGCGAACATAAGTTTGATGTAAAATGCCCATCTCAGCCGCTGCATCAGGGTTCATTTCCATAAACGGGGTAGGGCTGTACTTATTGTTATTTCCTATTTTTCCTGTTCTCGTACGCGTATGAAAATGTTCGACTAAACGGCCTGAATTTAACCAGAAAGGGTATTGTTCGTCTGGGACTTCGTTATTATCAATAAACGGTAGAGGGATTAACTTAGCCATGCCATCTGCATAACGAAATGTACCTGATTCTGTATATAAACGTTTGCCACCTTGGGGGGGCTCTTCACCATTTTTTGCTTGTTCTTCGGTGTAAGGCCATTGAATACCACGATTTTTTTCAATTAAATCATGTGTCATACCTGATATATCGACTAAGCGGCCTTTAGATAAGTGACGCATTTCGTCGAAGACTTCAGCCGGCTTATAAGGGAATTTCATTTTTTCTGATTGCTCAAATTGCTTGGCAATTTCATTAAAAATATGCAGATCAGTTTTGGTGTTTTCGTAAGGTTCTTTAACCTTACGAACAATATTGACTCGCCTTTCTGTATTGGTAAAACAGCCTTCTTTTTCCGCCCAGATAGCAGCAGGTAAGAAAATATGTGCATACTCTGTGGTTTCTACATCTAAATACGAATCCTGAACGACCAAGCATTCCAATTTTTCCAGCGTTTTACGAATACGCGCCGTATTAGGCATAGAAGTCATCGGGTTCGTACCTATTAACCACAAGCCTTTAATTGCTCCTGTTTCAATGGCAGGAAAAATATCCGTTTGCGCCATACCGCGTTGTTTAGGGAAAAACTCGGGATCAACATTCCAAAATTTACCGATTTCTTCACGGTCATCTTTATTTTCAAGCGCACGATAAGCAGGTAAACCCGAACAAGAAGACCATTCACGCGTTCCCATCGCATTACACTGACCAGTAATTGATAAACTGGTGCCGCCTGGCTTGCCGATATTGCCCGTTAATAAGCTTAAGTTATTTAAACCAACCACACCGTCAGAACCATGGGTACTTTGATTAATCCCCATAGTCCAGATGTTCATCGCCGCACCTGCTTTAGCGTAAAGTCGTGCGACATGACGAATGGTATCTTCATCAATTCCACAGATTTTTGATGCGCTAGCAGGGTCGTATTTTTGAACTTCTTTTTCTAATTGTTCGAAACCATTAGTGTTGGCCTCTATATATTCTCGATCTTCTAAACCTTCAGCCAGAATGACATGCATTAAGGCATTTTGTAAAACTACATCAGTGCCAGGGGTAATCGCTAAATGCATATCCGCATTTTGCGCCAGCATGGTCACTCGCGGGTCTACAACAATCAATGGAAAAGGGCGTTTTTCTTGCGCTTCCTTCATACGCCAGTAAATAATCGGATGTTGCTCAGGCAGGTTTGATCCCCAGGCAATTAAACATTCCGTATGTTCAAAATCTTCATAACACCCTGGTGGGCCATCGGAGCCAAAGGAACGCTTATAACCCGATACCGCTGATGCCATACATAAGGTCGTATTACCATCATAATTATTCGTACCAATAACACCACGCGCTAATTTACCTAAAGTATAAAAACCTTCGGTAAGAATCTGTCCTGTTGAAACAATCGCAAAAGCATCCCGCCCATAAGTGGACTGGATACGTTTAATTTCAGATGCCATTTTAGCGGTTGCATCATCCCAATTAGAATTCTGCCAAGGTTCATGAAAATCACTTCGGATAAGTGGTGTTTTACCTCGTCCAGCAGATTCAAATAACTCATGTTCAAAAATACCTTTTAAACACAATTTACCTTGATTCACATCTGCACCACCGACACCACGAGAAGACACGGGAATGCCTTCTTTATTGGTACCGATCTCAATAGAACACCCTGTAGAGCAGTAGCCACAAGTTGAATAAGTCCATTTTTCAACTTTTTTATCGGCAATAGTGATGGGATTTTTTTTGTTACGACCAAATAGCATAATATTTCAAAGATTTTTTATATTAAGTTAACCTAAATAAAAATTAGATTTTAGGAATAAACATAGTTCCCTCGGCAGCCATTACTGCTTCGCCACCAACACGTAAATTCAATGTATCTTCCCCTTTGTGGTCCATTTCTAGGTTTAAAATACTACGACGCATTTTGTCATCACCTCGTTGTACTGCAAATGTATAAGTCCCCTTTTGCATATGATCGAAAGAGCATAAATAAGCGGCTAAAGCAGGTATTGCAGAACCTACTGGCGGATCTTCATGAGCACCAATATTTGGCCCAACTAAACGCGCAGCAAAATCTGAATCTTGATATGGCGTTTTGGGTGAAACAAGTAAAATTTCTTGGGCGGCTGTTTGTGGTGCACTGGATTGACTCCATGCAGAAAAATTAAAGACGGCATCGCGTACAGCCTCATAATAATAAACAGGCACAACTAAATAAGGGACATCACAGGAAACAAGACGTGTAGCATATTTTTTGGTATCAATATGAGCTTGATTTATACCCAAGAATCCTGCAAGTTCATTGTCAGTAGGGACGTAGTAATCCACAACAGGTGAAACGGTTCGCGCAAACTGAATAAAACTAGCCTTACCCTCAGAGTGACTAATGCTAGCTTGTATTTCCCCAGTATTTTGTTCAAAAATAACCGTTGTGTGCGCTTCGTCGACAGGAAGCTTGTTGCCGCAGGCTGCTAAAACATATCCAGCCGCAATAATTGTTTGCCCCGCAAAATCTATTTCACCTCGTGGAGTGAATATTTTCATGATGTAGTGATTCTCTACACCTTTTTTTTGCGCCAAAAAAACGGTTTCTGATAAATTTAATTCACGAGCGACCAATTCCATTTGCTCGAGGCTTAATTCTTCAGCACTAGGAAAAACTGCAATTTGTGCGCCGCTAAAAATCTGATTGGTAAAAACGTCGGCTATATAATAAGTGTAATTCATTCTGTTATTCCCCTAGGCTGACTGCTACGCGATTATTTTCTATACGTACCGCATAGACTGGTATGCTGATGCTTTCATCTTCAAAACATTGTCCAGTCAGTAAGCTGAAATGTTGTTTATAAAGAGGTGAAGCAATCATTGGTTCGCCTTTAATGTCGCCTAATAAGCCGCGTGATAATACGTGAACTTTGCCAAATGGGTCGTAATTATTCACTGCAAATACGGCATTGTCTTTTGGCATATAAAAAATAGCCACTTGCTTATCTTCAACTAAAGCGCACACTCCTGAATCAGGTTGTAAATCGTCTAGTGGGCAAATATCAATCCAGTTACTCATTATGCTTCCTCCGTTACTGCCATGTGCTGACGCTCTTCTTCATTTGCTGGTCGGATTTGGCCGCGCTCTTCGACAAAAAGAATATTCTCATCCGTTTTATCGCTGTTAATAAAGTGACGGAAACGCTTTAACTTACTTTCGTCTTCAATTGTCGTTTTCCACTCACATTGATAGGTATCTACGACATGTTGCATTTGCTCTTCTAAATCATTACAAACGCCCAACTTGTCATCAATCACAACTGATTTCAGATAATCTAACCCACCCTCCATATTTTCCATCCATACCGAAGTACGCTGTAAACGATCAGCAGTACGCGAATAAAAGGTTAATACGCGGTCAATATATTTAATCAATGTTTCTTTATCTAAATCAGTGGCAAATAAATCACCATGGCGTGGTTTCATTCCGCCATTACCACAGACATAAAGATTCCAACCCCCTTCGGTAGCAATAATACCTATATCTTTACTCTGTGCTTCAGCGCATTCTCGCGTACAGCCAGATACCGCAAATTTAATTTTATGTGGTGAACGTAGACCTTTATAACGATTTTCCAATTCAACCGCCAAGCCAACACTGTCATCAACCCCAAAACGACACCAAGTACTACCAACACAAGACTTAACGGTTCTTAAAGATTTCCCATAAGCATGACCTGATTCAAAACCCGCATCAATCAACTCCTTCCAGATAGGCGGCAATTGATCGACCCGAGCACCAAATAAATCAACTCGTTGTCCACCTGTTACTTTGGTATACAACTTATATTTCTTCGCTATTTGGCCGATAGCGATTAAACCATCAGGTGTCACTTCTCCGCCAGTCATACGCGGTACAACTGAATAAGTACCATCCTTTTGCATATTCGCTAAAAAGGTATCATTGGTATCTTGCTGGCTAAGATGTTCAGCCTCCAAAATATAATCATTCCAGTATGAAGCCAATATAGAGCCAACGGCTTGGCGACAAACTTCACAACCTCGGCCTTTACCGTACTTTTCTAATAACTCATTAAATGATTTAATTTTATTAACCATAATCAGGTTATATAAATCCTGACGCGTGTAAGCGAAATGCTCACAGATATCAGTATTTACTTCAAAACCTGATTTTTCTAATTCACAATCGAGCACAGATTTTAATAGTGCAGCACAACCCCCGCAACCTGTGGCCGCTTTAGTGCTGTCTTTTAATGCACCCATCGTATGACAGCCACTTTCTACCGCAGAACAAATTTGACCTTTAGTGACATCAAAACATGAGCAAATTTGAGCAGATTCAGGTAAAGCATCAGGTCCTAAGCCAACAGATTCATCTGAGCGTGCCGGTAAAATTAAGCTGTCTGGGTTTTCAGGTAAATCGATACTATTAAGATAGTATTGCGATAAAGTGCCATAACCAGAGGCATCGCCCACGAGCACTGCACCCAGTAGTTTTTTCTTATCTGCACTAACCACTAAGCTCTTATAAATTTCATCCGCACCATTTTGGTACTGATAAACGATAGCATTTTCTGTTTTCGCATGAGCATCACCGATACTGGCAACATCAACACCATTTAGCTTTAATTTGGTACTCATATCAGCACCTTCAAAGCTAGCTTCTCGTCCTGCTAAATCAGCGACAACAGTACGCCCCATGTTATAGCCTGGAGCAACCAAGCCAAAAGTCTCTCCATTCCAGACAGCGCATTCGCCAATTGCATAAATATCGGGGGCAGAGGTTTTACACTGGTTATCAATGACAATGCCGCCACGTGAGCCCACTTCAATGCCGCTAGTACGTGCGATTTCATCACGAGGGCGAATACCGGCAGAAAATAAAATAATATCTGTTTCTAAATCTGTTCCGTCAGCAAACAACATTTTGTGTTTGCATTCTGTACCGTCAACAATTTTTTGCGTGTTTTTACTAGGCAATACTGAAATATCCAACGCTTCAATTTTATCGGCCAGCATTTGTGCGCCACCGGCATCAAGCTGTGCAGACATTAAGCGTGGTGAAAACTGAATAACGTTGGTTTTAAGGTTTAAATCTTTGAGTGCTTTCGCCGCTTCCAGTCCTAATAAGCCACCGCCGACTACTGCACCTACTTTGGCATTTTTAGCCGCCGCTGTTAGTGCCTCCAAATCTTCAATTGTTCGATAAACAAAACAGTTTTCACGGTCATGCCCTTGAACTGGGGGGATAAAAGCATAAGAGCCTGTCGCTAACACCAGTTTGTCGTAACTAATCGCTATACCTTTTTCAGACGTCACGAGTTTATTGGCTGTATCAATAGAAACAGCTTTGTCATTCAGGTGAATTTTAATATTGTTTTCTTCAAAAAAACCTTCCGTGACCATTGATAAGTCTTCGGCTGTTTTACCTGAGAAAAACTCTGTTAGGTGCACTCGATCATAAGCAGGTCGCTGCTCTTCACAGAAAGTAACAATTTCATAATTATCACCTATATCACTGGCAACAAGGCTTTCTAGGAAGTTATGCCCTACCATGCCGTTACCAATAACGATTAATGTTTGTTTATTGCTCATGCCTTACCTCTTGTGGTGCCTTAAGTCTTATTTTTATTATATTAGCATAGATTATGCCATATCTTATGTTGTTGATTTACTAGGCCTATTCTAGGCTTAAAATGAATTACGCACCATTGTAGTGCGTGTTTTATGCTTAACTGGTGCATTCTAAGGGTTTCACATTAAACGCCTCACCAAACTGGTGCTTTAGTTAGAATATTAATCAATATAATAAAAATACACTTTTAATATCATATGCTTATATTTTTGGCATATATAGTGCTTTTATTAAAATATTATTAATATTTAATTGGGCGGACGTATGAGTACACAATCGTTAAACTTTTTTTCTTTTTCAGGGAAAATGAAAATCCTGCATACCACATGGGTTGCATTTTTTATCTCCTTTGTCGTTTGGTTTAGTCATGCGCCGCTGATGCTAATTATTGCTGATACTTTTGGTATGAGCAGGTCTGAAATTAAGACGATCTTAATTTTGAATGTTGCATTAACAATTCCAGCTAGAATTATCATCGGTATATTAGTTGATAAGTTCGGCCCTAAACGTACTTACTCTATATTATTAGCCTTAGGTAGTTTACCAACCTTTATGTTTGCTTTTGCAGATAGCTTTGAGCAGCTTGCCTTAGCGCGATTTTTATCGGGCTTTGTTGGTGCAGGTTTTGTGATTGGTATTCGTATGGTCGGCGAATGGTTCCCAGCCAAACAAGTGGGTATTGCTGAAGGGATTTATGGTGGCTGGGGGAACTTTGGTTCTGCAGCGGCAGCAATGAGCTTACCCTCTTTAGCGTTGGCTTTTGGCGGCCCTGAAGGCTGGCGTTATGCGATTGCGTCAACCGGTGTTGTCGCATTAATTTATTCGGTGATTTACTTCTTTAGTGTCACAGATACACCAAAAGGTTCAACTTATTTTAAACCGAAAAAAGCGGGTGCAATGGAAGTCACTAGCATTTGGGATTTATTCTTTTATATCCTAATGACGATTCCTTTATATGCAACACTAACACTATTGACGTGGAAGTTATCGCCTGCTGGCGTGAGCTTATTATCAAATTTTGCAGCGTTATTAATTTACACGGGAATCTGGATTTTATTCTTCTATAACGTGTATAAAATCGTGCATGTGAATGAAGAGCATTTAATGCAGCCGATTGATGAAATTCATAAATATAAATTCAAACAAGTAGCGATTTTAGATTTAGCTTATTTAATTACTTTTGGTTCTGAATTAGCTGTTGTTTCGATGTTACCAATGTTTTTCTATGATACTTTCCATGATTCACAAGGTATTACGATGATACAAGCAGGTCTTTCGGCATCAGGCTTTGCTTTTATGAATTTAATTGCTCGCCCAGCAGGGGGCTGGATTAGTGATAAGTTTGGTCGTAAGCTCTCTTTATCTATTTTCATTGTTGGCTTATCGATTGGCTATTACTGCTTATCACTCATTACGTCTGACTGGCCAATTGCGGGTGTTATTTTCTTAACGATGGCTTGTTCATTTTTTGTACAATCAGGTGAAGGCGCAGTGTTTGCTATGGTTCCTTTAATTAAACGTCGTATGACTGGACAAATTGCGGGTATGGTTGGTGCCTATGGTAATGTCGGTGCAGTATTATTCTTAACCGTGTTATCGTTTGTTGCTCCTTCGGTATTTTTTACTGTAATTGCTGGTGGTGCTTTAATTGTCTTGGTGGCCGTGCAATTTATTGAGGAACCTAAAGGGCATATGGTTGAAGTTCAAGAAGATGGTTCAGTCGAAATGATTGAATTGGATTAAATCCAAAAAATAACCTGGCTATGTATAAGCTTCAGCTAATTCGCAGTTATTTCGAATAAGTGCAATGTTGTTGATTTAAACCCTCTCCAAAGAGAGAGGGTTGGGTGAGGGGGAAATTAAAAATGCTTCAACCTTAATGAAAGCAAAAGAACTTAATATTTAAAATCTCCCCACTCAATGCTTAACTTAAGAATAAACTCCTTCTCAAGAGGGAGAAGGTTGATGAGGGGATTATAAATGCATGATTTCATCCTCCTCCCCAACCCTCCAGCAAGGGAGGACTAAGAGCAATAATTAGCTAAATTGGTGGATTTAAAATTAGTGGAAGCTTATAAGTAATCAGGACAAATTATGACAACACCAACACTTAAAATAGCCATCGGCTCCTATACTGACAAAGGCATTAAGGCAAGAAATGAAGATTTTTTAGGTGCCTTAATGCCTGAAGGAGCGCAATTAACCCATAAAGGCATTGCAGTCGCTATTGCTGACGGTATGAGTGGTAGTGATGCAGGGCATGAGGCCAGCCAATGCTGTGTGGCTGGTTTTTTAAGTGATTATTACAGCACCCCCGACTCTTGGTCAGTTAAACAAGCAGGGCAAAAAATCTTATCCGCGACTAACTCTTGGCTTTACAGCCAAGGCCAGCAACGCTATCAATCAAGCAAAGGCCTAGTTAGCACCTTAAGTATTTTGGTGCTGAAATCAACGACCGCGCATTTATTTCATATTGGTGACTCACGTATTTACCGTTTACGTCAGGGTAATTTGGAGCAAATGACACGTGACCACCGTGTTTGGATTTCGGATGAAAAAAATTATCTCAATCGCGCAATGGGAATCGAGCCTCATTTAGAAGTCGACTACAAGGGATTTCCGCTAGAAAAAGACGATCTTTTTTTTATGAGTACCGATGGAGTGCATGATTTTATGAGCGAAAAAAAGCTCAAAGAATTATTGCAGTCAGGTAGTGATTTAACGCAGTTGGCACAGCTTATTGTGCAACAAGCAAGTGACAATAAGAGCGATGATAATTTAAGCTGTCAGATATTTCGCGTTACAGAAATTCCTTTAGCCAAAGAAGATGAAGTATTGCGTCAACATGCTAATTTACCCTTCCCACCGCCTTTAGAAATCGGCCAAATGCTTGACGGCTATAAAATTGAAGCAGAATTACATGCGAGTAGGCGCACTCAGATTTATCGTGCTTTTGATACATTAAGCCAGGCTCAGGTTATTTTAAAAACACCCTCTGTTTTATACGAAGATGACACGCATTATATTGAGCATTTTTTGCATGAAGAATGGGCGGGAAAACGCATTAAACATAATAATGTCCTGCAAGTTTTAGATACCGATAGAGTTAAAACATGTATTTATTATGTCACTGAATTTATCGAGGGCGATACTTTAAGAGAGTGGATTGATAAGCACCCTAAGCCTTATATACGTGAAGTACGAGAGATTATTGAGCAAGTTGCCAAAGGTTTGCGTGCATTTCATCGTATGGAAATGTTACATCAGGATTTAAAGCCTGAAAATATCATGATTGATAGTAAAGGCAGGGTGAAAATCATTGATTTTGGTTCGGTAAAAATAGCAGGGATTACGGAAATCTCTCCACTAGAGCGCCGTGATGATGAAAATGTTTTGGGTACGCTTAACTATACAGCTCCCGAATATCACTTGGGGCAGCGTGGCACGATCAAGTCGGATTTATATTCCTTAGCCGTGATCACCTATGAAATGATTAATAGAGCTTTGCCTTTTGGCGGAGATATGCCAGAAAAACCGAATAAACTGAACTTGGCTAAGCTGTCCTATGTGCCTAGTTTTCATAAAAATACCATGGTGCCTGCTTGGATTGATGGCGCCTTAAAAAAAGCCACATCAATTTCTCCGCAAGGTCGTTATGATGAGTTATCAGAGTTTTTATATGACTTGAGCAACCCTAACGCGAGCTTTTTAAACGAGGTGGACAATATACCGCTAATGGAACGTAATCCATTGGTATTTTGGAAAGGCGTGAGCGGGTTGCTATTATTATTAAATATGGTTCTTTTGTATTTACTCTTCCCAAACTAAGGAATGAGAAGTAAATATTATGCGAATCTCGTATTCTATAGGAGTGGCTTTAGCCACGATTTCGCGACCTTATACCAATCCCAATATATTTATACTTGAGCTGAGAAATCGTCATTCCTGCAGGCTCTTAGCAGGAATCTATGTGTGACAATGGATCCCCGATTAAAGATTTCGGGAATGACGACTATTGCAGTTATTATTTATTGGGATTGGTATTAGAGGTTAATCACTATTGCGAGTGACCTATATTTTGATCGGTAGAGGCGCTAGCGATAGAGGGGTAAGGCCATGGCTCAAGGTAAGGGGAATCCCAAGTAACTAATGCAAACTTTTAAGTAGAGGCGTTAGCTATTAGCAGTATTTCAAATTCTTCAATTGGTACAGGCTTACTAAATAAATATCCTTGAAAAAATAAACAATCACTACTTTCTAAAAGCTCACGTTGCAACTTAGTCTCTACACCCTCGGCAATTACACTCATTCTCATTTTCTTCGTCATAGCAATAATTGTTTGGATAATGACTGCATCGTCAGGGTTGCTTGAGATATCGTGCACAAAACTTTTATCGATCTTGACTTGATCGATAGGTAATTTCTTTAAGTTAGATAAAGATGAATAGCCAGTACCAAAATCATCCATAGAAAAATTCACCCCAACTTTGCGCAGCGTATTCATTTTGACAATCGACCCAGCAATGTCATCAAGGAATAAAGATTCCGTCAGCTCCAGTTTAAGGTTTTCAGGATTAATACCACTGTGCTTTATGGTATCGAGCACTTGCTCGACAAAATCAACTTGCTGGAATTGGTAAGCACTGATATTGACCGCTAATTTTAAACCTTGCGTAGCGGAATGCAGAGACCAGCTTTTTAATTGGGCACAAGCGGTTTTTAAGACCCAGTTGCCGATAGGGACAATCAAACCTGTTGTTTCTGCTAGATGAATAAAATATTCAGGAAAGACTAAGCCACGTGTAGGGTGTTGCCAACGAATGAGTGCTTCTGCACCGGTAACTTGATCATGGAATATTTGCGCCTGATAATAGAGAATGAATTCCTTATTTTCTAGTGCTTGACGTAATCCATTTTCCAGCTGCGCGCGAGCAGCAATATCTGCTTGCATCTTTGGATCATAGATACTGAGTTTATTACGCCCCGTTAGCTTGGATTGGTACATCGCAATATCGGCTTGCTTTAATAGCTGATCTATGGAGTGTTCATGGCCGGTGAATACGGTGGCACCAATACTTGGTGTATTAAAGTATTTATGCGTATTTAGTTGGTACTCTTGATTTAATGCATCAAGTATTTTATGGGCAATGGCAGAAGTTTGAGCGCCTGCTTCTTGCCAATCTTCACTTAAGTCTTCCAGCATAACTACAAATTCATCACCACCAAATCGAGCTGCACTGTCACCTTCGCGGATACAAGACTCCAAGCGTAGTGCCACTTGCTGCAGGAGTAAATCGCCCATGTCATGACCGAGAGCGTCGTTAAGTGCTTTGAATCTATCTAAATCAATAAATAGTAACGCGACTTTGCGGCCGCTGCGATGACTCGACGCGACAGCAAATTTTAGCCTATCTATCAGTAGCGCACGGTTAGGAATTCCAGTTAGCGCATCGTAATGAGCCGCGTACTTTAAAGCGTTTTCATTTTGTTTAAGTGATATTTGGTTGGCTACACGTAATAAGGTAATAACGGGGCTGATTGGTTTAGTAATATAATCTACTGCACCCAGTTGTAAGGCATAAGACTCAGATTCATGCGTTGTTTCACCTGTAATAAAAATAACGGGGATATTGCTAGTGAGCGGTGATTCTTGTAACTTTTGACATATCTCGTAGCCGTCCATATCAGGCATATTGATATCGAGTAGGATGAGGTCGGGCTGTGGATGTTTTTGTGTGATCTCTAGGGCACGCTGGCCATTACCTGCGACTTTGACGTGGTAATTTGAGCTGCTCAGTAAGGCAACGAGTAGCTCTTGAGTAAGGCGCGAGTCATCGACAACCAAAATGGTAGCTTGAGATTGTTTTAATGGTTTAATGATCTTAGCCTTTTCATTCATCAATGCTTAGCTTATTAAGTGATTCTTGTGCGTTAGCGTAGTCAGTTCCATGAATATATTGCAATAAGGCATTATATTCTGCTAGCTGAGTTTCAGGTAGTAGTATTTTCAGCTGATTAAGTAATTCATCATTAATAAAGTGGTCATTACCTAATAGTGCGGCTAATTCAGTTATTACTTGGGCGCGTTCAGCTTTATCGGTCTTAATTTCTGTTGGGATTGCATCAGCGGTTAGAGTGGCTAATGTAGTCATGGTTTTATCAAAGGTTGTTTGCCAATGAGTTAACGCTTGGCTTGAATTTTGTCCTGTTAATAGCTGATCTTCTAGGGTAAGTGTCGCTTGATAGAGCTCTTGTGCGCCAAGATTGCCGGCTGACCCTTTAAGTGAATGCAACCATGCTTGTGCCGCCTCTAGCCGATGCGTATTGATTTGACTAATAAAGGCAGTAACTTCAGGTGCAAATTGAGTGTGGAACCTCCTCAACATAGCGATTAATTTTTGTTGATCACCGTTTAATAAGCTCATCACTTGAGTGAGTTCAAAGCCAGGCAATTGATTGGCTAATTCATGCCAATCTTTAGTGGGGAAATTACCTGACATCGGCTTAATCCAATGAGTAAGCGTTTGAAAAAACTGTTCCCAATTTATAGGTTTAGTAATAAATTCATTCATACCACAAGCAAAGCACTGTTCACGATCTTCTGGGGAACTGTTAGCCGTCATTGCGATAATAGGCAATTCACTAAACTTGGGGTTTTTGCGGATAATACGTGTTGCGCTAAAGCCATCCATAACAGGCATTTGGCAGTCCATTAGCACTAAGTTGTAATCTTTATTATCTAGCATGGCAATGGCTTCAGCGCCATTATTGGCTAGATCTACTTGCATGCCTTGCCCCTGCAAAATCTCCAGTATGAGTTCTTGATTAATGACATTGTCTTCAACTACTAAAACTGATACAGAAGAGAAGTTTACCGACGTTTGAGTTGTTCTGTTAGAAGGTATAGGAGCTCCCTGATGATTGGCCGCCAGCAGCTCAAAGCTAAGCGTAAAATAAAAACGACTTCCCGAGCCTATCTGGCTTTCAATGCCAATAGTACCCTTCATCATTTCTACCAATTCTTTACTTATGGATAAGCCTAATCCCGTGCCACCATAGTCGCGTGTGGTCGAATTATCTGCTTGGTTGAATGCAATGAATAATTGCTGTTGTTGCTCATCGCTTAAGCCTATGCCTGTATCAGTAATATTAAAGCGTATTTCGACTGCGCTAGCATCAGCATGAGCCTTACGAACTTTTTCTACATGCACGATGACCGAGCCAGTTTCGGTGAATTTAATCGCATTGCTGACCAAATTAAGTAGAACTTGCCTTAGATGTAAGGAATCGCCAATTAATAGTTGTGGCACATTCTGATCAATTTCAAAGTCTAAGGTTAATGCTTTATTGCCGACTAATGATTCAGCCAAATCAGCTAAGGACTGTATGAGCTCCCCAAGATTGAAAGGTGCATATTCTAGGGTCACTTTTCCCGCTTCAATTTTAGAAAAATCTAAAATATCGTTCAGTATATCTAATAGCCATTTAGCTGAAGTGTTGATTTTACCTAGGTAATTACGCTGCTGCTTGGTGACTTGCGTTTGCAGTGTTAAATGAGTCATACCGATAATCGCATTCATAGGAGTGCGAATTTCATGGCTCATATTAGCTAAAAACTCACTTTTTACTTGAGCTGCTGCGAGTGTTTCTTGGTGTGCTTCTACTAACTCTTTAGTTCGGTGATTTACTTGCAGTTCAAGGTCGATTTGAATTTTTCGGAGCTGGTGCATACGCCAAAAATAGAGTGCTAATAATAACACTGCTAGTGAACTTCCTATCAGAATGCGAAACCAAAGTGTTTGCCAGTAGGGTGGGGTAATCGTAATGGGCAGGCTAATGCCTTCTTCATTCCAAATACCCATGTTATTGCTGGCTTTAACGCGAAATAAATACTCGCCCGGGTCCAGATTGGTGTAAGTGGCAATTCGGTTGCTACTATCGGTTTCTATCCAGTCCTGATTGAAGCCTTCCAACTTATAGGCATAGCGATTAAGTTCTGGGTTGGCATAATGTAACGCAGAAAAATGCAATGACAGCATCATATCTTGCCAGGCTAAAGTTAATTTTTGGGGTTGGCTGATAGAGCCTTCAAGTTTGATTATTTTCGGGTCTTCATCATTGCGCAGTGAACGATTCAATATGCGAATATCGGTTATGGCTACTGCTGGTGGTATTTGATTGTTATGTATTAACTCAGGGCGAATAATAATTAGATTTTTACCGCCATTGAAATACAGTGCGCCATCAGTCCCAATTAAAAAATCTGATAGAAGTTTATTAGCCTTATATCCAACGGACAGAGGATAGGTTTTTATTTGTTGTGTGGTCGTGTCAAACTGCGCTATTTCTGACGACGAAGCAAACCACAATGCACCCTGCATGTCAAAGCGTATCGCCCTGACGTTATTAGAATCTAGTTCAGAAAAAAAGCTATAGGTGTGAAATTTTAGGCTATCATCATGGGTTATCTGCACTTGGCTAAGACCAGCATTTGTGGCTAGCCATACCGATCCATTTGGGCTTTGCTGTATATCTGCAATGAAATTACTGGGTAAACCAGTAAGGTTGGCTGGCTCATATTGGTAATGCTTAACCTGTCCAGTTTTTGGGTTGAGCACATCCAAGCCGCCACCTAAATAACCGCCACTTAGCCAAATATTACCTTTTACATCTAGCATCATGGCATTAACTGAGCTGTTGCTTAGGCTATTGATATTATTCGGCTCATGCTTGAATTTACGTAAGATGCCTAGTAATGGATCATACTCTATCAATCCTCCTCCTGTACCTAACCATAATCTGCCGTGTGCATCAGGTATAATTTTATTAACAAAATTACTGGCTGCATCGCCTAGCGGTATGAGTGATGCATGTTCTTGTTCAAGGTCAAAGCGTACTAAGCCACTGCGGGTTCCAAGCCACACTACGTGATTGTTTGGCTGATAGATACTATAAATTCTATTATCTAAAATCCCCATATCCCTAAGATGTTGCCAGGAAAATGATTTTATAATTTCTCGTGATTTAGGATTAATCAGAAATAATTTAGATAGGGAGCTTAACCATAAATGATCTTCCTTGTTCATCACCATTGTTAATAATTCACTTCTGGTCGGTTCATCGTTGCCACTTAAGGAATTAATAGAGAGTTGTTCAAAGCCAGTGAGAGAAAAATCAGCACGACTAAGGCCATTGTTAGTAACCAGCCAAAATGACTCAGAACGATCTATGAATAGGGTATAGATATGATTAGCCGGTATACTGCTTTCCGCTTTGCCGTGATGTTGGTAAATATCAAATTGCTGCTGAGCATCATTCCAGCGTAATAGTCCAACACTTGTTGCCGCCCAAATGATACCTGCGCTATCCTCGGTAAATTCATGCACTCTGAAGTTTTCGATAATACCTATGACCGGAAGTGGTTGTTCTTGTTCCCATGGTTGGCCAATTTGTTGGCGAAAAACTCCCGCTTCCGTGCCTAACCATAAGCGATTTTTACTATCGATAAATAAGGCGCGCACATTTTTAGTCAGTGCTGAATTATTCGCCGTATTAATATGAGAATGTTCAAATTTGGAACTGCCCGCTGGGAGATAATCAATGCCCTCAGGCCAAGTGGCAAGCCATAGTCCGCCTTGAGATTCTGCTACGAGTGTGTCGATATTATCCCTAGCTAAGCTGTTGTTGTCTGTTGAATCGTGTCGATAAATACGAAATTCTTTGGTGTTTATATCAAAGTGCTGTAACCCTTGCCTCGTTGCTAACCATAGACCATTTTGGCCATCTGAAGTTATTTTACGAATTTGTCGGCTCAGTTGAGATGTATCTTTGTCTTGTAAAGGGGCGTAAGTTTTAAAGCTGAATGATTTTGGCTCAAACAAAGCCAAACCATTGAATGTGGCAATCCATAAACGGTGTTGTTTGTCTTCTACGGTGCCAGTCACCGTATCATGAGGCAAGCTATTAGCTTCATTGGGATGATGTTGAAAATGATGGTACTCATAACCATCATACCGATATAAGCCGGAATCTGTACTCAACCAGATAAAGCCTTGATGATCCTGAAACAGAGTTCTTGGTTCGCTAAAATCGGAATGACCTACATTAACAAAATTTAATGACGGAGCAACTCCATAGACCAATGAGCTAAAGGATAGTAAGCAGAGCAGGAGTAGTTGTCTGAATGTTATTTTAAGCATTGTTAATTAAAAATCCGTCGATAACATAACGCTAAAACTAATCGGTGCACCGACATAGTAAGAAGGTGAGCGGCCACCATCGCCTTGTGCGCGTGTGGTAAAGCCACTACCACTGCCAGCATTTAAGTTCAAATAATCTTGATTGAGTAAGTTATAAATATTCAAACGCACCGCAGGATTTTTAAACCAACCTATCGTTGGGAATTGATAACCGGCATCTAAGTTAACTAAAGTATAGCCTTTGATTAATTCATCGTTCACTAAAGTGCTATAACGGTCGCCTGTATATTTGGCTGAGATATTAGCTGACCAAGAGCCGTTACGATATTGCAATGCTAGGCCAGCTAACCAATAAGGCGTATCCGGAAAGGCTTTACCCGCTGTGGGCTCAAAAGTATCGGCTCCAGTCTGTAAATTTTGTTTCATGCGACTATCGGTAAAGCTAAATGAGCCGTAAAGCCCCCAGTTCGGTAAAAAACGCCAAGCTGATTCTAATTCCACGCCTTTAGTGATTGAATTGCCAACGTTATAATTAGTATAAGCATCATTTTCAATGTCATAAGCTGCGGCAATTCGATTACGGTAATCAATTAGAAACAAAGTACCCGCGAAGGAAATATTATTGCTATTAAAGCGATAACCTAGCTCCCAATTCATAGAGGTTTCTTCATCAACATTGACCGATTTTAAGCTGCCATCAGCTTGAGCTAATCCATAATAAACAGAGTCCGGCGGCGCTTTGAAGTTTTCCGAGTGACTAAAAAAGACTTGATGTTGCTTGGTAAATTGATAACTAATCCCAGCATTGGGCAGTAATTTACCGTACGTTTTTTTTATATTGTATGCTACTGGGCCACCTTCACTGGCTAAATTATAGAAATCACGTTTGATTTCGGTATAACGTAAACCCAGTGAAAGATTCAGCTTATTCTCTAAAAAACTAAGATCATCTTGAGCAAAAAACGATTGAGAATAACTCTCGGTTAAGAAATCACGCCCCTGATAAGGAGTCCCGTCTTGGCGCAGTAAAAATTCTTCTGGTTTTTCTAGCCACGGATCTGCACTATTGCCGTTATCATCAAAAGTGACAGCGGGTTGAAAGCGACGGTGGTGAGAGTATTCAAACCAATAACCGGCCATAATATTATTATTGGCTATTTGCCAACGCAAACGAGCGGTTACTCCGGGGCGCTCTGTTTCAGTCAAGCCACTGCTATAAATCATAATGGTATCTAAGCTGTCGCCATCTTGATTAATATCACTAATGCCGCCGCCTAATGCTGTGGGGTCGCTGCTTTCCGTTAGTGTTCTAAGTTGGTTGCCACCCGTACCGTAGCCATAGCTATAATAAGGATCGACCTCTAGCTGGAGGTTGGATAATAATTGAAAGCGACCTTGTAAAGTACCCAGATAATTACGGTAAGGGTTGAGTCTCAGATTGTAATAGCTATCGGCTGGTGGTGTTTCCACTTGCGCTGTGCCATTAACTCCGGCTAAATGTTGTGGTGGAACGGTGCCAAAATCAGTGCGCCCACCTAATGTATCTACTTGATCTAAGGTTAAGGTACGTAAGTGATTATTAAATAGCCGGTTGTATAATACGCTACCGGTAATACTATTATTCGGACTTAAGTTTAGCACCGCTTTGAAATCCAAATGCTCGCGATTAGCTTCGCCGTCGCCTTTCCATTTATTGGCTTTCGCTTTGGATACGGATATAAAAGCTTTAAAGACTTTATCGCCTAAATAACCCGTATCGGCGCGCAGAAAGGTCTTGAAGGCATTATAACTACCATAACTTTGGTTGACTCGAAAGCGTGGCTGATCAGTCGGGGCGGTCGTAGTCATGCTAATTGAACCGCCGACAGCGCCGACCATAGGTGTATCAATCTCGCTGCCACCTTGAATAACAGAAATTTCTTCCAGATTTTCTAGGTCAACTAACTCTGAAGCATAAACGGCGAAGTTTCCTGCATCGTTCATGGGAACACCATCAATGCTTATGCCAATTTGATCGCTATTAAAACCGCGCATACGTATATTGCCACCAAATAAGCCAGTAGCATCATAGCTATAAGTGTTTACACCCGGCATTAAATCCATTGCTTGATAGACATTATTTTGGGTGTTTTTTTGCTCAATGGCTTCACGTGAGATAACGCTACGTGCCTGCACACCTGTTTGCTTGTTCATTAAACCATTGCCAGCGGAAATAGTGTCTTCAACCACAACAGTATCAAGTATTACAGTATCTTCAGCGATACATACGGAAGTTGTAATAAATTCTAGAGCAATAACGAGAGGATATAGCCTTTTTTGAGTTGAATTATAGGGCATAAATTTCCAAGCTAGGGGTGATGGCAATTATTTAAAATTTCTTCTAAATTCGAGAGGAGCACTCTGTGTAATGAATTGGGCGTAGGTTGGATTAGATTATCTAGCGAAGCGCAGATAACGTAATCCGACATTTCAGCTACTTTGTCGGATTACGTTTTTTAATGCTCCGCAATAAAAAGGCTAATCCAACCTACGCATCCGCCTTACGGGTTGTAGGCCGAGGCTTTAGCCCGCTAATATACGAATAGTTCTATACAAACGGGCTATATAAAAATTACTGATTAATCAAAGTCAAACCAGGTGGTAATGCTTCGCCGAATACTTGCTGCTCTTCAGAGGCATCCAGTTCTTTGATTGATTCAACCATTTCTAACCATGAATTAGGGGCTTTAGTGGCTTTTAATTGTGCGATAACTTGATTGCGCATTGCATCATCAATATCACGTGCTCGGTCACCACTCTTGCGACTCATTAAAGTGGCGGCAAAACCGGCTTGTGGGATTTTTTTCCAATCGGCTTTAAGGATTTGTTCCAGCCAAAGCGTTGCAGTTTCGGGTGAAACCACAAAATGCGCACTGGCATGAAAAGGCACGCGCGAGCCAATACGACCGACGGCCCACCAAGTATGTGCTGGCTCGCTCGCTTTTTCTAAGCGTTTTAAGAACCATTCACCTAATTGTGTTTTTTGCGCAATAGGTAAGCGTTCTAATACCGCCGCCAAGCGTACCATATCATCATAACCGCGTTGCTTGCTGAGCTTAGCTGTATTGCCTTGGCGTGCGGATGCTGGGTTTAGGTATTTAGCTAAATCGTTAAAAATCAGCTCTTGAGCTTCGGTATCTAAGCCACCGGAAATTCGACGCCATAATATCCACCATTCAGTCCAGTTTTGAGTTTCATTAACAAATTGAATATTATGTTGATAGGTTTTCCATAGTTGCTCAACACGCCAATTATCTAATTGGTAGCCAAATCCAGGGCGTAAGCAATAACCGATTAAACTGAGCCAAACCCGCTCATGGTTGGCTGAACGTCGGTGATTCTTACGTACTTCTAGTAATACCGTAAATAATTCACGTAATAAATGGCTAGACCATTCGCTGCGCAAGCCTAATAACTTCTCTAAATCTGCGCGTAAACTTTTCACCGCTTTAGGGTTAATATCTTTAGATTTTGAGCCAAAAATGGCTTCAATTTGTGCTACGGCTTGCGGGAAGTTTGCCGGTAGTTCTTTAGAAGTAAGGTGAGTTGTTTTCTTTCTGATTTGAAATTGCACGTCCCAACGTTGATTTGGCTCGGCAACTGAAACACATTGAATTTGTAAAGTACCGACTTCGGATAAAGTCACGGATAATTGTACAGTGACTTCAGTTTGTGCATTGCTATTGTCTTGGTCAAAAGCGACCGCTAAAGGCGGCAGTGGGTGAAAGTCATCAGTAATGCTAACGATTGCTCCTGCTTTATATTGATCACCACCCGTTAATGAAGCAAGGTGAAAGCTGACCGGTTGGCCTAAGCGTAAAGAAAATTGATGCTCTTTTAAGATAATCTCATTTCCTTCTTCGCTACCTCGCGGCAGAATACATACGCCTTGTTGGTCTTTTTCCGTACCTACTAATAAAAAGTAACTACGTGAGGCACCGCCGCCAATTTTTACTTTCTTTTGTTCGCGAGCCATACCATAACTTACCGCGCCATAAGCTACCGAGAGTTCAGGGTGCTGATTTTCCAATAAGACTGGGGCTTTATTACTCCATGAGTTGAGCAAGGCTTGAGTACGTTGGCTAATCGGCTGACTGCGAAATACGCCGCCATTTAATAACAGGGCATCAGGGACAATAGTGTCATTACCTAGCGCCTCTTGTGCTGCGTGGCGATGGGTGTTTAAAAATGCGGCGATATGTTTACTGATCGCGGGTTCTGCTGCATAGGGCAGGCCAAACTCAACCACGCCACTGCGTTTTTTATCGGGTAATTCGTTGAGTTTAGATAAAGGAAAGAAGCCATCTAAAGCAATATTTTTAACTTCTTCGCGCGTTAAGCTAACTGAGCGTGTACCGCCAATCAACTTAGAGCCGCCACCTAATAACGTGACATTGAGTTGTTCGGGAGCATCTTCGGCTAATAAGCGTTCTTTAGCTATGCGGCATTGCTCTAATAAATGCGATAAATTGGCTGCTGAGAGTTTTTTATTATCAGTGTTGAGGCGTGATTCCGCTAGATGCGCTAAGGCAAGGTCGATATTATCGCCGCCGAGCATGAGATGGTCGCCTACGCCTATGCGTGATAATTTAGGTTCATCTTTGGTGGCTTCGATTTTGATTAAGGTTAAATCAGTCGTACCGCCACCCACATCGCAAACTAATAATAGCTTTATATCGTCTAAGGTGGTTTTTAGCTGATCGTGATGGCGGCGTAACCAGTCATAACAAACTGCTTGCGGCTCTTCCAGTAGGTGAATTTTCTTTAAGCCTGCGCTATGTGCTGCTTCTAGTGTGAGCGAGCGCGCACCTTCATCAAATGAGGCGGGTACAGTAATGACGATATGCTGGTTTTCGAGCAAAGCATTAGGGAATTTATGATTCCACACTTGGCGCACATGTTTTAAATAACTAGCACTAGCGTCCAGCGGGGATATTTTTTCCACATCGTCGGAGCTGCCCCAAGGTAAGATGGCGGCCGTATGATCAATAGAAGGGTGAGATAACCAACTTTTTGCACTACTGACAAAACGGCCTTGAGTTTTTGCGCTTAATACGCGTGCTGCTTGACCAATAACCGCTTGTTCACCAGAAGGGGAAAAAGCCATATCAGCATCAGAAAGCTCACCTTTAGCGGGGTGATAGCGTACTGAGGGCAATAGAGAGCGAGAGGCAACTTCTCCAGGAGCAACCAGTTGTTCTATCTCAAAAATCTGGATTGGCGCATTTTTTTGCTGGATTTTGGCGTAAGCCACTACAGTGTGAGTAGTGCCTAAGTCGATGCCGATGTGGTACTGTGCGGATTTATTGTTCACGATAGTTTATGGAGTATTTCGTAGGTCGGGTTAGATTTTTATTGCGGAGCAAGAAAAACGTTACCTGACAAAATGCTTGTAGGAAATATCAGTTTTTGGCACTGCGCTTTTCAAATTGTGATCTGTGTTATGTTTTTGATTTATCATGATAATTTAACCATTCTATGCACTTAGTATGTAAATTCATATGAACTAGAATTAGTCTACTCGGTGCTTTTGAATTAATATCAAAACCAATGCTTCCTTCATTTTTAATCCCCATGTGGTAGTCATTTAAGAAGTCTAGGAACTTATAAACGATTTCTGTATAGTCATCTATCTCTGATGGCTTAGGGATTAATAACTTAAACTTATTTCCATCATTTGCTTCAGCGTAAACTGAAAATGCCATTGAATATGGATTATTTGGATTAACCTTTCCTGGTGAACCTATCATAATTGGTTCGATTCTCGGTTTTGACATTTGTTTATTCGTAAGGCTCGATAAGCTCTCTTTTAATTTCAGGTAATGATCTTTCCCCATTTCCTTTAGAAACCCATCAAAATAGGACTTACTTATAAAAACAATTACTGCAGTAGGAATGAACCATTCTAAACTTGCAAATACCTCTCCTCCTGGCCTTGACTCAATAATAATTTCTAATCTTTCATTAGCTAAATCATGATGGAATTCCTCAAAATCATCTGCATTGAGTGATTCATCATATGATATAGCTATATCGGATAAGCTCATTTTTTCTCCAGAAACACATAACAAGTAGTTATTAGCGCTTTACTTGATAAGAAATCGTAATAAAATAATTTGAGATTAGCTATTTTGTGAAAATGACTTTAGCCGCGTTGTTGTGGCTAAAGTCACTCCCATAGAATGTGAGGCTCGTATCTTATTTACTTCTCATTAAACTAATTTAACTTACGCAAAAGTATATACTTGGCTACTCATCACCTGCACGTACATCAAATTCAATTTTCCAATGATTGTCATCTTTACTCGAAACTGCCTGTAATTCCAATGTGCCTACTTCAGTGACTGAGGCACATAGATACACAGGAACGACTTCACCCGCTTTACGATTTTCTTCTGGTAAGGTGACTTCAATTTCATCGAGCTCTTCGAGCTCCTCATCTGTCCAATAATCTAAACGTGTACCGACAGTATCTTCGCGGCGTGTCTTAGAGCCAAAGAAACGGAAGCGTACTGGCTCACCGACGACCAAGCCAAATTCTTCTTCCAATAAATCTGTCTCTGTGCCTTCTTCCATGCCAAAAGGAGCAATACAAAGCGCTTCTGATTCAGGCGGCATACCAGGAACGGCAGGCATAGCGCTTTCAATACCAACATAATAAGAGGCAGCCGTACCGCCTTTAATGCGTACGCCTTTACCTTTACGTACAAAGCCATAATAAGCAGCACCACGCGCGACGGCTAAATCTAAATCTATGCCGGTTAATAAGCGTGCTTCGGGCGCTTGTTCTGTGCGCAACCAAGAATTAAGCACACCCATTAAGCGATCAGAAAAGCGTGTCGCTTTTAATACCCCACCATTAAATAGCACGGCAGTTGGGTGAATGAAGCTTGCATTTTCTGGAAGAGATACACCATTTAAGTCATCAACCGCATTCAGTTGGCGCGTTAAAAAGGCGGCCAAATGACGGGTAATACCAGCATCTTGCGCATAAGGTAAGCCGGTTGTTCTTAAACCTGAACGAGCGCGACTAACAGGATGTTCATCGCTAGAAATTTCTGGTAGGAAGCCTTGCAGTAATACACTATTCACTTCATCGCGGGTTAATTCTGTGCGTAAAGTGCCACCAATTAATGAGGAACCACGATTCGGTACAACGATAGGAATATTATCCGCGTCATTGTCGCTAAGGATTTTTTCTTTAGCATCACGGCAAGCGTGAGTGAGTGCTTGAACTTGCCAAGGCTCTAAACGTTTGCTGTCTTTTTCTAATTTAGCTTTTAGCGTGTAGGCCAAAGCTAAATCCATATTATCACCGCCTAATAGAATGTGATCACCCACTGCAATACGCGTTAGGCTTAAATTTCCAGCTTCTTCTGTAACAGCAATTAAGGACAAATCGGTCGTACCACCACCGACATCAATGACTAAAATAATATCGCCTACAGTGGCATGATTACGCCAGTCACCGTGACTTTTTTCAATCCAGCTGTACAAAGCCGCTTGCGGTTCTTCTAAGAGAGTTGCATTTTGTAAACCAATAGAGCGAGCGGCTTCAGCTGTTAACTCTCGTGCGGCAGGATCAAATGACGCGGGTACTGTAATAGTGATTTCTTGTTCAGCGATGGGTGTATTCGGATGTTGCTGGTTCCAGGCATTACAAAGGTGCTGTAAATAAGCAACACTGGCTTGGTAAGGCGAAACGCGGGTGACTTCTTCAGGAGCTTCAGGCGGCAAGATCGGTGATTTACAATCAACACCCGCATGGCAAAGCCAGCTTTTTGCACTAGACACTAAACGAATGGGTGTTTTTGAGCCTAAATTACGTGCGATTTCACCCACTAAATAATCGGGTTTGGGGGTCCAAGGCAAAGCCGTATCGCCCTCGTTTATTTCTGCTTCATGGGCTTGATATAAAAACGAGGGTAATTGTGCTTTATCTTCAATCGTACCCGGTGCAGTGAGTTGCGGAATCTGTAAAACTTGGTGCACTCTTTCATCAGCATCAAGATCGGAAATATCCACATAAGATAAAACACAGTGTGTCGTTCCTAAATCGATGCCGATGGAAACATGTGTGCCTGCACTTTCTGGTACAGGTGCAGAATTTTGTTCGATTGGCTCGGGCATTTCGGTACTGTCCGTTCCATCTTCTGAGGCTGTATTAAAGTCAGTTATAGTTTCTGCTTCTGAATCGGTTGATGGGTTATCTTGTGTTGATTGACCTGTATTGAATAGCCCTTTCATAACTCAACCTCTGCTGCAGCGATAATATTTGCATTATGGCCTTGAGTTAATTTTGGTAACTTAATGTCAGTAACCTGCCAGCCTTTATGCACTAAAGTACCGGTAAAAGGCGCTTCGCCAACAATATTGCCCGTTAAACGCACTTCAGAGGCATTAAAACCTTTATTTAGAGTGATTTTGCTGCCTTCTTGTTCAGTGCGCACTGTTGTTAAAGTGAAGTGCTCATTAAGAGCCTTGTTGCAACCTGTATGGACAACGCGCGCAGCTGCTCCAATATCTTGGTCACTATAAGCATTAACATCTTCTTTAATGAAATCGATAAAGCGTGCTTCAGTTTGTAGTAAGTTTAAAAGTTGCAATGCCGCATCGGGTGTTGCTTCTTTTAAAACGATAGGTTCTGGTGCGGGTTGTTGGATTATTTTTTCAACTTCGACGATTTTCTCTACTTCAACAATTTTTTCCACGATTTTAACTTCTGGCTCGCGTTTAGGAATGCTTGTTGAAATAGCTTGTTCTTTATTATCTGTAGCTTTTTGCTCAGGCTTTTTAGCTTTTCGCATAGCGCTAATTAATAGCACAAATAAGAGGATGATAATTGTAAGTGCTAAGCCAAATACAGTCGCCGCTAAATAAGCATGGATGGCATCAAAAGTGGTGGGTATAAGGTCTAAATCTATTTTAAATTGTGTGTTCATAAGTGTTGTGTATTTTCGTATTCTGTGGGAGTGGCTTTAGCCACGGTTTTGCGACTAAAGTCGCTCCCACACTATTTGATAATTACTTTTTATTTAAGTATGGTTTCTTTGTGGTATCAGTATTACTGAGTTGCGCCTGACTTACGTGCGGCTTCTGCGAATATTAAAGATTTTAATATCTTTCGTGTCATATCTATGCGTGTTTTTTTGAGGTAGCGATCAGCAACAACGCCAGGTACGCCATTATCAGTGAAAGAGGAGCGAATTTTTGACAGTTCTTTTTCGCATTGTTTCATAACGGCATCGGTTGCAACGCGAGAATCAATTTTTTGATAGCCTTGCTTTTGCGCTTCTTTATAAATGCATTGAGTGTAGTTATATTTATCTGTTTGTACTTGCTTTATGGTTGCTTCGGAAAGGTCAGAGCCAGTCCATGTTTCGCCTGAGGGCTGAGTTTTTTCTGCTGCGATGGTTTGTAATGAAAGCATGCAGAGTGCGAACAAGAGAGCTTTTTTCATAGGTGTATTGTGCTTAAAGTGAATCTGAGCCTTGATTTTACGCGAATGTCGAGTAATGAACAATTGCCTAGGTGTTTATGCGTTATTTACCCATATAATCGTCACGGGTTTGTGGGTGAAAACAAGAGTTAAGCACAGAGAGTATTGGTTTTTTTCTATGGAACATGCGCGAAATAACTTGAACATAATGGGGCGCAGTAGTTAGTCTGTCTTTTGAAATGAGGGATGGAGGCCTGCGCCCCAGATGACAATGTATAAATTATTTGGCACGATTCTATGCTCTTTGTGCTGTAACTGTTTTTAAGTGACGTTTTTTATCAGCACTTTAGAGTTACGTAAGTGATTGTAATTTTCTTGTAAGGCGGGCGGTAGTTCGTTGAAGTGGCTTTCTTGAAAATCGCGCTCTTTAAACCAGTGCATAGTTTGCGTGGATAGCGCGAACAAGTGCTGTAGCGAATTTTGCTTGGCTTTGATAAGTAACTGCTCTAATAGTTGATTGCCGCGCGCGGCTTTGCGATAGTCCGGATGTATCGCCATACAGGCAATTAAACCAGCATGGCTGTTAGCTATTTTGTGTAATGCGGTACAGCCAATAATTAAACCATCACGTTCGATGACGATATAGTCATTAATATTGATTTCCAAATGCTCTTCGGAGCGTGCAACCAACAAGCCTTGCTGTTCTAGCGGGGTTATTAATTCAAGAATACCCGGAATATCGTTTAAAGCAGCAGGGCGTATTGATTCAAATTCTGTGGAACTAATTAAAGTGCCAACGCCGTCGCGACTAAACAATTCTGTCAGTAATGCGCCGTCAACTTTTCTATTTAAAATATGCACGCGAGCAACACCGGATTTACAGCCTTGAATAGCTGACTGTAATGCATGTTTTGTGCTGAATTTGAGCTGTGGCTCGTGATCAATAAAGTCTTGTGTTTCCGCTGTCGTCATTTGAGCAATCAGTTGTCCAGACTCGGTTGAGTGACAGCTTTGTTCAGTCATTAAAATAAGCTTTTCTGCTTGTAGGGCGATGGCAACATCGGTGGCAAGCTGTTCGGCTGATAAATTAAATAAATCACCACTAGGCGAATAACCAACGGGGGAGATAAGTACGACGTGGCCTAAATCCAGTTGTTGCTGAATTGCAGCATTGTCTACGCGCCTTACTTTGCCGGTATATTGCAAATCAACGCCATTAATAACTCCTTGAGGCTGGGCAGTCACAAAATTTCCTGAAATAACACGGATTTTTGCACCGGACATAGGCGAATTCGCGACACCTAAAGAGAGCAAGGATTCAATTTCTACGCGGACTAAACCGGCCGCTTCTTTGACGCATTGAAGAGCGTTAGCATCGGTAATGCGTAGTTGTTCATGAAATAAAGAGGGTAGATTTTGTTTTTTTAAACGTAGATCGATTTGTGGCCGAATACCATGCACTAAAACTAAACGTATGCCTAAGCTGTTTAATAAGGCAAAGTCATGTACAAGACTATTTAAGCTGGCATCTAAAATGGCTTCACCACCAAAGTAGATGACAAAAGTCCGATTGCGATGCGCATGGATATAAGGGGAGGAGTCCCGAAACCAGTTAACGAAGGAATTAGTAAGTTTCAATGTGTTGAATAGTGAAATTGAATAAAATTTATAGCGTTATGTTACATGAGAGATAAAGGGAATGCATATAAAAATGTGGGGTTAGGTAGCCCCACATCCTTGTTGATAATACTTAATGCAGACGCATTATTGTTATGTTTTATATCTCTATGCGTACCCCAGCAGTAAAACCATTACTATTCACATTATTGTACCCAAGCAAAGCTTGGTAATTAAAAAACAATTGAGTTCCACCTTGAAAAACATTGGAAAATCCAAACCCTAGAGTCGCATAATCACGATCAGGGTTATCAGTTGTCGCCGTTAAAATAGTATTGTTAAAATCAGCAGTATATCTAGCATTAATAGCTCGACTTTTATTTAGGAATTCATGATGCCAGCCGACATTAAATTGTGGAATAAGTACACCAAATGAATGACTAAATACATAGGAAAGCTGTATGCCAAATAGTGACTGTAAAGAGTCAAAGTTTTGTTCATCAACCGCTAAATTTAAACCGAAAGCTCCTGTTTCGCTATAGCTATCGATCTTACCATGGTAGTAATCTACACGAGCGTAAGGATTTAAATTAAAGGCATCATATTGATAGTTATAGCCTAAACCCAGCCCTACTGAGTATTGCTCTCCATTTGGATTGGACGTGGCAATTCGATTTGCTCCACCTGTTGAAGTGGAGTTATTAGATAAAACTACGACAGCACGAGTTACATCATAATCACTCCAGCCATAAGTGAAATTACCATCTATGTAGAAGTCATCTAGATCATAGGAAGCAAACAAAGATAAATTATAAATATCAGCATCGATTCCACCACCTGAAACATTAATGTTATTTTGGAAGTCAGATCCAAGGTGAGAATAACCGAAGGCGAGCCCAGAAACGAAATTATTAGTGAATCGATAATCCATGCCCAGTACAACACCAGCCGAATAAAAGTCAGCGGCATTTTCACGGCTAGAGCTTCCTGTGTCACCAAAACCGCCAACACCATTTACAAATACACTGAAGCGGTTGAACAATAAAGAGTTATCATCGCCGCCACTTCCTCCCAGCCCCTGGCTTAATTTATGAATGTCAAATAGGTGGTTGTTAATTTCAGCTACCTGACCTGATAATGTACTCATGGAAATTCGTGAGGGAGTTCCCATTTCTTCGGTAGCTATATTTTGCAGGGCACTGCCAAGTTCAGTATTATCAAGTTCTAGGCTATTGGTAGTATCACCATTTTCTTGGATTTCATTACTCGTATGAATCATAGCGTTACATTGGTTAAACAAATCTTGCTCGCCAGTCTCTGGGGTAGGGGTAATGCTGTTATTTGGTGCTAGTCCAGCACACACTGTTTGAATGGCATCGCCTGTTGTTGATTGAAGTTCGGTTAGCCCTGGGGTGTCAGCAATATTAGAGGCACTTGTCGTGATAGGACAGCTTATTCCCCCAAATAGCGCAATTGAAAAAAGTAGACTTTGGTTAATTTTATAATTTATTTTTCTTATTTGAACCATTTCTAATCTCCAAATTATTTAAATACAGAGTGGCTTGAATATGTTCACTTCAAGATGATCCAATACTAGGCTCTATTATTATGGCGGTCAATAAGACATTGTTTTCGTTAATATTAAAATATTTGAGTATGGTGAATATATAATATTTTTTATTTTAAAAAGCAATTAAACCGCTTTAATATTAATGTTATTTGATTTGTTAGCGATTCTGAATGCATGAAATTTTTCAGAAATCATCTATTTAGACGAGGTACATATTCTTCAGGGTAGGTGCTTTTATGGGTGACTTGTATCAAATGTATCGAGGATTAATTGCCAGTGTTTATTCCAGCAACAGTGTGCTTGGTTTTCAAAAATTAATAAATTTTCTGACTCTTGCTGAATAATATAGGATTTTATAATAGCACTAGGAACATTTTTATCTTGGCCGCCTGAAATATGTAATTGCTTAATAGCAGGGTTGAGTTTAGGTTGATTGATAGGATTTAATGAACCGCTTAAAGGGCTGTAGCCATGTAAATTACTCCAAGCATCAATATCTAAATTAGCGGCAATAGTCACGACTTGTTGGGTATTTGAAAAATAAGGTGCAAGTAACACAGCGAGAGTTCCGCCACCGCTATAACCAATAAATGTGACCTGTTTAAACTGGGGGTGTTGAGTTAGCCAGGTAGATAAAGCTTGCGCCATTGATTCTACGATATCTGGAGCATAACGGTGTGAAGTCCAATAACGAAAGTGACAGTTAGCTGTTGAGTGTAAGCCGTAATAACAAGGTCTTCCGAGTAAAATAGCAGGCGATCTATCCAAACTCATTAATCCAAGAATTTGTGGGTTTCTTGGGCTGGGGTCTTTGGTTATCCAGCGATTACGAAGCCACGGTGTGCCATCGCCATCTAAATAAATATGGAGTTTTTGTGCTGCAGATATGTCGCTAATATTATTACTATAAATAATATGTTCAAACAGTGGAGTGTTGATCTTGGTGGCTTTGAACTGATGTTCAACAGCTGTGTTATGAAAGTTAGCAGAGGGTGTTGTGCAGGCAGTGATATTGATTATTACGCTGAGTAACAGAACTTGTAGCCGATTTTTATGAATTGTTTGAATAAGAGGTAAAGCGACAGAGATGGACTTATAAAAACCGTAAGTTTTATATAAGCCCATTTTTTTATAGTATCAATACATGCGTTTAATTATCTGTTACTGCGCCTTCAGAAGCAGAGCTCACTAACTTAGCGTATTTTGCTAACACGCCTCGTGTGTATTTAGGTGCAGGTTGTTGCCATTTAGCTAAACGCGCGGCAATCTCTGCATCATCTACATGAAGTGTTAGGTTTCTAGTTTCTGCGTCAATGGTGATTTTATCGCCATTTTCAACAATCGCTAAAGTACCACCAACATGCGCTTCTGGAGTGATATGACCCACTACAAAACCGTGTGTACCGCCTGAAAAACGACCATCAGTGATCAGCGCGACTTCTTTACCTAGGCCTTTCCCCATAATGGCAGACGTTGGTGAAAGCATTTCACGCATACCTGGGCCACCTTTAGGGCCTTCGTAACGAATAACAATCACGTCACCCTTAACGATGTCGCCATTTAAAATACCTTGTAATGCTTGCTCTTCGGCATCAAAAACCTTTGCTGTACCGGTAAAGTGTAAACCTTCTTTACCGGTGATTTTAGCAACTGAACCTTGAGCCGCTAAGTTACCGTATAACACGACTAAATGGCTGTCTTTCTTGATCGGGTGATCCAATGGCAAGATCATATCTTGGTCAATAGGGTAAGGTTTAACGTCAGCTAAGTTTTCAGCTAAAGTTTTGCCAGTTACTGTTAAGCAATCGCCATGTAATAAACCACGCTCAAGTAGAATTTTCATTAGCGGTTGAATACCACCAATTTCAATTAATTCCGCCATTTGGTAACGACCGCTAGGTTTTAAATCAGCAACCATAGGCACTTTAGAGCCAATACGTGTGAAATCGTCTAATTTAATATCAACGTTGGCAGCATTAGCCATAGCGATCATATGTAAAACAGCATTAGTTGAACCACCTAAAGCAATAATGACGGTAATGGCATTTTCAAATGCCGCTTTGGTCATAATATCGCTAGGCTTAATGTCATTTTTAAGTAATTCTAAAACCGCTGCGCCTGCGCGTTCACAATCTTTGCGCTTTTCATCAGAAACGGCTGCTTGAGCTGAGCTACCTGGTAGGCTCATGCCCATTGCTTCGATAGCGGATGCCATCGTGTTTGCTGTGTACATGCCACCACAAGAACCTGCGCCAGGAATGGCTTTTTCTTCGATAGCAGCTAACTCAGCATCATCGATTTGATTATTGGCGCGCGCTCCCACCGCTTCAAAAACCGAAACGACATCGAGTTTTTTCTCTTTATGACAGCCCGGTAAAATTGTGCCGCCGTATACAAAGATAGCAGGGCGGTTAAGGCGTGAAATGGCAATCATGCAACCCGGCATGTTTTTGTCACAACCACCGATAGCCACAACACCATCAAAACCTTGGCAGCCTGTCACTGTTTCAATGGAATCGGCAATCACTTCACGCGAAACCAGTGAATATTTCATACCTTCAGTACCCATAGAGATACCGTCAGAAATAGTAATAGTATTGAAGATAACGGCTTTACCGTTGGCATCATTAACGCCTTGTGCTGCATTATCAGCCAGTTTGTTAATATGCATATTGCACGGTGTCACCATGCTCCACGTTGAGGCTATGCCAATTTGTGGTTTTTTGAAATCTTCATTTTTAAAACCTACAGCATGAAGCATGGCGCGGCTGGGTGCGCGCTCCATACCGTCGACAACTTGAGAAGAAAAGGTGCGGGTGTTTTTATCGTTTGCCATGTGATTTGAGTCTCTTGATTGCAGAGTGAATAATTGGAAATTTCTAAGATTGTATTAAGTGTAGATTAAAGCTACTAACTTAAAGGCGGGATATTATTTATTTGTAGGGCGCGGATTTAGCCCGCCAATGTTAAACATGCTTTTTAAAATGCGGGCTGAAGCCACGCCCTACAGTTTTAATATATTCCGTATATCTAGTGTTAAAAAGTATCCCAATTGCTAGAGTGCTTACGCTGCCAGCTAATTTTTGGAATAAGTAAACCAAAGAAGATGCCGAGAAAAGATAAAATACCACCGTATAGAAACCAATCCTGACTTGTACTGTCTTCTAGGGCTTGTTTTGCTCTTTTGATTTGTTGTAATTCACGCTCAACATGAACAACGCGCTCTTGTAGTTCCACATTTTGCCGCTTTAGCTGTATGGCGTTAGATGCAGTTTGGCGTAAATCATTGAGATCTGTGCTGAGTTGATCGCGTTCTTTGGTTAATTCAGCATTACTGCTTAAAGCACCAGAGTTATTTTGTTTTAAGTCTTTTAAACTTGTTTTGAACTGTTCGTTTTCTGCTTGTAAAACTTTTAGTTGTTTATTGGCCTTTTCTAAATACCAACGACTAATTGGTTTGTTTAGTGTAAAGCGCGTTGGTATGTAACCAGTTACTCCTGCCGATGTTTGTACTTGGCTGTAGCCTGAACCTTTATTTTCTGATAATAAAGTAAGGCGTGTACCGCTTTTAAGCATTTTGATGATTTTATGCGAGCTAGATTCACCGCTACGTAGGGTAAACGAATGATAATCGGTGACATAAACAGATTTCGCAAACGCAGTATGACTACTGAATAATAAAATAAAACAAACAATGTATTTCACAAAAAGTCCTATTACTAAAGGTTAATTGCATGCAGTTTAACTAATTTAGGCACTCATTAGCAATTCTAGTAGTGCTTTTTGTGCGTGTAAGCGGTTTTCTGCTTCGTTATAAATGACACTTTGTTTGCCATCAATTACTTCGGCAGTGACTTCTTCGCCGCGGTGAGCAGGCAAGCAGTGCATAAATAAAGCATCTGCATGGGCATTATCCATGATGCTTTGATTGACTTGAAAGTCTTTAAACGCAACTTCGCGTAATTTTTGTTCTTCTTCTTGCCCCATGCTAGCCCAAACGTCAGTCACTATTAAATCTGAGTCTTTAGCTGCATCTAATGCGTTATTAAAAAGTTGTATCCGCTCACCGCCTGATTTAACGATTTTGCTGTCAGGAAGATAGCCTTTTGGGCTGGCAATATTTAATTTGAAGTTTAATCGGATCGCTGCATTGATATAGGAGTGACACATATTATTGCCATCACCGATCCAAGTCACTGTTTTACCTTGAATATCGCCACGATGTTCAAAATAAGCCTGCATATCCGCCAATAACTGACAAGGGTGTAACAAGTCAGTTAAGCCATTAATAACAGGTACGCTAGAGTGCTCAGCAAACTCAGTGACTGTCGCGTGGTCATTGGTGCGCAACATAATGCCGTCAACCATGCTAGAGATAACTTTAGCGCTATCTTTAATCGGTTCGCCACGGCCTAATTGGGTATCGCGTGGTGATAAGAATATTGCACTGCCACCGAAATGCGTCATACCTGTTTCAAATGAAATGCGTGTGCGCGTCGAAGATTTTTCAAAAATCATCGCTAAAACTTGACCTTTTAAAGGTTGAAATTCAGGGTCGCGTTTATTTTTTAACTCAATAGCGCGCTGAATTAATGCGCGGAATTCATCGCTTGATAAATCAAGTAAGCTGATAAAGTGTCTTGGGTTCATAATATTATTTTTATTGTTGTGTATGACGATTAACTAAAACAGATAACTTGCTAACGAGCAGTTCAATTTGTTCTTTATTTACAATGATCGGCGGCAATAAACGGATCGTAGTTTCGCCTGTGATATTGATAAGTAGACCCTCTTCTAGGGCAGTCGTAACTAATTCGGTGCAAGGAACATCGAGCTGAATACCTATCATCATACCTTTATTGCGTACATCAAGGACATGCTTGTTGTTTTTTAATTGCTCAGTAAAAGCTTGCTGAATGGCATCACCTTTATCTGCCGCTTGCTGGCATAGATCTTCGTTTTCTATGGTATCTAAAACGGCTAGTGCGGCACTGCAAACTAAAGGGTTACCGCCAAAGGTCGAGCCATGTTTGCCAGCTGTTAAGAGTGTCGCTGCTTTGCCTTTGGCCATACAGGCACCAATAGGTACGCCATTACCAAGCGCTTTTGCAAGGGTGCAAACATCAGGAATGATGTTGTTGTGTTGAAAAGCAAACCAAGCGCCTGTTCTGGCGATGCCTGTTTGTACTTCATCTAACATCATTAACAAGTCGTGTTGGTCACAAAGCGCGCGAATCTTATTTAGATAATCAGGGGCAGGGATATTAACACCGCCTTCGCCTTGCACTGGCTCGACTAACACAGCAACAATATTAGGGTTTTGTTGGATGGCTATTTCGATAGCGTCGACATCGTTATAGGCGACGTGGACAAAACCTTCTAATAAAGGACTAAAGCCATCCTGTATTTTGAGGTTGCCTGTAGCTGATAAAGTGCCCATGGTGCGACCATGAAAGCTTTTTTGCATGATAATGACAGCAGGATTATCAATATTTTTGCTATGGCCATAGAGGCGGGCAATTTTAATTGCCGCTTCGTTAGCTTCTGCACCAGAATTACCAAAGAACACATTATCCATACCGCTAAGCTGACAAAGTTTTGTCGCTAGTTGTTCTTGGGCTTCTATATTGTATAGGTTGGATGTATGTAGCAAGGTCTTGCTTTGTGTGCAGATAGCTTCGTGGACAGCAGGGTGCGTGTGGCCTAAATTGCACACAGCAATACCTGAAAGCGCATCTAAATAGCGTTTATTATTTTGGTCCCAGAGCCATGCACCTTCGCCTTTAGTGAAAGTGACTGGCAGACGCCCGTATGTGGGCATGATATGGCTGGTCATAGTGATTTGTTTGTTTAAAGCAAAAAGCGCGCAGATAAGCGACAGTCTTTTTGAAAAAAGGGCTGATTATAGTTTTCTAAATTTTAATGAGCAAGTAATAAATGTTTTGACTCTGTACTTTTTTTGCAAGATAATTCCTGATAGTATTACTAGGTTTTTATCTTATTGAGTAAATGTAATGGATGTTATAGACAGAATTAAAGAGCAATTAGCGAGCAACGATGTAATTTTATATATGAAAGGCACGCCTGATTTTCCACAGTGTGGATTTTCTGGGCAAGTTGCGCAGATCATGAAGGCATGTAACGCGAAGTATGGTTCTTTTAATATTTTTGAAGATCAAGAAGTGCGCGAAGCTTTAAAAGAATATTCTCAGTGGCCAACTTACCCTCAACTTTATATTAAAGGTGAGTTAGTCGGTGGTTGCGATATTATTATGGATTTATATAATAAAGGCGAATTACAAAAAATGTTAGCTGCTGCGGATAGTGTGGCTGGCTAAGTTAAGTTTTGCATAATTAAGCAAAGGACGTTTACCTATAAAGTCGGCGTTTATTTTTGCTAAATAATAAAAAAAGGGAAGTGTTACTTCCCTTTTTTTATGTCGATTTTTTATTTTTATGCTTATTCTTGTTTTTGCGCAACATTCCTGCCGACCAGATTAGCAATTAATACGGCCAGATAAAATTGCCCTGCCACAGCCTCAAGAGCCACTATGGTTCTGGCCATCATTGACACAGGGGTAATGTCGCCATAACCCAGCGTTGTCAATGTAACCATACTGAAATACCACATTTGGAAAGTTGAATTCTGCTGTAAAGTCTCAGCGTTGGGTATTGAAAATGAGCTTGGCTTATAGAATTCAATTAATTGATAAAGAGAAGTCCAAGCTAGCCCTAAAATAAGATAAACGGTTAAGGCAGCATAGAGCATTTCAAGAGTAATAATTTTTTGCCGAATGATAAATTTAAGAATATACAGTGCAATATAAAACCAGAAAATGACTTCAGAGCCATGTCCTAGAATAATTAGTGAGTCGACGTCATAAAAAGTATAAAGCCAGCGACATGTAATGGTTAATACGGCAAGAATTAAGCTGATTATTAATGGGCGTTTACTATCAGCAATAGCGTAAATACTGGAAAGCACGAGCAAAATAAAATAACTGTTGAGTATTTTTAAGGCTATGACTGTTTCTTGTACTATAGGGTATATAAGAAAGTATAGAATTAGCGAAATGAGCAGAAGCAAAAAACGGTTATTTTTTTGCAAGAAAAGATTATAAAGGATAGGGTGTAAGGACATAGGCAACTCTTAAAGTAGTTGATTTATTATCATGGTAGAGGCGTTGTTTTAGCGCGATATAGAGTGCCAAAATGAAGAACAACTATGCTTTTTATCCATGTTATTTTGTTTGTTGCTATTATTACATAAGCCCTTTATATCAGGGTAAAGGAAATCAAATGTTGCGTTATGAATTTAAAGGGTACTGAGACTGGCTGCTAATTACACAATAACTACTGAAGGAAGAAGGTAAATAAGCTATGCGCGAATCCAATGGTTATTTGACAATCAATTATGTAAATATTCTGCAACAGCATATTTTTCTGGCTGAAGTTGTTTGGCAAGAGGGTGTTATTATTAAAATTAAACGCTTGGGCAAAGAGAATTCTGAGTATTCGTATCTGATTCCCGGCTTTATTGATGCTCATGTGCATATAGAGAGCTCAATGCTTACACCTATTGAGTTTTCACGTTTAGCAACACTGCATGGCACTGTTGCTAGTGTTTCTGATCCGCATGAAATTGCTAATGTGATGGGGTTGGAGGGAATTCGTTATATGTTAGAAAATGCTACATTAACGCCATTTAAAATTTTCTTTGGCGCGCCTTCTTGTGTACCGGCAACTCCTTTTGAAACAGCTGGCGCGACACTTGATGCGGTGGTATTAGAAAGTTTGTTTAAATCAGGTGAAGTCAGTTATTTATCAGAAATGATGAACTATCCAGGCGTACTAAATAAAGATTCTGCTGTTTGGGCTAAACTGGAATTAGCACGGAACTATAGCTGCCCTATAGATGGCCATGCTCCGGGCTTAATGGGCGAGCAAGTTAAGCAATATGCGCAAGCCGGTATTAGCACAGATCATGAGTGCAGCACGCTCGAAGAGGCTGAGCAAAAATTAGCGGTAGGTATGCAGATTTTGATACGAGAAGGTTCCGCAGCACGAAATTTTGATGCTTTGCATAGTTTGATTAGTGGTCACCCCGAGCAGATCATGTTTTGCAGTGATGATAAGCACCCAGATGATTTGTTAGCAGGGCATATTAACCAACTAGCTGCACGCTCTGTGGCGCTGGGGCATGATGTGTTTAAGGTGTTGCGTTGTGCCTGTATTAATCCTGTTGTGCATTACGATTTAGCTGTGGGGCAGTTAAAAGTAGGCGATGCAATGGATGCCGTTATGCTAAAGGATTTAATTAATTTAACGCCGCTTAAAACTTGGATTAATGGTGAACTAGTTGCTGAGCAAGGTAAGAGTCTAATCACTTCAGTTATAACTAAGTCTTGTAATCAATTTCAAGCGCGTAAAGTGACTGCTAATGATTTTTTAATTCCAGAAAATAGTGACCAGGTTCGAGTGATTAAAGCGCTGGATGGTGAATTACTCACTCCGGAATGGCAAACAACGCCTAAAGTTGAGCTGGGCTATATCGTGCCCGATAAAGAGCGCGATATTTTATTTTTAACGGTGATTAATCGTTACCAAGCCATGCCGCCTACTGTCGCGCTGATTAATGGTTTTGGTTTGCAACAAGGTGCTTTAGCCTCAACTGTGGCGCATGATTCGCATAATATTATTGCCGTGGCTGCGGATATAGATTCTTTGTGTATGGTTGTTAATACAATTATTGACCAACAAGGCGGGATTGCCGTGTGTCACCAAGATAAACTAGATATTTTACCGCTGCCTATTGCCGGATTAATGAGCGATCAAAGTGCTGAAGTCGTAGCTGTGCATTATGCTCAATTAGATCAACAAGCTAAACAGTTAGGTTCAAAATTGCGCGCTCCTTTTATGACTTTGTCCTTTATGGCTCTATTGGTTATTCCTGAACTGAAGTTGAGTGATCAAGGTTTATTTGATGGTCGAATTTTTCAATTTACATCACTAGAGGTATAAATTGATGCCGGCTTTTTTGCTCAATCGAAGTGAATATATTGCTAATGCAAACGACGGACAAGTGTTGCTCGATTTTCTACGCACTGAGCAAAAATTAACGGGGACTAAACAAGCCTGTCGTGAAGGTGATTGTGGTGCTTGCTTGGTGTTATCAGGGCAATGTATTAATGGCGTGATGCACTATCAAGCAGTCAATAGTTGTCTGTTACCGTTGGGTTTAGTTCATGGGCGACATATCGTTAGTATCGAAGGGCTTAATGGTGAAATATTAAATCCTGTTCAACAGGCTTTAGTTGATCAAGGTGCTATTCAATGCGGTTTTTGCACTGCTGGTATAGTGGTTGCAATCACCGCTTTTTTAATGAATGCTACTGAATCTTCAGTTGATCTTGCCGTGGATGCTTTGGCAGGAAATTTATGTCGTTGTACTGGATACGCAGGCATCAAACGTGCACTGCATCAGCTGTGCCAGCAGTTCGATTTAAGTCATTCTCAGTCACAGACGCGGATTAATGATTTAATTCGCTGGGGGATTTTACCAGACTATTTTGCTGATATCCTGACGCGTTTAGCGGCATTGCCTGAGTCTATTTCTTTAGCTGAAAAGCAAGCAGTTAATGTTGCTGGGGGAACTGATTTATTTGTGCAAAAAGCAGAACAACTCATGTCTATGCCATTAGCTTTTATTGACCATTCTGAAAGCATTTGCATAGATCAGGAGTCATGCACAATATCAGCGTCTACACGTATTGAAACCATAAGGCAATCAGACAAATTACAGGCTTTATTTCCACAAATAGACGATGATTTTAAATTAATTTGTTCATCGGCTATACGCCAGCAAGCGACGCTCGGTGGTAATTTTGTTAATGCCTCACCCATTGGCGATTTAAGTGTGTTTTTTCTCGCTTTAGATGCGCAGCTAAGCATTCGTTCATCGACACATAAGCGTCGTGTTGCATTACGCCACTTTTTCCTGGACTACAAACAGGTAGATTTACAAGAGGGGGAATTAATCCGAGAAATTGATTTTCAATGCGCTGAATCACCGATAAGATTAAGCTTTGAAAAAGTCAGTAAGCGTCAGCATTTAGATATTGCCAGTGTCAATTCGGCTATGTCGGTTAGCGTACAGGATGATAAATTCAAACAAATACATATATCACTTGGTGGAGTGGCGGCTATTCCGCTTTATTTGCAGAAGACTTGTGCTTTTTTACAAGATAAAAAGATAGCAATTGACTTATTAAAACAGGCTCTCGCTGTTGTACAAACAGAAATCTCTCCGCTTTCTGATATGCGCGGTAGTGCCGAATATAAGCGATTATTAGCGCAACAACTTTTAATCGCGCACTGGCTCAAGCTTTTGCCTGAGTATGTCAGTTGGGAGGATTTTCAATGAATTCAGATGCTGCTTTACATGCGCAAGGTAAAGCGCAGTTTATTGATGATATTGCCTTAACAGCTGATACTTTACATGCCTTTCCTTTGGTTTCTACGGTAGCCCATGGCACGATAGAGTTATTAGACCTTAGTGCAGCATTGGCCTTATCGGGCGTGGTTAAAATTCTCACGGCTAGAGATATTCCAGGGGTCAATCAAACGGGCAATATTGAGCCCGATGAAGTGTTATTAGTCGGGGAAGAGGTCTGTTATCAAGGTCAGCCTATTGCACTGGTTATTGCTCAAACAGCTAAATTAGCTCGTCAAGCCGCTAAGTTATGCGTTGTTGAGTATCAGGCTTTGCCGGCTATTTTTGATGCGCGAGAGGCGGATCAGCAGGGTTTACATATTGCACCGCCGCGTAGTTTTTCTATCGGTAATGTAGATTCTATTTGGCAGAATTGTAACGTGGTTGTTGAGGGTAGTGCTGGAACTGGCGCGCAAGAACATGTTTATTTGGAAACACAAACAGCGATTGCGACCCCGCTGGAAAATGGGCAATTAAACATCATTTCAGCGACTCAGTCTCCCGGAATGGTGCAACGAATTACTGCGCGAGTTTTAAATTGTGCTATGCATAAAATCGAAGTCGATGTTTTACGCTTGGGTGGTGCTTTTGGTGGCAAGGAAGAGCAGGCAACACCTTGGGCAGTTATGGCTGCTTTAGCGGCAAGTAAAGCACAGCAGCCAGTGAAAATCGCTCTGACGCGTGCTGAAGATATGCGATTTACAGGTAAACGTCATCCTTATAACGCAGATTTTAAAATCGGTTTAAATGCTGCGGGCAAAATTCTGGCATATGAAGTAACTTATTACCAAAATGCAGGTGCGTTTGCAGATCTATCCTTATCTATTTTGGAACGTTCATTATTTCATGCGACGAATAGTTATTTTATTGCTCATGTTCGAGCCACGGCGATAAGTTGTCGTACTAGTTTACCTCCCAATACTGCCTTTCGTGGCTTTGGTGCACCACAAGCTATGTTTATTCTAGAAAGTGCTATTTTTAAAGCGGCTCAAGCAATGCATGCTGATCCAGCTTATATTCAGCAGCAGAATTTATTGCAGCAGGGTGATGCTTTTCCTTATGGCATGTTAGTGAAAAATGCACAGGCTATTGCCAGTTGGAAGCAATTACATCGAGATTTTGCATTAGAGCAACAGCAACAAGCTATTGCCGATTTTAATGCTAGCCATGCTTTAGAAAAAAAGGCATTAGCACTAATGCCGGTTTGTTTTGGCATTGCTTTTACTGCTTTTTTTCTAAATCAAGCAGATGCTTTGGTGCATATTTACAGTGATGGCAGTGTTAGTATCAGTTGTGGAGCGGTAGAAATGGGGCAGGGTGTTAAAGTTAAATTAGCCAATATTGCCGCTCAGGTTTTAGGGGTTGATAAGCAACGCATTAAACTGGAAAGTACCAATACTACGCGTATTGCCAATATGTCACCGACTGCCGCAAGTACTGGGACAGATTTGAATGGTCAGGCGATAAAAATTGCCTGTGAGCAGATATTACAGCGCCTTAAAAAGCAGGCTGCGCAACAGTTAAAAGTAGATAGCAAGCTTATTAGTTTAGCTAATGAATATGTTTATATTGATGGGGAAATTAGCCAATTAACTTGGCCTTCATTAATTGGACAAGCTTATATGGCGCGTTGCGGGCTTTCTGCTCAAGCGCATTATGCGACACCCAATTTAAGCTTCGACCCTAAAGTAGAAAAAGGCGAACCCTTTGCTTATCATGTGTATGGTTGTGCCGCAGTTGAAGTGACGCTCGATTGCCTGCGTGGGCGTTATCAAGTTGATAAGGTTAAAATCATCCACGATGTCGGTCAAAGTCTTGCTCCAGAAATAGATCGAGGTCAAATTGAAGGGGCGTTAGTTCAAGGTTTGGGCTGGATGACCACAGAAGAGATTGTTTATGATCAGGATGGACATTTACAAAGCGACAATTTGACCACTTATAAAATCCCCGATATTTATGATGCACCAGAGATTGAGTTGAATTTTTTAACAGGGGCTAATAATCCCAATGCTATCTTTAATTCAAAAGCCGTAGGTGAGCCGCCTTTTATGTATGGGATTGGTGCTTATTTTGCTTTAGTTAAAGCGATACAGGCGTTTAATCCGGCATATGCGCCGAATTTTTCCGCCCCGATGACGCCCGAGAAGGTGCTATTGGCTTTGTATAAGAAAAAACAATGAACCTGATGAAGGCAAGTCACTGTGATTTTGAGAAAAAGTAATATATAAAAACAGATAATATTTTTAACCTGAAAAGCATGACTTTAATATGTTTCAGGTATCACTAAACAGAGGAAGTGGTTATGCAAGATCCTATAGGTCAAATCAAAGATAAAATTGAAGATGTTCGTAGTGGTAAACTTATTTTTATTTCGCATTGCTTACTGAATCAGAACGCGTGTGTAAAAGGTATTTCTTCTGAACCAGCAATGATTACACCGCTGATTAAATTGTTAATGGAGAATGATGTCGGAATTTATCAAATGCCTTGTCCTGAAGTTAGTTATTATGGATCGGCACGCTGGGGGCAGGTAAAAGGGCAATATTCGACCCCTATGTTTCGTAAGCATTGTCGAAAAATAGCCGAGCAAATGTTCGACTATATCGAGAATTATACGGATACTGGGCACCGAGTAGTTGGTATTGTAATGCGTGATGGTAGCCCTACTTGTGGGTTACATCGAACTGCTGTGTCAGCCGATAATGATCAGGTTTGGGGTGGCATGGTTTGGCAAGTACCAAAACAGCGGTTTGCTGAGACTCAAGGCGTTTATTGTGAAGAACTTCATGCAGAGCTGCAACAAAGGCAATTAAAGGATGTTTTATTCCTGAGTTTACCGGAAGTTCCTGAAGCCGGTAATTTTGATGCAATGTTGGAAGAAATTAGAAAGGCAGTGCAGTAGCTTGTTAAATCAAAAATAACTTATGAAATTTATATTAATACTGGTAGCAATTTTAGCGGGTATGTCACTGCCGGTACAGGCGGTATTAAATGCAAAAATGGGCAAGGCGCTAGGTGATCCTATCTATGCCTCCTTAATTTCATTTGTTTTTGGTGCAATTAGTATGTTTATTTACGCATTGATTACTAAGGTTAATTTAGGAGCAATTAATCAAGCTGCAAATGTACATTGGCCTGTTTGGCTGGCTGGGACAATGGGCGCATTTTATGTCACTGCGGTAATTATTTTGACGCCTAAATTGGGAGCCGCACTTGCTTTCTCTCTAGTGACTGCTGGGCAGCTTGGCGTGGCGATAATTCTTGATCATTATGGCTGGCTTGGAATGCCTGTACATATAATAAGCTGGCCTCGGTTAGTGGGGATCCTGTTAGTTACCGTAGGTGTGGTCATTATTCATAAGTTTTAATAAGCATTTATTTTGCATTAAGCGAGGTGTTATTTGGGTAAGCAGGTAGTGTTTTGGGCAGATTGCCTGAAAGCACTCAAAAGAAAACAGGATTTAGCTTTATTACTGGTTGTTGATAGTCGCGGCAGTTCGCCGGGTAAAGCGGGCGCTAAACTGTTTATTGATGCTGATGGTACAAGCTGTGGCACCATTGGAGGAGGGAAAGTTGAATATGACTTGTCTGCGCAAGTGCTTTCTTTATTGCATGAACCAGACAGTTGTACTCGGTTATTTTATCAGCAGCATAATGGCTCTGGGCAGGTTTGTGGCGGTACACAAACCGTTTTGTTTTATCGCCTGACGCAAGCAGATTTATGCATATTAGAGCAGATTAATCAGGTTTTTCAGGAGCGAGTTGTTAGGCAATTAAGCTTTACGTCACAAGGGTTAATGCTTGGTATTCCTGAAGAAACATCCCCAGAGTTATTTTTTAGCGATAGTTTAGAAACAGGTTGGATATATCAAGAATTGATAGGTGCACAGAAAACCGCCTATATCATTGGTGGTGGGCATGTCAGTTTGGCTTTATCGCAGGTTTTGGCTTTGCTGGGCTTTGAAATTATCGTGATTGATCAGCGGTCAGCAGTGAAAACTATGAATGATAACCACTTTGCTCAGAGAAAAATTGTTGCACCGTATACTGAAGTTGACCGGTTGGTTCCTGATGGTAAGCAGGTGTATATTTTTATTATGACTCATAGCCATGTAACAGATCAGCAGGTTTTGGCTAAGCTTGCTAATAAGCAATGGGCTTATTTAGGGGTTTTGGGCAGTCAACGCAAGATTAAGCTATTACAGGATAATCTGAGCGAGTTTATTGACCCTGAGCGCTGGAAGTTGATACATGCGCCTTTGGGGTTGTCGATTAATAGTTCGACACCTATGGAGATAGCAATTAGTATTGCAGCTGAATTGATTCAATTGAAATAGGGTTAGCTGTTAGTTTACGAAATGAGTGGGAGCTGACCTTTCATGAAGCATACAAGGCGTAAATATCTGGATTGATTTTCATTAGTTCTTAGTGATTCAAACCACAAATAAAAAATTTAGAGTTAATTTTGGAGGTTTTTTGAGACTATAATTTGTAGTGTTATTTATTTATGGTCAACCGGACAGGGGTAACAGGTAATTTAGAATTTCAACAATGAAAAATTATAAATTGGAAAATAGGCTATGAGCATTTTAGTAAAGAAAAGGGATTATTTGCAGTGGGTTTCTTCATTAAATTTAGATGACCTCTCTGATACTGAAAGAAAATTACTCAATTTACTAATTGCTAATTTTGATGATATCGCTTTGTTAGGTACATACAATGGAGCAAGAGCAAAAAAGATTGGTAAATTGGTTGAGGAAAGTCACGAGTCTTTAGCAAATAATGTGCTAATTTCATCCTTTCAGGGCGAAAGCGATTCCCTCTCACATACAAAAATTTCCGAAGTTTCTATTGGTCCATTTAGAGGATTTACATCTACTGAGCATTACACCATGAAAGCGGTGTAATGGTCTAATAAAGCAGGGAGACTTTTAAAGGCTGATTTATAATATAAAGGCTGGAAGTAAAAGAGAGTTAAATCGTTATGTGTAAAGAACGAGCGTTTAACTCTAAAGCACTTTCATGCATCGCTTCTGATAAAGTAGGGTGTGCGTGGATAGTGCGCGCTAAGTCTTCGGCTGTAGCTGAGAACTCCATTGCTAGCACCGCTTCGGCAATCAGTTCGGAAGCGAGATGACCGATGATATGTACGCCTAAAATCAGCTCTGTTTCGGCATGGATAATGACCTTTACCATTCCTTCCGTGCTGCCCATAATTTGCGCGCGACTGGTTGCGCTAAAAGGGAAGCTACTGATTTTTATATTTTCACCTATCGCGAGTAAATCTTGTTCAGACTGACCTACCCAAGCAATTTCTGGGTCAGTATAGATAACATTCGGGATCGTATGATAGTTAATCGGTGAGTGCTGGCCTGCGATATGTTCTGCGACAAAAGTACCTTCTTCAATACCTTTATGCGCTAGCATAGGGCCGGATAAGGTTAAGTCACCTATGGCATAAACACCCGGTAATGTTGAACAGCAGTTCTTATCGACATGAACAAAACCTTCTTCATCTAATAAAAGATCGGCAGAAGGAGCAATCAGTGTTTCCGTATTGGGTTTTCGCCCCGAAGCAACGACGAGTTTATCAAAAGCGCATTGGTGGCGGCCTTGCTGATCTTCGTATTCTACATTAACTTGCTGACCGACTATGCTAGTGGAAATTACCCGAGAACCTAAGCGGATATCTAAGCCTTGTTGACTATAAAGTTTAAAAGCTTCATCTGATATTTCATGGTCTGCCATGCTCATAAAGAAATCTTGAGCTTCAAGTAGAACGACTTTTGTGCCCAGTTTGTTCCATATTCCTGCTAATTCTATACCGATCGCACCCGCACCAATAATACCTAGCGTTTTAGGTATGCTTTGTAAGTTTAATGCACTTTGTGGATTAATAATAAATTCATTATCTATAGGTGCGAAGCTTAGTTGTGTGGCGCTTGAACCTGCTGCAAGAATGATTTTATTCGCAGTAATGACTTGAGGTATGCCGCCGTTAATAGGCGTTATTTCTACTCGGCTTGGGTTGATTAATTGCGCATGTGCATGAATGGATTCTACTTTATTTTCGGTAAAAATCTTTTCAATCTGTTGGTTTAACGCGCTAACAATCGATTCTTTGCGTTGTTGCATACGTGGAATATCAGCTTGAATGTTACTTGCGCTAATGCCATGGTCAGCAATATCATGATTTAGTTTATGAAATAATTTAGCGGATTCTAATAAGGCAACGGCAGAAATACAGCCGCCATTTACATAGTTACCACCTAAACAATGCGGCTTTTTTTTGTTCGCCCAATTATCAATACATGCTGTTTTTAAACCTAATTGTACGGCGCGGGTTGCTGCAACATAGCCAGCAGGCCCCGCACCTATAACAATAACATCGTAATCATTTTTTGTATCTGACATAAGGCTATCCTCATTAAATATTGAGTAATAAATGCGCGGGTGATTCTAAGCCTTCCTTGATTGCCACGAGAAACTGCACTGCATCACGACCGTCGACTAGGCGATGGTCGTAAGAGAGAGCTAAATACATAATGGGGCGAATAACAATTTCTCCCTTTTCTACAACAGCGCGTTCAGTAATTGCATGCATACCTAAAATAGCGCACTGAGGTGGATTAAGAATGGGGGTAGATAGCATGGAACCAAAAATTCCGCCATTGGTAATGGTAAAAGTACCGCCATTTAACTCATCATAAGTCAGTGTGCCCGCTTTTGCTTTGGCGCCAAAATCAACGATATTTTTTTCAATGCCGGCAAAGTCAAGTTGATCGGCATCCCGTAAAACAGGGACAATTAAACCGCGTGGTGAGGCAACAGCAATACCGACATCGTAATAACCATGATAAATAATATCTTCATCATCGATAGAGGCATTGATGGCTGGGAAGCGTTTGAGCGCTTCGATTGAGGCTTTAATGAAAAAAGACATAAAGCCTAATTTAACATTGTGTTTTGCAGTAAATCGATCTTGATATTGTTGACGTAAGTCCATGACACTTTGCATATTCACCTCGTTAAACGTAGTGAGCATGGCGGCGTTTTGTTGAGCCTGCAATAAACGTTCGGCGACTTTGGCACGTAAACGCGTCATCGGTACGCGCTGTTCAGGACGGACGCTATTTTTGCTAATGGATTTACTTTCTCCGTCAGTAGAGTCTGTTAAATTAGTTCCTACCGTCTCAGTAATGATAGCTTTAGGCGGTTCTACTGCAATTGTAGGTGCTGTCTCTTGAGCATTGTTAGCTAAATAATCTTGAACATCAGATTTTGTAATTCGATCACCTTTTCCTGTACCTTTGATTAAGCTTGGGTCAAGGTTGTTTTCAAAAATGATACGCCTTACCGCTGGGCTCAGAGCGATTTCCGGTTTAACGTGAACCGCTTCTTGTTGTGCGGGCGCACTTTTTCCTGCTACGTTAGCGTTGTTTGGAATCGATTGCACAGTGATCATAGCCAGCAAGTCACCACTAGTGACTGTGCTGTTATCTGGGGCAATAATTTCAGTTAGTATGCCAGATTCAGGGGCAGGGACTTCGAGTACTACTTTATCAGTTTCCAAATCGACGAGATTTTCATCTTTTTGAATGAAATCTCCTGGTGCTTTATGCCAACTAATTAAAGTTGCATCAGCAACTGATTCAGGTAAAGTAGGGACGCGTATTTCAATGCTCATATTATTTTCCTAGGCTGAGTGGCCATATAAGGCTTTTTCTACAACTTCTTTTTGCTGTTCTAAATGTTTCGCTAAATTTCCCACAGCAGGCGAAGAAGATGCCGGTCGACCGCAGTAAGTTAATTTAACGTGCTCAGGTTTGAATTGGACGAAATTATGTCTCGATTGATACCACGCTCCTTGATTTTGAGCTTCTTCCTGACACCACGCTAAAGTCGTTAGGTTTGGATATTTTTCAAATTCTGCTTTAAAGTCGACAATAGGAAAAGGATAGAGCTGTTCAATACGGATGATAGCGACATTATTGGGATTATTCTGCTCGCGGGCCTCTATTAAATCGTAATAAACTTTCCCTGAACATAATACTAAACGAGTTACTTTTTCTTCGATGATTGAGATATTTGTCTCTGAAATAATCGTCTTAAAATGCCCGTTCACTAAATCTTCTAAGGAGGAAATAGCGAGCTTATGACGTAATAAACTTTTAGGGGACATGACGATAAGCGGTTTGCGATAAGTACGCAATGCCTGCCTACGTAATAAGTGAAAGATTTGTGCGGGCGTAGAAGGCACACAAACTTGCATGTTTTGATCAGCACATAACTGTAAATATCGCTCTAATCGCGCTGATGAATGCTCAGGGCCTTGGCCTTCAAGGCCATGGGGTAGTAGCATGACTAAGCCGGATAAGCGCCCCCACTTACTTTCGCCTGAACTAATAAACTGATCTATGACGACTTGCGCGCCATTAGCAAAATCACCAAATTGCGCTTCCCAAATTGTTAGCGTTTCAGGTACGGTTGAACTGTAGCCATATTCAAAACCTAACACGCCAGCCTCAGATAAAATAGAATCAAAAATTTGTGGCCGCCCTTGATCTATATCTAGATGTTTAATAGGGATATAGGAATCACCATTGATTTGGTTGTGCAAAATAATATGTCTATGGAAAAAAGTACCTCGACCAACGTCCTGACCCACTAAACGTACATTCTGCTTATCTAATAACAAAGTGGCATAAGCCATATTCTCCGCAAATCCCCAGTCTAAAGGCATTGCACCAGCTGCCATTTTACGGCGATTGTCCATAATTTTGGACACGCGGGGGTGCAGTTCAAATTCTGGCGGTAAGCGTTGTGATTGATTATTACAAAAGCGAATTCGCTCTAAAGGAACGCGAGTATCACAAGGAATATCCCATTCTTGGTTAACATATTTATCCCAGAGCTTGGAGTAGGAATAGCCCGTTTCTAATATTGGCCGAGATACTGGCTGACCGGCATCGAGCAAATCTTGATAAGCCTGCTCCATATCCTGCGTTTGCTGTTCTGTAAGAATGTTTTTTTTGATTAACTCGGCCGCGTATAGAGCGCGAGTTGTATTCAATGCATTGATTTTTTTGTACATCATCGGCTGAGTCGTTGCCGGCTCATCGGCTTCATTATGGCCACGACGACGGTAGCAAATTAAATCAATGACCACATCTTTATTAAACGTAGAGCGGTAATCTAAGGCCATTTGGGTAACAAAAAGTACCGCTTCTGGATCATCACCATTGACATGAAAAACCGGAGCCTGAATCATATTGGCAACATCGGTGCAATACAGAGTAGAACGTGCATCAAATGGATTGCTGGTGGTAAAGCCTATTTGGTTGTTGATAACGACATGTATAGTGCCACCGGTTGCAAAAGCGCGAGTTTGCGCCATATTTAAGGTTTCCATCACAATGCCTTGCCCAGCAAAAGCAGCATCACCATGAATAAGGATAGGGATGACGATATTCGCACTGTTTTTGCCATATCTGTCTTGGCGTGCTTTTACCGAGCCTTCGACCACTGGATTTATAATTTCTAAATGAGAGGGGTTAAAGGCCATAGTGACATGTGCAACTCCATTCTCAGTTGCAACATTGGAAGAAAACCCCATATGATATTTAACATCACCTGAAATCACACCGCGACTAGTTTCGGCAGTGCCTTTGAATTCACTAAATAGTTGAGCGGGACTTTTACCTAGAATATTGATTAATACGTTTAAACGACCACGGTGCGCCATACCAATAACGATCTCTTTAGATCCATATCTACCAGAGCGCTGTATTAATTCATCTAAAATAGGAATAAGACAGTCACCGCCTTCTAGTGAAAAACGTTTTTGCCCGACAAAATTGCGGTGCAAATATTTCTCGATACCTTCAGCAGCGGTTAGTTGTTGTAACAGCCAAGTCCTTTTGGGAGTATCAAGATTTTCACCTGGCCTAGAACCTTCTAAGCGGTTTTTGATCCAACGTTTAATATCAGTATCGAATATATGCATATATTCAGTGCCAATATTGCCGCAATAAATTTCTTTTAGCGTACTAATAATAGTTTTTAGCGGTAAGCGGTCTACGCCATAAAGAGTTCCTGTATCGAATAGCGTATCTAAATCAAGTTCAGATAAACCGTAATAATTAGGGTCGAGATCAGGGATTTTTTTCTGTATTTTACCGAGTGGGTTATTGGTCGCCATTTGGTGGCCATGGGCGCGGTAATGATTGATTAGGCGAGCGACAGCAGATTGTTTTTTGACACTTTCTTCGGTAAACCCTTGCAGTTCCGCTATGCGCGACGTGCTAGATGAAGCAAGTTGAGCAAAGCGCTCTACAACGGGACTGTGGGCAATATCGCGCTTGCTTAACGTCTTTTGTAATTCTGTGAAATGATCACGCCAGCTGCTTTCAACCGACTCAGGGTTTTCTAAGAACTGCTCATATAGATCCTCTATATAAACAGCATTACTGCCATAAAGTGCCGAGGTATCTTGAAACAATTTAAGCAAGTTACTCATAAAAAAAATCCAGTTTAGCGTGCAAATTATATTTTATTTAGCCGTAGATGGTATATTACCAAGAAAATAGAGGTGCGGGAAAGATATAGCTTAAAATGATAGTGGGCAGGTATCAATAAAAGAAAATTGCACCGTAATTGTGTGTTATTTTTGCTAAAATAGTGCGGAAAATTTAACATTTTCGATGTTCAAATAAATAAAATACTTATGAAAACAGATAAAAAATTAAGCATTAAAGTCAAATCAAAAACTGAGCGGCGCATTATGGAGGAGCCTCAGATGGAAGTTATTACTGAATGGAATATTAAACGAATTTTTATTGCTCTGTTGGTCTTATTGCTTTTAGTCATTATTCCTGGTTATTACTTAAACAGCCTGAATGAAGATCCGGCGCTTAAAGATATTAAGCAGCCAGTCATAACAACTGAAACTATTACTCCCGCTCCAAAAACAGAGATGTCAGTTATCAAACCCGACATAGTGGAAGTAATTAAGCCACTAAAGGATGAGGTAATAAAATCAGAAGATACTCAGTTAAAAAAAGAAGTCATATTGCCTGAGAAAATTAAATCAGTAGCACAAACGTCCGCTAAATCTGTATCTGAACAATTACACCCTAATATTTCTCGTGCTAGATTGGCTAAAGGAATGAAAGATAAAGAACCTTATGGGAATGTAGAGCTGCCTTTTCTGGTAAATAGTGAGCAGGCGGAAGGTTTGTTTTATTTTACGGAAATAAATAATATGAAAGGAGATACAGTATTTCATGAATGGCTAAAAGATGGAAAATCTATTTATAAACGAAAAATTAGAATTCGTGGTAATCGTTGGCGTGTTAGTACCAGTAAGTTATTTAATAATAAGCATACCGGTGAATGGCAAGCAAGGACGCTGGATGCGCAAGGTATTATTCTTAATAAAATAGATTTTCTGGTTACAGTAAATAAAAATTAGTATTTTTAAAGCTTTGATTTTATAATAATTAAGAAGTGTTTATTTTAATATTAAGCACAGAGTATTAATAAGTAACGATTTTAAGGTTAAATAACATGAGTGATTTAAATAATCTGTCTGTAACTGAACTACAGCAAATGATGCAAAATGTAGAGCTTGCATTAAAAGAAAAGCAAGATAGCGAACGTAAAGACGTATACGCACAAATTAGAGCATTAGCCGCTTCAGTTGGCGCTACAGTTGAAATCTCTGATGCAAAAGAAAAAACAGTACGCAAAACGGGAAAAGTGGCGCCTAAATTTCGTAATCCTGATAATGCAGATATTACTTGGACAGGACGTGGTGTTACGCCTAAGTGGATGCGTGCATTGCTTGAGGCCGGCAGAGATAAATCAGATTTTTTAATTTAAGTATTGAGCAAATCACAATTAAAAGGCGATCTATATGATCGCCTTTTTTATGACTAATATTTATCAGTGAGTAATATGAGTATGTGGATACAAAAAGAATTTAACTTAACAGAAAGGCCGAGGGGATTTCATTTAATTACTCAGGATGTCGTTAATAAAATCCCTGATTTGAATTTAATTAAACATGGTCTGTTTAATTTATTTATAAAACATACTTCAGCTGCACTCACGATTAATGAAAATGCTGATCCAACCGTTAGGTTAGATTTTGAAAGTCATTTTAATCAATTTGTACCAGAAAGAGCGCCTTATTATCAGCATGATTATGAAGGTGATGATGATATGCCTGCACATTTAAAAAGTAGTATTTTAGGTGTTAGTGTTAATATCCCAATTAGCCAAGGAAAATTAAATTTAGGTATTTGGCAGGGTATTTATCTTTGTGAACACCGTAATCATGGTGGAAGTCGTCAATTTGTTGCAACCATTTCAGGGCAAAAGTATGAGTAAAGCAATCCATTTGAATTTTGAAGAATATGGGCAACCTTTATTACCTACGTTATTAATTATTCATGGTTTTTTTGCTTCTTCACGCAATTGGCGACAAATAGCTAAAAAGCTAGCTGAGCATTATCATGTTTATGTATTAGATATGCGTAATCATGGCGAGTCAGCGCATGTGCCAGAAATGGATTATCCCGAAATGGCCGCAGATATTAAGTTATTTCTTGATACGCATAATATAGAGGCTGCTCATTTTATCGGCCATAGTATGGGCGGTAAGGCGGTTATGTGGTTTGCTTTACATCATTCCGAGCGTATTAATCGACAAGTTATCGTGGATATATCGCCAGTGACTTATCGACATAGTTTTGATAATTTGATTGGTGCTTTGCAAGAGTTACCTTTGGAGCAATTAACGAATCGTAAGCAGGCGGATGATTTGCTTTCTAGGCCTATTCCAGAGGCCAGTTTTCGGCAGTTTTTACTGCAGAATCTCGTGCTTAAAGAGGGGCGATATCATTGGCGTGTTGATTTAGCTATTTTTGCTAAAACGGCTGACAATATTATCGCTTTTCCTGAGGTGGGAGCATTGCAGGCTTATACGCGTGATACATTATTCTTGGGCGGGGAAATGTCTGATTATGTAATAGAAGAAAGTGTTTACGCTTTATTTCCTAAGGCACAGGTAACAATTATTGCAGGGGCTGGGCACTGGATACATGCGCAGCAACCTGAAGCATTTTGCCAAGCAGTTTATGATTTTTTGAATTGACTTTTAGTATGGTTAATATTTTAAAGCTAATATAGGGTATATGGTTCACATACTCCCCTTAAATTTCATATAAAAATATCGTCATCTCCGAAGTCTTTTATCGGGGATCTATGTTAAACGTAGATTCCTGCTAACAGCATGCAGGAATGAACTGAAAAAACTGCCTGTACCCTTTAATAATGAGAAGTTACGAAAATATCAAAAAAAACACCTGAATGGATCTATGTTTGGTGTTTCTCTGGTAAAGTCATGAGTTTAGTCTAGCTCAATTATTCAATGGCCAATTCTTTAATTTTTCGAGTCAGAGTATTGCGGCCATAACCTAAAAGGTTGGCTGCTTCATTTCGGTGTCCTTGAGTTTTCACTAAAGCTGATTTAATTAAAATTTTCTCAGTTAAAGGGATAATCTGCTTGGCAATGTCTTTTTCTCCTCGGTTTATTTTTTCTTCGATTGCATTTTTTAGGTTTGATTCCCAGTCATTTCCTAAGTTTATTGATTTTTCAGTGCTTTGGCTTGATGTCTTTTTAGATAGTAATTCAGGAGGTAAATCAGCTAAATGCACTTCTCTACCTGTCGCCATGACGGTAAGCCAGCGGCAAATATTTTCTAATTGGCGTACATTGCCAGGCCATGGTAATGCACATAAATAAGACTCGGCTTCAGGCATTAATATTTTTATTTCAGTATTTAATTCCTCTGCAGCCGAGCTTAGAAAGTGTTGCATTAGTACGGGAATGTCTTGACTGCGATCATGTAAAGGTGGAATATGAATGCGAATTACATTAAGGCGATGAAATAAATCTTCTCTAAATAAGCCTTGTTCGACTAGTTCTTCAAGGTTTTGGTGTGTCGCAGCAATAATGCGTACATTTACTGTAGTAGGTGTATGGGCACCCACCGAATAAAATTCATTATCTGCTAGCACGCGTAGTAAGCGCGTTTGTAATTCCGCTGGCATGTCGCCAATTTCATCCAGAAATAAAGTGCCATTATTGGCTTGTTCAAAGCGACCTACGCGCCTTGAATTGGCTCCAGTAAAAGCGCCTTTTTCATGACCAAATAATTCTGATTCCATTAGGTCTTTAGGGATGGCGGCCATATTTAAGGCGATAAAAGGTTCTTTAGTGCGCGGGCTATGTCGATGTAAAGCTTTAGCAACTAATTCCTTACCTGTTCCAGATTGGCCATTGATAAGGACTGTAATATGTGAGCGTGCTAACCGGCCTATAGCGCGAAAAACTTCTTGCATAGCTGGAGCTTCGCCAATGATTTCAGGTGGGGCGGTTAGTTCCTTATTGATTTTTGGTTTTTTGATTTTTTGCTGCTCGTTATGTAAGCAGGCACGCATAACAATGGCCAGCATCTCTTCAATATCAAAAGGTTTAGGTATGTATTCAAAGGCTCCACCATGAAAAGCAGAAACGGCACTGTCTAAATCCGAATGTGCCGTCATAATAATAACGGGTAATTTAGGGTGCGAGTGCTGAAGTTTTTCTAATAAGGCTAAGCCGTCCATGCCATCCATGCGAATATCAGATACTAAAGCATCGGGCGTATCATCTTTCAGTGCTTCAAGTAGCGCGAGTGCAGATGCAAAGCTACGTGTAGTGATATTATTTTTTGCTAGCGTTTTTTCAATCACCCAGCGAATAGATTTATCATCATCGATGATCCATACATGATATTTGTTAGTCATTAACATTTCCTACAGGTATATAAATTGAAAAAATTGTTTCATCGGGGGTGCTACTGCACTCAATGATGCCATTGTATTGATTAATAATTGACTGGGCGATGGGTAAGCCTAGCCCAGTACCGTTACTGCGGCCTGTAATCATGGGATAGAAAATTTGGCTCATAAGTTCCGGCTTTATTCCTGAGCCGTTATCGATAATGTCGATTTTCGCTGTAAGTTTGTGGTGCTTTCCGGCAATTGTCATTTGTCTAATGACACGTGAGCGTAAAGTTATTTTGCCTTCACTATTCCCTTCAACGGCTTGAGCAGCATTACGCACAATATTTAAAAATACTTGGATTAATTGGTTTTTGTCAGCTTGCAATTCGGGAATGCTGGGGTCATAGTCTCGCACTAATGTGAGCGAATCATTAGCTTCGGCTTGCACCAGTTGCCTGACCCGCTCTAATGCCTCATGTAGGTTGAATGATACCTTGTTAGGGACTTTGTTGGGGCCGAGCATTTTATCCATCAGTGATGTCATACGGTCAGCTTCTTCGATGATAATTTGGGTGTACTCTGTTAATTCATTATCTTCTAGTTCAAGCGCTAGTAATTGTGCAGCGCCACGCAAGCCGCCCAAGGGGTTTTTTATTTCATGTGCAAAGCCGCGCATTAGCATGCGCGAGGTATTTTGTTGGTCTAAAAGTTGTTCTTCTTTGGAGATGCGTAAATGACGGTCGACTTGTGTTAGTTCAATTAAGATTTCCGTAGCGTTGTCACGCTCAATGATGGGAGTGGCACTAATATTAATGGTGATATTTTTACTTTGTATACGTAAACTCAGTTCGCGGTTTACGAAGGCCTCATCGTGCGATACCGATTTCTCTAGATCCTTAATGAGCTTTGTATCGCTAATAAATAAAGACTGTGCTGACTTCCCCTTTAAATGCCTTGAGCTATCTCCAAGTAAAATCTCACCTGCTATGTTGATATAGGTGAGCTTTAAATTGGCATTAAAAAGTAGAATAGCTACAGTTAGGTTATCCAGTATTTTGTTTTGCACAGTCATTTAGTTTGTGAATAATATTGTTTAAGTTAAAGCAATTTCCAGACCAAATTAAAATATAAGCTGAGTTTAGGATTTCTAAAGGTTTGAGAGATTAATACGATTCGAAACTAACAAGGGTGGACTTTCAATTTTGAGTGATGGCTTTGGTCTTTATGCATCAATATGGTGCGTATCGTCTAGTTTAAGCACTAATCTGGTGCTATGTATTTTATTTCAGGCATAAAAAAAGGGCAACTGAATAAATCAGCTGCCCTTTTATAACGAATCAGTTTCTTACTAAATAGTAAGAAACTTCAGCGTTTAGCCTTATAAGCTGTAGTACATGTCAAATTCAACAGGGTGAGTACTCATGCGTAGACGAGTGACTTCTTCCATTTTAAGGTCAATATAACCATCAATTGCATCATCAGTAAATACACCACCACGAGTTAAGAACTCACGATCTTCATCTAATGCTTTTAGTGCCTCATCAAAAGAGAATGCTACTTGAGGAATTAATTTCTCTTCTTCTGGTGGTAAATCATATAGATCTTTATCCATTGCATCGCCAGGATGAATTTTGTTTTGGATACCGTCTAAGCCGGCCATTAACATTGCAGCGAAGCAAAGGTAAGGGTTAGCAGTAGAATCACCAAAACGTAACTCAATACGACGACCTTTAGGGTTGTTAACAAAAGGAATACGAATAGAAGCGGAGCGGTTACGAGCTGAGTAAGCAAGCATTACTGGTGCTTCAAAGCCTGGAACTAAGCGCTTGTAGCTGTTTGTAGATGCGTTAGCAAATGCGTTAAGAGCTTTTGCATGCTTAATGATACCGCCGATATAGAATAAAGCAGTTTCAGATAAACCGCCGTATAAATCACCGGAGAACAGGTTAACGCCATCTTTCGCTAAAGATTGGTGTACGTGCATACCATTACCGTTGTCACCAACAATAGGCTTAGGCATGAACGTTGCTGTTTTACCGTATGCGTGAGCAATGTTGGCAATAACGTATTTTAATTCTAAAACTTCATCTGCTTTTTTAACTAGCGTGTTAAATCTAACACCTAGTTCACACTGGCCTGCAGTCGCTACTTCATGGTGATGAACTTCAGTAACTTGTCCCATTTCTTCAAGTACTAAACACATTGCAGAACGCATGTCTTGTAGAGAATCGACGGGAGGTACTGGGAAGTAACCGCCTTTTACGCCTGGACGGTGACCAATGTTACCATCTTCATAAACCTTTGAAGAGTTCCAGCCCGCTTCTTCTGAATCGATTTGGTAGCCACAGCTACCCATATCTGTATTCCAGCGCACATCATCAAAGACGAAAAACTCGTTCTCAGGGCCAAAAAAAGCAGTATCAGCAATACCTGTTGAAGCCATATAAGCTTCAGCACGTCTTGCGATTGAGCGTGGATCGCGTTCGTAACCTTGCATATCTTTAGGTTCGATGATGTCACAACGCAAAATTAATGTGTTGTCATCGAAGAATGGATCCATAACAGCTGATGATGGGTCTGGCATAAGAATCATGTCAGATTCATTGATACCTTTCCAGCCAGCTACCGAAGAACCATCAAACATATTACCTTCTTCAAAAGTATCTTCATCGATGCTGTGAGCAGGAAAGGTGACGTGTTGCTCTTTACCGCGGGTGTCACAAAAACGGAAATCAACAAATTTGACATCGTTTTCTTGAATCATTTTAAGGACGTTTTCTACTGACATTTAAGGCTTCTCCTGAGAGTTATTGTTATTGGCAAATCCGCGTCACGTGGGATACACGAACGATAACACATTATAATCTAAAAATAAAAAATACTTCTGTTCTTGATGTTATAAATATTAATGCTTTGTAAGCATAAAGCAGGCCATTTATTAAGTATATGATTTTTAATGGAATTGTTATTTTTCATTGAATTGATTGCACCGTATTGGTGCGAGGTTGCGTGTGTACTAAAGTTAAGATGAATAGAATGCATTAAAAACTAAATTATTTTGTTATCATTAGTTTTTATTTTCTACAATTGGCGCGAAAAATGAAAAGATTAATCATGGTTACTTCTTGTGTTTTTTTAATAACTGCATGCCAGATGTCGCCAGACCAGTCGGCAATTATTGACTATAAAGGCTTATCGGCTAAGCCAGGTTTGGTTGCCTTTGGTCCTTTGGCGGGAGTGGATGAAAAACAGTATTTATTAGAGCAGGATGCTTTATTGCATAGCAGGTTAGAGGGTAAAGGTGTTGAAACGAACATACAGGAACCTACTCTGACCTTAAATATTCCAGGGAATATCGGCTTTAGTCCTAACTCTGCCAGTATCAATTGGAATTTGCATAGTATTTTAGATGGGATTTCACCTGTACTAAAAGAATATAAATACACTTCTATTTTGATTCTTGGTCATTCCGATTCAAAAGGCAATTCTGAGGTCAATCAACGGCTTTCTGAGCAAAGAGGAAAGGCAATTTATGATTATTTTATTAATAGCGAGGTCCCTCCTGAGCGTTTAAGCTATAAGGGAGTGGCAGGTAATGCCCCGCTGATTACAAATGCTGAAACGACATTAGAACGATCCTTAAACCGAAGAATTACACTGAAAATAACCATTAATAAGCCTGCGGGTGCAGTAGAAAAATAAGGATGTATGGAGTGATGCTAGGTAAAAAAACACTACCTAAAGTTAATAATAAGGTAAGTGCTCTGATTTTTTCGTGTTGTATGCTTATGCCTATGTCAGTATTCGCGATAGATGAGGCAATAGAAAATGCTCTTAAGTTGGGTGATGAGAGTAAATATGGGCAGATAAAATTTGATTTACGGTATCGTTATCAAAACGTACATGTCGATAATAATTTACCAATTAAAACAGCTAATGCGAATACGCTACGTTTAAGGTTGGGGTATTTGACTCCTGAGCTATATCATTTTCAATCCTATATTGAATATGAGGGGAATTTGGCGATGCAAGAGGATTACAATAGCACGCGCAATGGCTATACAGGCTTTGAGACTGTGGCTGATCCTGAAGCGCAAGAGCTGAATCAATTCTGGTTAAGTTTTACCGGCCTTGCTGAAACTTTAATCAAAGGCGGGCGGCAGAAAATCACCTTAGACAATCAACGATTTGTGGGAAGTGTTGACTGGCAAAAAATGGAGCAAACCTTTGATGCTTTGTTGATTAGTAATCATTACATTAACAATCTAACGCTCAATTTCGCTTATATAGGGGGAGTACAAAAAACAACTTCCGTTTACCATAATTTACAAATGCCTTTGCTAAATTTTACTTACAAATTCGGCAAATTTAGCACTTTGACGGGGTACGCCTATTGGCTTGCCGATTATGACCAATCAGCGAACTCTAGCCAAACTTATGGTGTACGTCTTCATGGGATGCCTAAGTTAAAGAATGATATAAACCTATCTTACGATGTTGGTTATAGTAATCAATCAAACTACGAGAACAACCCAGGAAATTTTCATTTAGATCGATACAATATTTTGCTAGGTATTGCTTATGCTGGTGTTACGCTGAAGTCAGGGGTGGAGATATTGGATGGAAATGGCATTGATGCATTTCAGGCGCCCCTAGGTTCAAGGCATGGCTATCAGGGATGGGCGGATCAGTTTTTAGCCACTCCAGCAGCCGGTGTGCGAGATATTCAAGCAACTATTGATAAAAGCTTTTATGGCGTTGACTTTTTATTTGCTTACCACTCTTTTGCAGATTCATATGGGCACGGCTACTATGGCAATGAATATGATTTTTTGGTTTCTAAAAACTTTGGCGAGCATTATCAAGTTTTAGCTAAATATGCTTATTATGATGCAGATAATTCTTTAGCAGCGCAAACAGCAGGTGTCGATAAAAATACCCAGAAAATTTGGGTGCAGGGAAGTGTTAGTTTTTAGTGTTGAAATGGCAGAGGAGGGGCCTTTTCTAGTTGAAAAGGCTCTACAAGTAGCCGTTACAAATTATTTTAACAAAAAGAAAAATCAAGAAATTCCAAAATAATCACAGAGGACACAAAGGTTTCATGATGAAAAACCCTGTGCTCTCAGTGTCCTCTGTGGTTGAAATGTTAGATCTTTTATACTTATTAAGGTCGCGTCTACTAAAGCTTTTAAGCGATCGCGCGTTTAATACGCTCTAATGCAGCCTGTAAGTTTTCCATGCTAGTTGCAATAGATATTCTAATATGGCCAGGACAACCAAAGGCCGAGCCAGGCACTAAAGCAACATCGGCTTTTTCAATGAAATACTCAGCCAGATCAAGGTCGTTATTGACACCTTCTAGGTTAGCTATTAACTTTTCCACATTAGGGAATACATAAAAAGTCCCGTCTGTTTTTAAGCATTCCACACCAGGTATTTTATTTAGTTCCTCAACAACATAATCATGACGTTTTTCAAATTCCACCATCATGATATCAATACAGCCTTGATCACCGCGTAAGGCCTCTTCCGCTGCCACTTGCGAAATAGAGGTTGGGTTGGAGGTGCTTTGTGATTGAATTTTACGCATCCCTGTAATAATTTCAGCAGGCCCTGCGGCATAACCAATGCGCCAGCCTGTCATTGAATAGGCTTTAGAAACACCATTTAAGACCATGCAGCGATCATAAAGTTCAGGGCAAGCATTAAGGATATTAACAAAGTTGCCTTTTTGCCAAAGAATATGCTCATACATATCATCTGTGGCAACAATAATATCTGGATATTCCAATAAAACGTCAGCAATAGCTTTTAATTCTTCTAAAGTATAAGCTACGCCAGTCGGATTAGACGGGCTGTTAATGAAAAATAAACGTGTTTTATCTGTAATCGCTGCACGCAACTGGTCAGGCGATATTTTGAAATTTTGTGCTTGCGTGGTTTCAATGATGACGGGTATAGCATCAGCGAGTAGTGCAATATCAGGATAAGACACCCAATAAGGCGCTGGAATAATAACTTCATCGCCTTTATTGAGTAATGCTTGGGCTAAATTGTAGGAACTTTGCTTGCCGCCAGAAGAAACCAGAATTTGCTTCAAGTTATATTCCAAGCCATTATCATTTTTTAATTTATCGATAATAGCCTTTTTTAAACTAGGCATGCCATCAACAGCGGTATATTTTGTAAAGCCATTATTAATCGCTTTAATCGCTGCATCTTTAATATGTACAGGGGTGTCAAAGTCCGGTTCTCCGGCTCCTAAACCAATAATATCTCTGCCAGCTGCGCGCATTTCGGCGGCTCTCGCCGTAATCGCAAGAGTAGGAGAAGGTTTGACTGCGCTAAGACGGTCAGAAAGTTTGATGCTCATTAAGCTCCCTCAAGTCAATAAATGATGGTCAAAGGTGAATTATACCTTAGTAATCATAGTTTGTTAGAATGTCTGAATTATTCAAGATAATCTCAGAAAAGGTACGTGTGAACAAGCAATTTAATATTCATAGCCAATTTAAACCTGCCGGAGATCAGCCGACTGCCATTAAGCAGCTGATAGAAGGCTTAAATGATGGTGAGGTGCATCAAACTTTACTGGGGGTGACTGGTTCAGGTAAAACTTTTACTATTGCTAATGTAATCAATCAAGTACAGCGTCCTGCTATGATTATGGCACCCAATAAGACCTTAGCCGCACAGCTTTATGGGGAAATGAAGGAGTTTTTTCCTGAAAATAGCGTCGAATATTTTGTCTCTTATTACGACTATTATCAGCCAGAAGCCTACGTCCCCGCTTCAGACACCTTTATCGATAAAGATGCCTCGCGCAATGAGCATATAGAGCAAATGCGCTTATCCGCAACCAAAGCATTACTTGAGCGCAAAGATACCATTGTCGTGGCTACCGTATCCGCTATTTATGGCTTAGGTGAGCCAGAATCCTACTTTAAAATGGTCTTGCATTTAGTGCGTGGCGATATAATTAAGCAACGTGATTTATTGCGTCGTCTAGCGAGTATGCAATACACGCGTAATGATATCGAATTACGCCGTGGAACTTACCGCGTTCGTGGTGATGTTATTGATATATTTCCAGCGGAATCAGAAGAAGCTGCTTTGCGTATAGAATTATTTGATGATGAAATTGAGCGTTTATCATTATTCGACCCATTAACAGGTGAAATTTTGCATCGCGTTGCGCGTTATACTGTCTATCCTAAAAGCCATTATGTAGCGCCGCGAGAAAAGTTACTTGAAGCTGTAGAAAAAATTAAAATTGAATTAAAGGATAGATTAGAGCAATTACGCTCAATGAATAAATTAGTAGAGGCTCAGCGCTTAGAGCAGCGAACCTTATTTGATATAGAAATGATTTACGAAGTAGGCTACTGCTCGGGAATTGAAAATTATTCACGATATTTATCCGGTCGTGAAGACGGGCAATCACCACCGACAATGTTTGATTACTTGCCGGATAATGCTCTGGTTATTATTGATGAAAGTCATGTCACTGTCCCGCAAATTGGCGCGATGTATAAAGGTGATCGTTCACGAAAAGAAACTTTGGTTGAGTATGGTTTCAGGTTACCTTCCGCTTTAGATAATCGCCCGATGCGCTTCGATGAATTTGAGAGCCAAGTAGGACAAAGAATTTATGTCTCAGCCACGCCGAGTCGCTATGAAAAAGAAAACTCCGGTCGCTTTGTAGAGCAAGTTGTTAGGCCAACTGGTTTATTAGATCCAGAAATTGAAGTTCGCCCAGCAACGACGCAAGTGGATGATTTATTATCTGAAATTAATCTACGTGCAGTAAAAAAAGAACGCGTACTAGTGACGACATTAACTAAAAGAATGTCTGAAGATTTGACAGAATATTTAATGGATCATGGTGTGCGTGTACGCTATTTGCATTCAGATATTGATACCGTTGAGCGTGTAGAAATCATTCGTGATTTACGCCTAGGTGAGTTTGATGTACTTGTGGGCATTAACTTATTGCGTGAAGGCTTGGATATTCCTGAAGTCTCCTTAGTAGCTATTTTAGATGCAGATAAAGAAGGTTTCTTACGTTCTGTTGTTTCTTTGGTACAAACCATAGGCCGTGCTGCGAGAAACTCAAATGGAAAAGCGATTTTATACGGTGACAAGATAACAAAATCTATGACCCAAGCCATAGAAGAAACGCAAAGGCGACGAGAGAAGCAGGAGTTGTTTAATGAGCAGCAAGGGATTACGCCAACGACTATTTTTAAATCAGTTACCGATATACTCGAAGCAACCATACCGGGGGCAGGTCTTAATCAATCTGCTAAAAATAAAGTAGCTGAGCAAAAATCCAATTACACAGCATTATCTCAAAAGGAAAAAGAGAAGAAGTTAACGCAGTTAGAGGATCAAATGTATAAGCACGCGAAAAATCTAGAATTTGAAGCAGCAGCAAAAATCAGAGATGATATAAAACAATTACAGGCAGAAATGTTGGTTTAGTGGTTGCAATAAACTTTTTTTTAATTATAATAAATAAGATAAGTTTTAGGCGTGTAGCTCAGTCTGGTTAGAGCGCTACTATTACATGGTGGAGGTCAGTAGTTCAAATCTATTCGCGCCTACCATAACTTATGATTATATTTATCATAAATATAATATTCAAAATATAGATACAATATAGGCGCGTAGCTCAGTTGGTTAGAGCACTACCTTGACATGGTAGGGGTCGGTGATTCGAATTCACTCGTGCCTACCATCTAAGCTCTTGTTTTAGATGGTAATTCTTGATTTTCATTAGATCTTGTAAATATTCAATATACCCTTGGGTCAACTGTGGGGCGACTTTTGTTGTTTTTTTAGCAATTCGGCTTTACATAAGATTATTGAAATTTCTGAACCATTCCTGTTTGTTTTTTTGCAAAAATATAACATTTCATAAATTATGAACTTAGCTTTTAAGGTCAGTTAGCATTTTTAATTTATATTGACTCTACTCCTTAGATAAAAATTGCCAAACTATTTCAGCCTCTTTTTGTTGCGAAAATAATAGAGCGGAACAGAATTATACTTATTTTAATTGAGTTTTATGCTAGCAAAAATTGTAGTTAGCCATTAGGTGATTATAAAATCAATGATTTGTGAGTTCTCTTCCTACTAAGACCAATTCAAATAAAATTTTGTATTAATGAGATTGGGTAATTAAGTTTAACGCTGTAACGCTTAAAAATTGTTAAGTTGTGGCGATATTGAAATGATAGCCTTACCCTCAGCATAAAAGCACAATATTGTGTGAACCTATCAACCTACCTATAAACAACACCTCAAGGCTGATTAAATTATTCAGCTAAGCGTAGACAACGTAATTCGATGTCAATGCCAAATAAAGTAATTTATGTATATATATTAGGATTGGTATAAAATAGACATTTTTTCTAAACACTTATGCAATGGTCTGAAACTAAGATTCTACAAGGGGTTGCGGGAGTATAAGTACAGAACATTTAACCTTTGTAAGAAATTAATATTAATGAGCTAAAGTTTAATTAGAAAAGGTGTCTAATAGGGGCGTCAGTAAATGTAGTGGTCAAGTTAACTGTAAAAAGTATAATTCTGTTATCTGTTGACTATAGGTTGTTATGATATTTAGGTATAAGGAGATATCTTTAGAGAATTTCAGCAGAATGAGAAATATTACCTTGTTGCTGATTTAGCACTGTATGGGAGTGCTCAGTCCCAGTAAAAATATCTGTAATAGACTATATGCCTCCTGAGTCTTTAATCAGAAGTCTATGCTCAAATGATAAGCATAGGATGACGTTTTTTAGTTAAAGTGTCTATATATTAGGATTGGTATAAGAATAACAAAAGTAGGCGCACCAGTTCGAAGCCACAGAAGGGAGCATGAAGTGAGTGGTAAATATTCACAGACCCTAGCTGAAAATACAAAATAATTGACAAATCGACACAAGAACATTGTACAAATTCATTAAGAAGCCTTAGTGTTTGTCCCATGCAATTGAGTAACCAAGACCTAAGCCAAATCGATGAAGACGAGCTTCTAAATTTACCGGAAGAGGAATTACGCCACCTATCGATTAAGTTACTAAATGATCTAAAAGATGCGCGTGAGCGCTTAAGTCAAAATTCTCGCAACAGCTCTCGTCCGCCTAGCAGCGAAACGCCTTGGGATAAGGCAGCTACAGAGCCTTCTAACGATCAAGCACAAGAAGAGACAGGCAATCCAACTAAAACCGAAGACTCAACTAAACCACGACCTCCGGCTAAAAAAGATCAGCAACAGCCCGAAGATGCAAATGAAGAAAATCAAGAAGCTCGCAAACCAGGAAAGCAATCTGGCGCACAAGGCTTTGGTCGGACACAAAAGCTAGCATAACTGATTATCAGAATCATTATCCTGAGACGTGTGACTGCTGCCATCAAACATTAGAGTCGCGTCATGCTATCGCTTATGCCGCGTATGAAACCATCAATGTCGATTGGGCGAATGTTGAAACTCCAGGCATTTCAATCACCAATACCAAGCACATACTCTATGAGATAGCCTGCACCAGCGGACATATCACGCGCAAAGAAGTCAGCCGTAGCAGTCATGCTCAATTGCCGGATATTACTCGAACTGAATGGCGCTTAGTGGGACTAGGACTTGCAGCCATGATCGTCTGTCTTGCCTACCGCATGCGCACATCGCGTGAGCATATTCAGGAATTTTTATATGACTGGTTAGGTATTAAATTAAGTGTTGGCACCATCAATAATACCCTGCATGAAAGTGGTGCAGCCGCTATGCCCCTTGAAGATGCGTTTATTCAAGAAATTATTAACAGTGAATTGCTGCATGTAGATGAAACTTCCTGGATGGAACACACAACCTTGCTTTGGTTATGGGTGTTCAGTACGGATCGTGTCACAGCCTATTGGATTGCTACGCGTAGTGCGGAATTAATGGACAGCCTTCTGCGCAAAGCAAAAGGCCTCACAGAAAGCTTAAACCAAGACGCTCAGTTTTTTGGTCAACAAACACTCAATTTACTGGGAATATTGATAGATTCTGTGCGAAAGGCGCGAATAACACCGCCTGATACGCCACTTTCTGAAACCTACCGCCTAGAATTACTGGCTTATCAACAGATGTGCGTACAAATGAAAACCCATGAACATAAGAAAACGGCAGCCTTAGCAACGGAAATGCTAAATGACTGGAAAGCCATTTTTCAAGTTCTGGATCAACCGCATCATCCCCTAACAAATAATGAGGCGGAGCGAGCGCTGTGCCATTGGGTTATTTTACGCGGCATTTGCTATGGCACGCGATCGGAAAATGGTACGCGCGTGTTTGCTATTTTGATCAGCGTCATTGAAACCTGTAGTAAAAGAAATCAGTCGCTGTGGATTTATTTGGCACAAGTTATCGCAAGTCAGCGGTCAGGGTTGCTGCCAAATTTTAGGGTGTCTGAATAATTACCGCCTATCTGTTCAAAATATTTCCAGCATTTATGTTAGCTTAATTAGAAACAATGTTTTTCAGGCCATCTCAGCAACCTATCCTTTGTCTGCATTGATTCGCACACAAAAGGGTGATGTAACAGGCTTTACAGAACTGGCCACGGAAATGCTCCTTTGTATCCAGGTGCAGCTACACTGCAGCTTCAACCTGATGGTATTCTTAAATATGTTGTGCCATTAAAAGGCAATGAAGGGGCTATTGGACATAATTTGCTGCTTAATCCAGAGCGAACCAAAGAAGCTTTCCTTGCAAGAGATACTGGAAAGTTAGCACTTGCAGGCCATTTTAACTTGGTTCAAGGCGGAATAGGGGGCTGCTGCTCGCTTACCTATTTTTTAAAAAACTCACAAGGTACAAAGTCATTTAGGGGGGTCTCAACCGTTTTATTCAGATTTCCTGTTTAATTGAAGCAGGGTTTTCCTACGAGTTATCGCGTATTCTAAACACTGGAGTGCCTAACAGTTCCAATTACTTACACATTGTTGGCGTTATCCTGTCTATGTTTTTTAGCTTGAGTTGCTTCGTGCTTAGCATTAATTGATCCTATTATTTTAATTATGTAATAGGCGATAACGCAAAACAAAAAAAATTCTAAAAATGCAAACATATTGTTATTCCCTGTTTTTATTGGTTTCTCTGATATGTTAGGGGTTATTATTAATTATTGTGATGACCCCTATGATCTATAGTTATTAAATATGGAGTAATTGGCGTATTTAAAATTATACAGTCGGCTGATTACTTGCCCTTTTTTACTTAAGCCGCACGGGCTAACCGACCACAAAATGCTTCAAAAGGTTCACCAGAATCTAAATAATCCTCAAATATTAAAAGAGCATCAGTGATATTCATGTATGTAAAAGCTCCATGACCTTTTTCTGACAAAAAGGCTTCATGCAATTGATCTATAAAAATAATACGGCTTCGCGCTAAGTCGGTCATTTTAAGTCTCCATTATTATTGGCTAGGCTGATATGTTAGTTATTATCATTAATTTATTATGTGATGGGGGCTATTATTTATTGTTATTAAGTGCGGAATAATTCGCATATTTGGAATTATGTAGCAAGCTAGTTATTTGCTCTTTTTGGCTACGCACTTAAAACGGGACGTTCAGCCTATTTGTAGGATGGATTTCAGTCTACTTTTTTAGCAATGGCGGACTGAAGTCCGCCCTACGAGTTATTATAATTAAAACTCCGCATTAATTTGGAAGTGCATTAGCTCCTTTGTAAAAGGGTGCGTAAACTCTAAAGTCTCAGCGTGCAGGTGCAAGCGTGTGCCTTTGTTGCCATACAGGTCATCACCGATAATCGGCGTATTTAAGCCTTTTATATGAGCGGAATGGACGCGTAACTGGTGTGTGCGCCCGGTGACTGGGTAGAAATAAACCTTAGTTTGATTGTTTTTTCGTTCTATTACTTGCCACTGGGTTTTAGCCTGTCGGCCGTGTTCATAGCAGACTAATTGTCGAGGGCGGTCATCTAAATCAACGCGCAGTGGTAAGTCTATTATGCCGCTATCTTCTTTTATTTCGTCCTCTAATAAAGCCACGTAGCGCTTTTTTACCGTGCGTTTAATAAATTGCTTTTGCAGCTCTTTATGAGCTTCTTTGGATAAGGCGATAACCATTAATCCCGAAGTGGACATATCCAGCCTATGTACAATTAAAGGGCCTGTTGCTTTGGGAAAGCTTTGTTTTATGCGCAAATAAACTGAATCCTCTATGGACTTTCCAGGTACGGATAAAAATTCAGCTGGTTTGTTGATCACTAGCATAACTTCATCTTGATAAATAATATCGATGGTTTTGCTTAGTGCAGGATTGATTAGCAAGGGGTTGTTGTCTAAGCCCATGCCTTCAAGCATGTGCTCTAAAATAGGCTGGCATTTACCTTGGCAAGCGGGATAGAAATTTTGATGTTTTCTAATTTCTGACTTAGGTGAAGCGCCCCACCAGAATTCCGCCATCGCCAAGGGTTTCAAACTATGCTTAAAAGCATAGTGTAATAATTTGGGCGTGGCACATTCTCCTGCGCCTGCTGGAGGAGTGACCTGTGCTGTTTCTTGAAAAATATCACACAAGCTTTTGAACTTGCCTTGTACATTTAAAAATTGGTATTGATCAAAGAGTTTTTTCTGTAAAGCGGAGGAGAGTTCTTTGCGCTGGTTTTTTAATGTAGTGATTTCATTTGTGAGTTGTTTAAGCTTATCTTCTGCTTTTTGAGTACGTTCACCCCAATAAAGATTTAAATCCCTTAATTGAAGTTTTTCTTTAATGCTTTCTTGCCCTAATTGCTCTTTAAGATTTAGCAAGTCATCGGCATTTAGCTCTATTTCTGCGGAGGATCTTTGAGCTTTTCTGGTTTTTCGTCCGGCAATAATTTTTTCTCGGTGCTCTGCTAGCTGTTGTTGTGAGGTGTCTATTTCAGTTTGTAAAGTTGTTGTAAGTACGGCTAATTTAGGATTGTTTTCTAGTATTTCAATTTGTTCATTTATTAGGTTAATCTCTATTTGTTGCGCGAGAAAGAAGCTGTCTTTAGCGAGCATATCAAACACAGGAGGAACAAATTTTGGCAGGTGATTTTTACTCGCTAATTTCCCTGAAAAAGCCGCTAAATAGCCAATTTCATTGTGCTTATTTTGTACTAATAAAACTCCAAACATCTTGCCAATCGCGCTTTCTTTATCACCAGTAATGCCGAAATTATGTTGCCATACTTGTTGTGTTTTTAGATGCTGTTGTAATTCTTTTGCGGCTAATAGACACAAAGGATGCGGCTGGTAATAGAAGGGAAAAGTAAAGCGCTCAGGCAAAATATAAGCATCAATAGCGGCTTTAAATGAGGTGAAATGATTTTCTGGAGAGGGCATGGTAGTTAGATATTAAATTAATATACAAGGTTGGGTTGGGGCAATTATAACTGCATGATTTTATTCTCCTCACCCAACCCTCTCCAACAAGAGAGGGCTTAAGTCAACAGCATTGTGGATTTAGGTGGGTTAGCCCCTTCATATTCCGCAAGCTCCATAACGGGCTACAATAAATTTTGGTTATAGGCTGAAAATTATATGTAATCAGGAAATATTATGCGGGAGTTTAATAGCTAAAGCGTGTCACTCCTGTCGTATGTCCCGTTTCAAAATGGTAGTTGCTTTTTTATATGCCAAAGCGAGCGCACATTGGATCGGGGTGTTGTTAAATAAAAAGTGATTAATATTTCCTCAATGGCAGCAGCAAGGCAAATAAACGCGGCAATTTGGAATGGTCGGGCAATATTAAATATCAATAATAAGAAAAATGATGTCCCCATACTCGCGGCGGCTATTTTAACTAACCAAGTGTGATAGCTGGTAAAGGCGTGGAATTTTATAATGCCAATCAATACCGGCAATATGTAGCTGATGATAGTAATCACAATATAAATAAGCTCTTGTTGCACTAAATCAGGTCGCATTTGCCAAATGCTGATGGCTATAGTCGTATAAATTAGTAAGTCTGCCCAGCTATCGAGCAAAGCGCCTAGCTCGCTTGCTTGGTTTAACCAACGTGCAGCCATGCCATCCAAAACATCACTTAAAAAAGTAATGGCTAGTAGTATTAAAAAAGCGCTTTCAGCGCCTTGAAAGGCTAGCCATAACAAAAAGGGCGCACTGAAAAAGCGAAAGCAAGTGAGTAAATTGGCTAGGGTTAATAGTTTTTGAAAGGACATAGGTATTCACTCCGCTTGGTTAAGAATCCAATAAAATGTGGCCCGTATGCAGCCTGCGGAATACGGTAAGGGTTAAGCCCTCTTTTGTTGGAGAGGGTTGGGTGAGGAGAATAAAGTCATGCATTTATACCCCCGCTTATTCCAACCTTCTCCCGCTGGAGAAGGGGCTTATTCTTAAGTCAAAAGCATTGCTGGGAAGGGCGGCGTGTTATTGCTCAAAAGTCGCTAACAGTGGCGCATGGTCGGATAAACGATTCCAGGGTGTCTGCGTTAGTCGTTCACAAAAAGTAGGCTGTAACCCACGATAATAAATACGATCCATTTGTAGTACGGGTAACCACGAAGGGAAGGTTTTAGCATAACGATTATGCAGGGTTCTGTAGGCCTCTTTTAATCCTAAGTGTTCAGAGAAACGTTTTTCAGCTTGGCCGGTCCAATCATTGAAATCACCAGCAATAATCAATGGCGCGTCATGCGGTATGTGCTCATCAATGCGTTGACACAAAGTTGCAAATTGACGTCTACGCTCAGTACCAATTAAGCCTAAATGTATGCAGATGATATGTAGGTTTTGCGCTAACCAAGGTGGTTTAATTTGCGCATGCAACAAACTGCGACTAGCCCAGACAAAGGGTGAAACATTGATGTTTTCCCAGCTGTTTATTGGGTATTTACTGAGTATGGCATTGCCATGATCACCTATGCGGTAGACTGCATTTTTACCGTAGGCAAAATGCGGCCAGATGTCTTGCGCTAAAAATTCAGTAGGAGAGGATGTAGGCCAAGTGGGGTGTTTTTTTTCATGTTCTGTGTGCTGCCCCTGCATTTCTTGCAGAAACAAAATATCGGCATTGGTTTCAAGCAAAGCATCTTTAATTTGAGGCAGTATAAAATGACGGTTACTCGCACTGAAGCCTTTGTGAATGTTATAGCTAAGAATGTGTAATTTATTTTTTGGCATCAACGATCTACTCTACTGGCAAGGTTAATAAGGTCTTTTGCGGATATGTAAGCGAAATAAAAGCGGTGAGAACAAAATTTCAAAGGTAAAAAATAAAATCACCGTGGCTATTATCTCAATAAAACCTAGTGCTAAGGTTTCTCGTAGCAGAATAAGTGGTAATAGTGATTCTGGCAGTGTATCTAAGATTCTAAAACGACTGCTTTCAATATAACCCAAGCGGCGCTTGGTAAAGCTAGCGATTAAATCCCCGGACATAACGAAAAGACCAAACAGTGCTCCGCTGAGGTAGTTTAAAGCAAATAATGGCGCAATAAGTGACGTTGCCAATACCGCCATTATTATGCCGCGCCATGTTTTGCTATAACCAAACAAAGGTTTTTTATCGAAAAATATGCAACCGAAATCGACCGGCCAAGAGCCGTGTGCGCCAAAAATATCACGTGACAATATCGGCATGCCGTTAGCTACTATTAATAATATTAGTGAGTTAAAAATACATTGCCCGCAAGTTAAAATATTTTCCATCGACTTTCGTATGATCTTCAATAGGTTCAGTTTAGACTTAATTGTAAAATTTTAATAATTATTTTGTTATGCTGAGATTTTAAGTGTTTGTGAAAAATTCAAAAATATTAGAGTAAATAATAATATGACTCAACAAGAAAAGCGTCTGCAAATGTGTTTATTAATGACCCCAGATATGGCCAATTTTACTGGTGTCGTACATGGTGGTGCAATTTTAAAGCTCTTAGATCAAGTAGCTTATGCTTGTGCGGCGAAATACAGTAAAAGCTATGTGGTGACGGCTTCTTTGGATCAGGTGTTTTTCAGAGAACATATAAAGGTGGGTGAATTAGTCACTTTTTATGCTCAGGTTAATTATGTGGGGAACAGCTCTATGGAAATCGGTATTAGGGTTGTCGCTGAGAATTTAACAACACATCAACAACGTACTGCTGTTACTTGTTTTTTCACGATGGTTGCTGTGGATGAGGCCGGAAAACCTAAGAAAGTAACGCCACTGATTGTTGTTAGCGAAAATGAAAAGCACTTATTTGAATCAGCCAAATTACGTAAAAAAATGCGCCAAGAAATTTTAGAGCAAAGTTTAGCTTTGCAGGTCGATATGCCTGAAGACGAAACATAAGCAAGCATTGGAAATACCGGTTTTATGGTGCTCAATCGTATTGTATGAAATTTGTACGATCTAAGTGTAAAGCTTAGTATTGCAGGGGCGTACAGAGTTACGCAAAATATATACACAATGTTATCCACAGAAAATGTGGGTAAAGTCATACCCTTGTCATCTTGCTTGTGTTTAAGTGGCGCTATAAATTATTTATCCCCAAGAAAAGCTATGCCTATTACACAGTTTTATAAAGCCCGCTAAGCACTTATATTATTAGGCTGATAGCACTTATACTCAAATAACTGGGGGCTTAATAATTATAAAAGGCTGAAGCTAAGTTTATTTTTTGGCTTATGAATCGGATTTTTTGAGTAAATCCAAAATGATAATATCGCAGGAACCGCAGCCAGTCGATGCACCAGTGGCACTGGCTATTTTATCTAGGTCATCAAATCCTTTGGCGATGAGTTGATTTACTTTCGCTTCGGTCGTGCCGGAACAACAGCAGATGATTTTTTCTTGGTCTGATGAAGGGTTGGTCATTGTGTTTTAAATGGGTGTTTTAATCATAAAGTCTAAATAATAACTGAAACTGTATTGAAAGTAACAAATAGAATGGTGCGTTATGACTGAACAACTAAGAAATATTCCTACCAATTTAATCATGGGCTTTCTGGGCGTAGGCAAAACAACGGCTATTCTCGATCTACTCAAACAAAAGCCAGAAAATGAAAATTGGGCAGTGCTAGTCAATGAATTTGGCAAGGTTGGTATCGATGGCGCGATCTTTTCTGCAGCAGGTGCGACAGTTAAAGAAATTGCCGGAGGCTGTTTATGTTGTGCGCTTTCGGTGCCTTTTCAGGTGACTATTAATCGTTTGTTAAAAGATGTCAGGCCTGACCGCTTACTGATTGAACCTACTGGCTTGGGGCACCCTAAAAAAGTGTTGGATATGTTGGTGGGTGGCTCATTTCAAGAGGCGCTTGATGTCCGCGCGAGTATCTGTCTCGTTGACCCAGAAAAATTAAAAGATCAGCGCTATACGAGTCATGAAAATTTCATTGATCAAATCGCTTTGTCCGATGTTTTAGTGGCTAATAAAATGGATAGGGCAGATAGTGTGGCCATACAGTTGTTTCATCAATGGGCGGCATCAAGCCAGCCTGAAAAAGTGCTGATTGCACAAACTACACAGGGGCAATTAGATATTGCTTGGCTGGATCTTAATAGGTCAGCAAATAGAAAAGCGGCATTTCCTGATAGGCATAAAGATATTCAGTTCACTCCTGTTGATCATCTTCATGAGCAATTGAATAATAGCGCCGATGGCTACCAAAGTTTTGGCTATGTTTTTCTGGCTAATAGCTGTTTTGATTATGTTCGGTTAACTACTTTATTGAATCAGCTTAAGGCTGAGAGAATTAAAGGAATTTTTTGTACTAATCAAGGTTGGTTTATCATTAATAGCGCGGATGGCGTAATGAATGAGTTTGCCGCGCCCCCTGCATTGAGTAGTCGAGTTGAGATTATTATGCAGGAAAATGAGGCACAGGATATGGGCGAGGCATTAAATCAATGTTTGGTCGGGTAGAAAGGTCAAGGTATTCCAGCTCATTCCCTGTTTGAAGCTATGTTGAAAGCAATAGGTGGAATAAGGTCTGAGCACCAATTTACATACAAAAAGTGATACAATCTGAAAAGATTCTACCGCTTCCATATTCCAAGCCCACTCCCTGCTTCAATGTGAAAGATGTGATTATCATTACTAATTATATATGGCATAAAATTTATGGCGATTAATAGTTTATTGAATAAGCTCACTTCACACTCGGTAAATATGCAATTCCTATTGCTAGAGTCAGGTGAACAAGTCTTGCATATTGGTTCTGATATACGTGACTTATTGGGTTACGATGAAAAGGACTTTATCGAATCAGGTTTGAATTTTTTTGACTTGATTCATCCTGATGATCAAGATATTGCAAAAAAACTGCTTACCTTAAAATCACAAACAACAGCTAAAATTGTAAATTTTCGTTGCCGGAAAGCAAATGGAAAAATTGTGTGCCTGCAAGGCTGTTATCAAAAGCATTATGAAAAATCTATAGGCTTAAAACTAATATTACAACTGACCGATGCAAAGTCATTAAACCAATATTTGGATGATCTCGTTCTTTTAAGTAATTTCACTACCATGATGGAAAATAGTGATGATTATATTTATTTTAAAGATCGAAACCATGTTTTTACAGGGGCAAGTCAAACGCTGGTGTCTTTAACAGACCCTTCAGAACATTGGAGTGATTTAATAGGAAAGACTGATTACGATGTATTTCCGGAAGAGTATGCAGATGCATATTACCGGCTAGAAAAACAAGTATTTTCTGGCGTACCAGTGGCTAACGAAATACAAAAAACACTAGATAATCAAGGCAATACTGGTTGGATAGATAACCGTAAATACCCTATTTTCGATAATAATAATGAAATTATAGGTTTGTTTGGTATTGCGCGGGATATAACAGAGAGCGTAAATAACCAGAAGAAAGTTGAGCAGCTGCTGACTGAGAAAAAGGCAATATTAGAAACTAGTTTGGTTGGTTTTGTTACACTTCAAAGCCGAAAAATTACTTGGGTTAATTCAGCGTTGGCTAAATCATTGGGATATAGTAAAAGTGAGTTGATTGGCATGTCTACCCGTGCGCTTTACGCTCATGAAGAAGACTATAAGAAAGTCGGTGATGCTTATGTCGAGTTGAATACTCAAGGTATGCTCCAGAATGAAGTCGAATACCTTTGCAAAGATGGATCTCATATATGGTTAAGCTTTAGAGGTACAATCTTGGATGAAAAGCAAAGTATCTCGCTTTGGAGTCTTGTTGATGTGACTAAAAGTAAACGGTCTGAGCTGGCTTTGAAAGAATCTGAAATGAGGTTCCGCACGCTTTTTGAATCAGGTAGTGATGCGATTATGCTGCTAGGAGAGAATAGTTTTTTAAATTGTAATCAAGCAACATTAAAAATATTTGGTTGTTCTACCGTTGAAGGTTTTTGCACTAGAGCACTTACCGAATTATCGCCTCCAGTGCAGCCTTGTGGCACTGACTCTACTGAATTAGCAAAACATCAAATGGCACAAGCTAAACAACAAGGTAGTCACAGGTTTGAATGGCTAAACAAGCGCTTAGATAGTGGTCAAGAGTTTCCTTCAGAAGTGTTATTAACGACCATGATTTTAGATGGTAAACAGGTGATTCAATGCGTTGTGCGAGATATTACCGAACGTAAAAAAGTAGAAATAGAGCGTAATGAAGCGTTAAATCGGCTTCAGAAAATTTCTAAAAGCGTACCGGGAATGGTGTATCAATTTCGTTTAAATGCCGATGGAAGTTCTTGTTTTCCTTATGCTACTCCTGCTATTCTGGCGATTTTTCGAGTCACCCCTGAAGAGGCTGCAAAAAGCTCAGATAAAGTTTTTTCTGCAATTCACCCTGAAGATTTTGAGCGAGTACTCGCGTCTATAAATGAATCAAAAGAAACCTTCACACCATGGCATGAGGAGTTTCGTGTTCAATTTCCTGATGGTACTGTAAATTGGTTATTAGGTAATTCTTTACCTGAGGAAGGAGGGCAGGGAACCATAATATGGCATGGTTTTGTCACCGATATAACTGAACGAAAAGAAATGGAAGCGCAAATTCATCAGCTTGCTTTTTATGATGAATTGACCTCGTTAGCTAATCGTCGCCTGCTTAATGATCGATTAAATCTAGCGATGTCTTCAAGTAATCGAACTGGTCAGTATGGTGCGGTAATGATTCTTGATTTGGATAACTTTAAACCTCTTAATGATACGTATGGGCATCTAGTGGGTGATTTATTATTGGTGCAAGTGGCCAGCAGGTTGATGAGTTGTGTGCGTGAAATAGATACAGTGGCACGATTTGGTGGTGATGAGTTTGTTGTTATGCTTAACGGTTTAGATAGAGACAAAACGGTATCAGCATTCCAAGCTAAAACAGTGGCAGAAAAGATTTGTAGCTTATTGGCCAAGCCTTACTTTCTAGTGGTTAGCGAAGGAGGTAGTGACGATATGGCTGTGGAACATCATTGTACTGCTAGTATTGGTGTGGTTATGTTTATAAATCATGAGGGTAGCAAAGCAGAGGTTCTGAGTAGAGCTGATAGTGCAATGTACCAAGCTAAAGATGCTGGACGAAATCAGGTTTGGTTTTATCAATTGGAAAATTAAGTGATTAGACATTAGTCATAGGCAGCTAAACCCCTTCCACTTTGAAATGTGTAGTTTTTAGTTAACACTCTTTTCGTATTCGTCATTCCTGTATGCTTTTAGCAGGAATCTATTAATGGTGTTTAGATTCCCGATAAAGCTTGTGCTCACGCTTGACGGGGTAAACTTAGGGAATGACGAGAGATTTCATAAACTACGATTTTCAATATAGACTAGGTTTATATAAAAGAATTTACACTTTTGATTGGGTTATGTAGTTAGTCAAAACTTGAGGTGTTTTTTATGCAAGAACTAGAAGAAAGGGCGGTTCAATGCCCTTATTGTGGGGAAACAATCGACATTTTGCTTGATACTTCAGTGCCACAGCAAAATTATATTGAAGATTGTCAGGTGTGTTGCCGGCCTATCACGATTGATGTCACTGTTGGATATGATGGTGAAGTCAGCGTTTTTTTATTAAATGAAAATGAGTGAATTTTAGCGCTGGACAGTCTTAAGGAGTGAGAGGTAAATAGTGTGTGAATCGCGCACTCTGTGGGAGTGGCTTAGCCACGATATCACGACTAAAGTCGCTCTCACAGAATATTTATGATTTCATATTATTTAATTCGGTTCCTAAGGCAGTGTAGCGATTTTTTAATTTATACCAATAAGGTAATCCGATGCGTAAAAAAATCATTAGTTCTGTTTCGCAAGAAGAAATTTATCCCGATCAGGACTGGTTGAATATGGAGGAGATTGCCTCAGTAGAAATTACTTCGGAAGACTCCAGTCACCCAATTGAATCCGCTTTGCTTTCAGGGTGTACCAGTGGTTGGCTCGCGGCTTCGTCGGGCGAACAAACAATACGACTTATTTTTGATCAGCCACAGCGACTACAGCGTATCTGGTTAAATTTCATAGAAACTCAGCAAGTGCGTACGCATGAATATGTGTTGCGCTGGTCGGCTGATGGTCAGACTTTTCAGGAAATTGTGCGTCAGCAATGGAACTTTAGCCCGGCAGGCGACACCAATGAAGTGGGTGATTATCATGTCGAGCTACAGGAAGTTACTGTGCTTGAGCTAGTTATTAACCCAGATATTAGTGGCGGAAATGGACTTGCTTCTTTGGCGAAATTAAAGTTGGCTTAAACAGTAATGAGAACAAAACATGAATAAATGGGTGCTTTACCATGCCGAATGCATGGATGGTTATGCCGCCGCTTGGGCTGCGTGGAAAGCTTTTGGCAATAGTGCCAGCTATAAGCCGGTTCGGCACCATGCCCCTATGCCCAAGTTTCCCGATGGCGCGGAACTATATATTTTAGACTTTTGTTATCCGGGGGATGTTTTGCTCGCGGCAGCACAACGGGCAAGTAAAATTGTCGTATTAGATCATCATATCAGTGCGCAAAAAGAATTTGAAGCACATGAAAAGCAATCCGCATTGCCGAGTAATCTTGAGGTTAATTTTATTCAAGAGCATAGCGGCTGTATGATTGCATGGCAGTATTTTCATGGGGATCTTGAGCCGCCTGCCTTGTTGCTGCATATTGAAGATCACGATTTATGGCGACATAAACTGCCTAAAACTGAAGCAATAAGCAAAGCTCTATATATACGATTACCTCTTAATTTCGCAGCGTTTGAGAAAATAAAACTGACTACTTTAGAGCGAGAAGGGGTTGTGTTGTTGAAACAACAGAAGTTAAATGTCGCTCGATTACTCAAAGCGCGGCATAAGGTTACGCTTAATGGTATAGAGGGCTTAGCGGTCAATGCGCCAGCAATGTTTTCCAGTGATTTGGGACATGAATTAGCTAAATTATCCGGCACTTTTGGCTTAACCTATAACTATCATGGACAACGTCAGTGTTATGATTGTGGTTTACGTTCAATAAGCGATTTTGATGTGTCTGAATTAGCGCTGCATTTCGGTGGCGGTGGTCATAAAAATGCCTCAGGTTTTCGGGTGGATCAGGCTACCTTTATGAGTTTTATGTAATGCCTATTTATAAAATATAAGTAGGGCGGACTTCAGTCCGCTATTACTAGAAAAGCGGACTGAAGTCCGCCCTACTATAGCTCAGCATTACTTAATACCCTAGGTTTCTGCTAAGGGTGGTCAGGAATAGCGGTATACTGCTCGTCTGCTAATGTTTTAAGTTAAGCAGGAATTATTTTAAATAAGAGAAAATAAGAGTGGTCATTTTATGAGCGAAGCAATACGTCTTGATAAGCACTTGGTTGCATTGATTCAATGCTCTCGTGGAGAAGCGCAGAAATATATAGAAGGCGGCTGGGTGCTGGTTGATGGTGAGGTGATTGATCAGCCGCAATTTAAGGTATTAGGGCAAAAGGTTGAATTGCATGCGGATGCAAATTTAACAGCTGTTTTGCCACGCACTATGCTGCTCAATTTGCCTGAAGGTTTTGATGTCAGCACGCCGACTGCACCGATGCAATTGATTACTCCTGAGACGCATACGGAGGATGATCGTTCGGGTATTCGGGTACTTAAACGCCATTTTGCTAGATTGACTCCAACGATAGCTATTGAGTCAGGAGCGACAGGCTTAATGGTTTTTTCTCAAGATGGAAAAATTGTGCGTAAATTAGTAGAAGATGCTAAAAACAATGAACAGGAGTACACCGTTGATGTGAGCGGAGAAATTGAGCCGGATGGCTTGAAAAAGCTAAATGACAGAATGAAGCAAAACGGCTGGTTATTGCCAGCTGCGAAAGTCAGCTGGCAAAGTGAAACACGACTGCGGTTTGCGCTGAAAAATGTCCACTCAGGGCAGATTAAGTTTATGTGCGAAAGCGTGGGTTTAACCGTCGATGCTATGACGCGTTTGCGTATTGGTAGAGTGTCTATGGGGAAGTTGCTGCCTGGAGAATGGCGTTATTTACCTGAAGGCGTGTGGTTTTAAGTGGCTATAGGTATTGAAAATAGACCGTGTTAGAAATTTCAACTCATGTCTCTATCCCCGATAATGAAATAGAGTTTTCCGCCATTCGCGCTCAGGGAGCAGGCGGACAAAATGTTAATAAAGTCTCCTCAGCGATTCACCTGCGTTTTGATATTAAAGCTTCTTCACTACCTGAGTTTTATAAGCAGCGACTATTACGTTTACGTGATCACCGCCTGACGAAAGAGGGCGTTATTGTTATTAAAGCACAGCAATATCGAACCCAAGAGAAAAATCGAGAAGCTGCGCTGGAACGATTGAGGGAAATGGTTAAAGGTGTCGGGGTGGTACAAAAAGTTAGAAGAGCGACAAAGCCAACGCGAGGTTCACAGCAAAGGCGCATGGATAGTAAAGTTAAACGTGGAAAAACAAAAGCACTGCGCGGGCGGGTTGATGAATAGTGCGTTTCAAATCACCTCCAATCTACAGAAACTCCTAACACCATTACTTCGATGAATATCGTTTTACTAGAACCTAAAAATCGAGAAAACTTAGCTACTATTATTCGTAGCGGCCAGAATTTTTCTGTGAATACTATTTTTGTGATTGGTGGTTTTATTCAAGATCAATACAAAGGCAATATTCATAAGTTCAGCCATCAAATGAATACCCAAGACGGTGTTTCCGCTGTTACGCTAATCTATTTTGAGCGCTTATCTGGATTTTTACAGCATTTGCCAGCTCAAACTAACTTGATTTTAGTGGAATCTCTTGATGAATCGGCTGATTTAAGGGCGTTTGAACACCCTAAAAATGCAACTTATATGCTGGGTCGTGAAGCAAAAGGCATTACTAAATCAGATGTAGATGAAATAAAGCAGTATTTTGCACAGTTAAATCAAGATATTCCCGCAGAATTTCTCAGCAAGCACTCTAAAACCGCACATTTAAAGTTTGTCAAAATAGATACTCCCCAGTCGCTTAATCTAGGTGTTTGCGCATCAATAATTATGTATGACAGGCATAATAAAGTTGGCAATATCAGTTAGTAATAAAGTATGTTGGTGGCTCTGAATCTAGTGATTTTACTGTTTTGATAAAACTGAATTATGACTTGCCTCCCCAGTTATTCTGACTGAAGCATATGTACGTTAACTCTCTAAGCAAGGAACATATACTATGACTGACGACAAATTTCTTTTGCTGAAAATGCATGATTTTTCCCATGGCTTGAGTGATGATGCCGTGCTCGAAATTGCCGAAGAATGCGAATTGTTGAAATTTGCTTCAGGAGACTATCTGCACCATGTTGACCAGCCTTTTGATTCGATATTTTTGATAATTCATGGCCGCGTAAAACAGACTTTAATAGACATTCAGGGAAATGTCTTGCTGCAGCGGTATCAAACTACGGGGGGGCAAATCGGTGTCTTGGCGGCAGCATTGAGCGAGCCATCACCGCTTGAAGTGGTCGCCGAAGATCCGACAACAATATTACGACTGAATTATCAAAAAGCACTGGAATTAACCAACAAGTACAGTCGGTTTCAGCAGAATATTTTGCGAGAGATTTCCAATACAGTACGTAACGTACTAATGAAAGAGCGGCATCAAAAGAAACCCAAGCTGATAGCCATCTTTCATCAATCGTCAGCCACGCGACTGCTCACGCGAAAGTTGATCCGACGATTGCAGGCACTGGGGGAGGATTTGTGCATTCTTAGCGACGATCCAAACTGGCAAGCCATGGATAATGTTCCTTATTACTGTCTGATTAAAGATGGCAGCTACGTTTCGGAGCAGGATACCCGCCAGCAAATTAATCGTTGGTCGGATTCAAGGCGCGTACTGATCGATATAAGTTCAGCAAACGATTCTATCAAGTCAGCCAATGTAGTCGAATCGAGTGAAATTGTGTTTTGGTGTGTCACTCCGAGTAATTGGCAAGCATCAGTCAGTCGACTTGAGGCCATTGAAAATAAGGCATCTGGCTGGCGTGAAAAAATTAACCTCGTGTGGTTGCTCGACGATGGTAGCCAGTGGGCTCCTGTAGCGACAGCATTGAGGCAGCTGGTTAAACAAGATTTCAAGATGTCATTCGATGAGCCGCAGAAGCATCAAAGCCGCGAATTGCTGAATGGTTTCGAGAGAATCATACATCTATTACGCGGAATCAAGATTGGCATTGCGCTGGGAGGAGGTGCTGCTCGCGGCATGGCTCATTTAGGCGTACTCAAAGTATTGGAACAGAACGGGATCATTATTGACATGATCGCAGGGACCAGTGCAGGAGCGATGACCGGCATCTGTTATGCTTCTGGGATGGAAGTCGATTATAACGTTAAGCAATTTACCCATGATTTGACTCCACCTTGGTTATTTCGCCATTTACCTAGTGGTGATCACTGGTATCTTCTCTATAAATACCGGTTAGGGCACTTTGATCCTATGTTGAGAAAGTACCTGAAGGATAGCCGCTTGGAGCAGCTGCCTATTCCTGTTAATACAATTACAGTCGACTTGATCAGCGGCAAGGCTATTGTGCGGGAAGCGGGAGACTCTGCACACGCGATTACTGAGAGTATCAATCTGCCGGTACTTTCTTCACCCATCAATCGCGATGGCAAAGCGTTGGTCGATGGCGGGATCATCAATAATGTGCCGGCTGATATACTAGTTTCTAAAGGGTGCAATTTTGTCATTGCTGTCAGCGTGACTGAGGAGATAGAGCAGGTATTTTCCCAAAATACCGCCGATACTCCGACAGACAAAATGAAGAAAGCCTCAATACTGCAGACCATCATGCGGACTTCTCTGGTACAAAACGTCAATATGAATTCAGTAGGCGTTCAACCAGCGGATTTTGTGATTGCACCTGACGTGAAAGCATTCGATATCACCGAGTTTTCGCGGGCTGATGAAATGGCAGCTATCGGGGAACAGGCAATGCGTGAATCGATTCCACAGATCAAACAATTATTAGCGAAAATAGACCCCAACCTTTTTGCTGAAAATGATGATGTTTGCGACTGATAAGAGTGATTTCTCATTGTAGTAAAAGTTCGGATCTAGGCTGTTGAAAAAGACTGTTTATTAAGAACGCTACTGTTCTGATTATTGGCTACAAAAAACATACACTGCCATCTTCGACGCAGGAGAAATCTTAGTTTTTGCGCTGACACGAAGGTTTAAGCTCCCTCCTAAAGCCGAAATGCTAGGTTCTCTATGTGCTTTATCTCCCCTTTCAAACTCTTCATTTTTATAAAATGAGTGCGTAACATCAGGTCAGAACCCCCAATGTCTCTATCCAGCGACGTTCATTATCTATGCCAATCTAATTAAAGTAACTCCATTAAACTAAGAAGTAAATCCTGCTTTAGTCCGCCATTATCATGTATTTCATGGACTAAATTGAGCTTATCCTTCATTCGAGTTTATATTTATTAGTTATTTAAGAGGCGAAACTATTAGAGTTGAGAGTGGGGGCTTATATTCTGTCGGGTAGTTGTGACGACCTCACCTCAATAAATGCATTTTATAGTCTGGTGGAGCTTTAGATAAAGTATCTAGTCCTTTGAATTTAAAGTTATTTAATTCTATTTAGTATATGTGGAATATAACTTGCTTAGTTCGAAAGTTAATGATCAAAACTATCTAATAGCTGTTTAGAATTAAATGTTTTCAGGCGCAATATTGTGGATAGTCTATTTTGATATTTAGTTGAGGTAAATTAATGAAAAAGACTAGTTTTTCGGTTGTAATGCTTGGCCTGCTTGTGATTGCCAATCTATTTTTCTGGGCCTATATGAATCGCCCTGATAAAGTTCAATCTTGGGTTGGGCCAATGATGGGCGTATCCTTTAGCCCTATGCGTGCTGGGGATGATCCTGAAAAGGGGCTTTTTCCAAGTGTAGCGGAAATTAACGAGGACCTTTCTTTGCTGGCAGGAAAAGTTCATGCGGTGCGAACTTATAGTGTACTGAATGGTCTTGAGCAAGTTCCAGGCTTAGCTGCACAGCATAAACTAAACGCAACGATTGGCGCTTGGATTAGTAGTGATCCTGTTGCCAGCCAAAAAGAGGTTGATACTTTAATTAATATTAGTCGTGGTGAGCACGACAATATCGTGCGAACGCTCGTGGGTAATGAGTCTATTATGCGTAAAGAGGTCACCGTAGAAGAGCTCACGGCTTACCTTAGGCAAGTGCGTAAACGGACTTGGCGTCCAGTTAGCACATCTGAAACCTGGGATATTTGGATGGCTCATCCAGAATTAGCTAATGAAGTTGATTTTATTGCGACCCATATCCTACCATACTGGGAAGGTATCCCGATAGAAGAGGCGTTAGATTACGTGTTTGACCGTTATCATGCTTTACAAAAAGCTTTTCCTAATAAGCCCATCGTCATAACGGAAGTGGGTTGGCCCTCAGATGGGCAGCCGATACGCAGAGCGGAGGCAAGTAAAGCAAATCAAGTAAAGTTTCTACGTGATTTTTTGAATCGTGCTAAAAGTGAAGGCGTAACTTACTATTTAGTAGAAGCCTTTGATCAGCCATGGAAACAAACTAAGGAAGGCTCTTCTGGTGCTTATTGGGGAATCTTCAATGCTGACCGTCAAGCCAAATTTGAGATGCACGGAGATGTTTTTGAAATGCCTGATTGGCAGGACTGGGCTTCGGTGGCAGCTATTCTCAGCATGGTTTTGATGACTTTGTTTTTGTTTTCTCGGGTGCGTATGAAATTATCCGGAAAGGTTTTCTTTGGCATCATGGCGAATCTTTCTTCTTCGACAATCGCCTGGACAATTTCAATAGGGGCTAGCCAATATCAGACTGATATAAGTTTGCTACTTTGGGGGATATTACTGCTGATGCAAGCCCTAGCTATTCTAGTCTTGCTAGTGGAAACCTTAGAAATTTCAGAAGTGCTTTGGAATCGCAAAGGCGCGCGTAGCTTTAAGGGCTTGTCGGTACCAAGTGATTTTAATTATCCAAAAGTATCATTGCATGTTCCTATTCATAATGAACCACCGGAAATGGTGAAGCAAACGCTATTCGCGCTGTCTAAGTTGGATTACCCCAACCTTGAAGTGTTAGTTATTGATAATAATACTAAAGACAACGCTGTATGGCAGCCGGTTGAAGTCGAATGCAAACGACTAGGTGTAATGTTTCAGTTTTTCCACCTAGAGAACTGGCCTGGATTTAAAGCGGGTGCAATTAATTATGCGCTAGAGAAATCAGCTAAGGATGCAGAAATAATTGCAGTTATTGATAGTGATTATATTGTTGACCCTGATTGGCTAAAAAGCTTGGTGCCTTATTTTGCAAAGCAGGATGTTGGTTTTGTTCAAGCACCCCAAGATTACCGCGATTGGCAGGAAAATAGATTTAAAGCTTTCTGCCACTGGGAGTATGCGGGGTTTTTTCAAATTGGAATGGTTCAGCGCAACGAATCAAATGCGATCATCCAGCATGGCACTATGACTTTAGTTAGAAAGTCGGCTCTGGAATATGTAGGTAACTGGGGTGAATGGTGTATTTGTGAAGATAGCGAGTTAGGCTTGCGTCTGTATCGCGCCGGGTATGATTCCGTTTATGTGCAAGATTCATTTGGTCGTGGTGTGACACCATGTCAGGTTATATGACGCAGCGCCATCGTTGGGTTTACGGGGCTATGCAAATCCTTAAGCGCCATTGGCAAGCATTGTTACTAGGCAATAATGCTGAATTAACCCCTGCGCAGCGATATTATTTTGTTGCCGGTTGGTTGCCTTGGTTTTCTGATGCTTTGGCCTTGGTGTTTACCTTTGCCAGTTTATTTCTGACCGCCCAAATAGTATACGATCCTGTGCACAGTGAGCTTCCGGTTAATGCGTTTATATTGCCGACTATTGGCTTATTTGGATTCAAAGTGTTTCGCACGCTCTGGCTTTACCATGCCCGCGTTAGTTGCTCAAAGTTGCAAACATTGGGTGCTGCGATAGCTGGGCTAGCGCTGACCCATACGGTTGCTAAGGCGATTTGGCAGGGGCTTTTTACTTCAGGCCGTCCGTTTTTACGAACTCCTAAGTTTGAAAAACAAAGACCATTTTTAGCAGGGTTGGTCACCATTAGAGAGGAGTTATTGTTGTTAATATTACTTTGGTCTGCGGCCGCTTTTATGATGTCACTAGAACAATTTGATAACTTGAGTGGCCAATTATGGACGGCCGTTTTATTAGTGCAATCCATGCCTTATTTTGCTTCTTTGTTTTTGCTCTTGGTTAATGTGACACCTAATATTAAGTTTTCTTTTTTATCATTAACTGATGTTGCGCAAAATAGGTCACAAACAGTTTCTGCTTTTCAGCGTGAGCAAGGTTCTTCCTGCATCGGGGTGACAAATATAGACTTGTGAAAATTTTAAATTTAAGCAGTTTAAAAAAACAAGGCCCTTTCTATCGTCGTCGCGAAGCCAAAGCATCACAATATATTCCACCACTAAAAAAACTAAAAAGGGTTAATTCTACGAAATATTTATTATTTATAGTTACTTTATCTCTAAGCACATCTGTATTTGCTCATGGATTCATATTGAATTCATGAGCAAAGTTATGTGCTCAAGGTATAAATCATAACTGTGGCTCAGTGATTTGGGAGCCACAAAGTGTTGAGGGGCCCGCCGGTTTCCATCAACTGGCCCAGCAGATGGGACAATTGCTGCAGCTGGCAGTTTAAACTGTTATTGCCGTTACCGACACTAATGTTGGTTGTATAAATAATTGCATGTCTATCGACAATGTTGCAGTTAGTTATAAATCAAAAAAATAATACTATTAAAGGTTTAGTTTGGCCTGTAGATAAACATGGTACGGTATTAGAGTTGCTGATGTACATGCAATGTGGACATTACCAAATGGATCTATTGTGGATCAACATACCAAGATCGGCTCTCAATGAAGAGAAAAATTTGCCTTACCTGCTAGTGGTACCGGCATATATAAGCTGAAAATTTTTGAAGTGACTAAGAAGGGGGGGGGGCTGATTTGATCCACAGAACAGTAACGTAATGGCATGAATAATTGATATTGCTCCTTAACTATTATCGATAAAAAGGCGAGGTCATTCACGACCTCGTTTTTATTTTTAAACCCTCGCATTAACATTGCATCTCTCTTGGTGCTAAACTATCTTAGCTCTACTCCTAGCAATAAAGAAATCACCGATAAGGTTTATAATAAGGCAAAAAGATAAATGTCTTTTTAAACTATGATCTTTTCAGCACAGGACGCTTACCTTGGCGAGTAAACCCTCTAACACTACAAGCTACCGCACCGGCTGGCTAGCGCAATTATTTGCTAGTCATACTGATTACCTTGCTTTTAACACACATGATGACCGTATTGTGCTTAAAGGTGAAAAGCATATCCCTTATTTAGCCATAGAATCAGAAATAGTCGTTGAGCCAGGTATATTCTGGAATAGCTTAGTTATTTATTTAGTTGATGGACAAAAAATTCTTCTTGGTGGCATTACTAAGAAACAAGTGAAAACCTTACAAGTTTCGCTAAATAAGGCCTCGAAAAATTATATGAGCGCGTTTTATCAGCGTTTAGCTCCCGATATTGAGCAAGCTTATTTACAAGCACAAAGTATATTTCAAGCTAAGCGATATATTCGTTACCCGTCGGCACAGCAATGGTTAAAAACGCATCAACATTTGGCACTGGCGCTTAAAAGACAGGATGCTGCTAATTATGTAGAGCCTTCCGCTGTAACCATGTTGCAAGCAATACAACCAATGTTAAATTATGGCTATGCTTATATAGAGCAATGGAATGAAGCCTATGTGCAACAGCAGCTTACTGAATTTCAGGTATTTTTTGATCAAGTTGAAGCAAACCCATTAACCGATAAACAGCGTAGAGCATGTGTTATTGATGAGCAGCATAATTTGGTATTAGCTGGGGCAGGTACAGGTAAAACCAGCACCATGATTGGTCGAGCGGGTTATTTATTAAAATCCGGCATTGCACGTCCGCAAGAGATTCTAATGTTAGCTTTTGCGCGTAAAGCCGCGGATGAAATGGAAGAGCGTATTCAGGCTAAGCTAGGAGTAAGCAGTTTAACGGTCAAAACTTTCCATAGCTTAGGCAAGCATATTATTAGTCAGGTTGAAGGTATCGTGCCTTCAATCTCTAAAATGGCAGAAGATGAGCACCTGAGGGCGCGTTTTGTTGATGCGCAAATGCAGCAGCTTTTAAATGATGAGCAGTATAAGTCTCGCTTAGTGACTTATTTTTTGCGCTTTAGTTATCCGTATAAAAGTGCTTTTAGATTTAACAGTCTAGGTGAATATAATCAGTATATTTTAGATAACGATATTCGCACTTTGCAGGGTGAATTAGTCAAAAGTTATGAAGAATGTGAGATCGCTAACTTTCTTTACCGGCAAGGTGTGCGTTATCAATATGAAGCTAATTATCAGGTAAATACCTCTGGGCCTGATTATAAAGCGTATCAACCGGATTTTTTCTTGCCGGGTTATGATATTTATATTGAGCATTTTGCAGTCAATGAGCACAATAACACACCGCCGTTTATTGATCAGCAAAGTTATCTGGAGGGCATGACTTGGAAGCGAAGCTTGCATGAAAAGCATCAGACCCAACTAATTGAAACTTATAGCTATCAAAAACACCAGGGTATATTAACGCAAAGTCTCAGCGAACAATTGCAGCAAGCAGGCATCATTTTTAAACCACTGGCGAATAATGAATTATTAAAACAGCTAAACCAATTAGGCCAAGTTTCTGCCCTTGCTCAACTATTAGCAAGGGTACTCATCTTATTCAAATCTGCGTATTTTAGTATTAAAGACATGGTCGCGTTGGCGGGGCAGCATGAAGATAAAGAGCGCATGCAGGCTGCGGCATTTTTATTTGAACCGATTTATGAGCTTTATCAACAACAGCTTCGTGATACGCAAACTATCGATTTTGAAGATATGATCGGTTTGGCAATACGTTATGTAGAAAGCGGGCAATATCAATCACCGTACCGTTATTTATTAGTTGATGAATTTCAGGATATTTCCGCCAGTCGGGCGCGTTTGATTAAAGCTCTATTGAATCAGCAGGCAGATAATAGCTTGTTTTGTGTGGGCGATGATTGGCAATCTATTTACCGTTTTACCGGTAGTGATGTCACGATTACCAAAGAGTTTAGTGAGTATTTTGGCTACACCGCAACCAGTGTTTTAGATAAGACTTTCCGCTTTAATAATAAGATTAGCGAGTTTGCATCGCAATTTGTTATGCGAAATAGCACACAAATTGAAAAACGGATAGACAGTCATCATCAGCTCAATCAACCGGCGGTATCGCTAATCAAAACCAATCAAGATTCCGTTGGTTTAAATGCGGCTTTATCAGCTATTCATGCTAAAAATCAGAATAAGGCGGTTAGTGTGTTGATTTTGGCGCGAGTCAGTTTTAAAAAACCGGAGTTAAGTATTTATAAAAGCCAGTACCCAAACTTACAACTACAGTTTATGACCGTGCATGCTTCTAAGGGGAAAGAAGCGGATTTTGTGATTATTTTAGGCTTAGATAAAGGTAAACATGGTTTCCCGGCAGAAAAAGCAACGCCGGCCTTGTTAGATTTGTTGCTGCCTAAAGCGGAAGATTTTGCTTATGCCGAAGAGCGGCGTTTATTCTATGTTGCTTTAACTCGGGCTAGGCATCATGTGTATTTAATCTGCGATGCGACTAAAGCCTCTGACTTTATTAGAGAGCTTATTCATGATGAATACGAAATGCACAGTGATGAGTTTCACGGTGCAGGCATTCAAGACAAGATGTCTGATAAGCCCTGTAGCCAATGTCAAACAGGATTTATGCAGGCAAAAGACAGTCAATATGGCAGTTTTTTTGGTTGTAACCAGTATCCCTTGTGCACACATACGGAACCTGCTTGTCAGTGGTGCGGTGGCGAGTTAAAAGAGCTGGGGCGTTTTAAAGTGTGTGCCAGTAAGCGCTGTGATTATATCGAGCCCATTTGCCCTAAATGCGGCGGTAGTATGCGTTTACGCAAAGGCCCTTATGGTGACTTCTGGGCTTGTTCAAATTACCGCAAAGGCTCTGAATTTTCTTGTGAGCATAAGGAAAGTCAGATTGATTTGAAGCTGGTAAAGCGTAAAGGTTTGTCAGGTGAGATGTATATTACCTAATTGAAATTGTTAATGACGGATAACAAGGAGACAGTAGGATGACTGAGCAAAAGAAAATTTCGACCACACAGTTAGCGAAAAAACGTGGCATTGTGCAGACGGAATTATTTATACAACTAAGCGACCAAGGCTTGATACGGAAAGATAATGATAAATGGGTTTTGATGCCTGCCGGCGAACAGTTAGGTGGTGTGCATTTAAGCGGGAAATATGGGCAATATGTTGCTTGGCCTGAAAATGTTGATTTTGAAGTGTCGTCAAAAACACCTAACGTAGTATTGGATACGTCAAGCCAAAAACTTATAACTGCAACAGCGATTGGTAAGCATTTTGATATTTCATCTAAGAAAATGAATTATGTTTTGTCTGAGCTGGGGTGGATTAAGCGAGGCCTAAAAGGCTGGCTGGTAACAGAGCAAGGAAAGAAATTAGGCGCACAGCAAGGTGAAGATTCACGCTCGGGTATTCCTTATGCGCGGTGGCCTGAAGCCATTCTGTACACGCCGGCATTAAAAGATAGTATTGATAATATGACGGGGGTTGAAAAGCCGCAAACGGGCGAGAAAAAACTAGAAAGCTTTAGAGAGAAATTTCAGGCAAAACATCGCAGTACAGACGGTCATTTTGTTAGATCAAAAGCAGAAATGCTAATTGATAACTGGCTGTATATGGCTGAAATTGTCCATGCCTACGAACGTAAATTACCAATTGAAGAAGAAGTCTATTGTGATTTTTATATTCCGACAGGAAAGGTTTATATTGAATTTTGGGGCTACGATAACGATGAAAAATATCTAGCCCGAAAGCAAAAGAAACAGGCTATTTATCAGAAATATAACTTCAATTTAATCGAATTAACTGATGAGGAAGTGCAGAATTTAGATGATATCCTGCCTAGGATGCTACTGAAATTTGGCGTTCAAGCCTATTGAATAAAGTGTAATTCTTAATCTGGGCTGCTGTACTAAAGATATATGAAAACTTTATGACTTTATTGTATCCAAATAGGAAATAATTTATGATATTTTTGTGTTATTGCGAATGATTCGTCCTTGCTTATAATGAACCTGCGTTATAGATAAACGCACTACTAACTACTTAGAGGACTGACTGATGAAAGATTTATATAAAGATATTTTAACTGGATTAGTATTTATGATTGGCTTGCTTGGCTTTTTATCTGGTGAATTTATAATCTCATCAACATTATTTGCAGCATCAGCGATTGCTAGCAATGTAAACATGAACCGTAAGCGAAATAAATCTTGCAGTATCGCATGATGATACTGCCCGTCTTCGTACGGCTAAGGGATAAAAAATCTAAAGACCTCCACAGCATTCTGCTTGGAGGTCTTTTTTTAGAGGGTGTTCATTATCCCAGCCAATAACTTTTTTCTTTAATAGGCGTTTCTTCTAACGTAAATACTCATTTTCTTTTTGTTTATGCAGCAAACCGTACCTTTATTTCTGTTCAGGCGTGCATTTTAGTGGTTGCATAAATTATCTCTAGAGTGGATAATGTCTGGCTTCAACGAAGGTCTAGCTCACATTTTAATTGCCGGTAGCTGGCGCATGATTTTTATTATGCTTGGCTGGTGAAAGAAGTGATTTAAAAAAACTTTTAAAAAAAGCTTGTTAGAATCAGTTTTCGTTGTATAATAGTTAAATCTTCTGAGGGTCCTTAGCTCAGCTGGTAGAGCACCGCACTTTTAATGCGATTGTCGCGAGTTCGAATCTCGCAGGACCCACCACAGAAGATGATATAAAAAACACCAGCTTTTAGCTGGTTTTTTTATGCCTAAAATTTGATCTCAATTATTCTTTTTATATCTTCTAGTTTGTACCTGTTGATATGTAATAGGTGCAAAATATCTATCTGTCCGCACGTCTCTTTTTTGTCTTTTAAATTTTCTCAAGTTAGGATGGTTTACTAGATGTCTATTGCTCTTGAGCTTTTTCTTGCCTTGTTACTTGATATTTTATTGGGTGAGCCAAAAAAATGGCATCCTTTGGTATTTTTTGGTCAGTGGGCGAGTTATTTAGAAAGGCAATTTATTCAATCGAATCATGAATCTAGTGTAAAGCAAAAAGCCTATGGTTTCCTCGCTTTGGCTTTGGCTATTGTGCCGATAAATATTGTCGTTTTTATGTTGACGCAGCCAGAAATTTTAAATCAATGGCTAAGTCCTATTATTCTTTATCTCTGTATTGCTCCTAGAAGTTTATTGCAGCATACTTTGGCGGTTTACCGGCCTTTGCAGCAAGGTGATTTGGCGCAGGCTCGGTTAGCCATTTCTATGATTGTAAGTCGCGAGACTGAGAAAATGGATGAGTTACAAATTCGTAAAGCAACCATAGAGACAACACTGGAAAATGGCGCAGATGCCGTTTTTGCACCGATTTTTTGGTTTATTATTGCTGGCCCTGTAGGCGCGTTATTTTATCGATTAAGCAATACTTTGGATGCAATGTGGGGCTATAAAAATACGCGTTATTTTTATTTTGGATTTGCTGCAGCGCGTTTAGATGATGTATTGAATTGGCTACCAGCTCGGTTGACTGCTTTAAGTTATTTATTACTGGGCGATAGCAAAAAAGCTTGGTTTTGTTGGCGAACACAAGGCCCTTTTTGCGAAAGTCCAAATGCGGGTGTGGTTATGAGTGCCGGCGCGGGTTGCCTGAATGTGCAATTAGGTGGGGCTGCGATTTATCATGGCTTACTAAAAAATAAGCCTATTTTGGGAGTTGGGTATATTGTGGTTAATGACGATATAAGACGTGCTAATTTATTGGTCGTTTTAACGGCGCTATTATGGTTGTGGGTTATTTTTCTAGGGGAATTTGTTGCTTAAACATGGCGGGCGCTTGCTGGAAGCGGCACAAAAATATCAAATTCCAGTGAGAGACTGGACTGATTTGTCTACGGGCATCAACCCGAATGGGTACCCTATTCCAAAAATTCCAGATTCTGTATGGCTGCGCTTGCCGGAAAGTTTGGATGGGCTCATTGACGCTGCGCAGCACTATTATCAATGTAATTCTTTATTGGCGGTTGCAGGTTCGCAAGCAGCTATTCAGGCTTTACCTCAGTTGCGTAAATCGAGCATAGTTGGGCTTGTAGCGCCATCGTATGCAGAGCATGCGCATGCTTGGCAGAAAGCGGGGCATACAATAGTGAGCTTGTCGGCTAACGATATTGACTTGCATATTGATCAATTAGATTGTTTGGTATTGGTTAATCCAAATAACCCTAGTGCTTGCCAGTTTAGTAAAGAGCGGTGTTTGGCTTGGCTAGATGTGTTGCAGAAAAAAAATGGTTGGTTGATTGTTGATGAGGCTTTTATTGATTGTATGCCTGAGTTAAGTTTAAGTGCTTATGCGCCTTTAAAGGGGTTAATTATTTTGCGCTCTATCGGCAAGTTTTTTGGTTTGGCTGGAATTCGAGCAGGGTTTGTTTTAGCTGAAGCTGATATTTTAGATCAATTGGCTGAGTTGCTTGGCCCTTGGGCGTTAAGTAATCCTACCCGCTTTGTGACGGCTTGTGCGCTACAAGATAAGCAGTGGCAAGGCGATACGCGAATGCAGCTACAGCAAGATGGTGAACGTTTGGCTCATTTGCTGAGTGACTATCAATTAATACCAGCAGGTTCTACTCCACTATTTCAATGGGTAGTTGTGGAAAATGCCGCAGATATTCATGGCTTACTTGCAAAACAGGCTGTTTTTACCCGGTTTTTTATGCAGCCTGCAAGTTTACGCTTTGGCTTGCCTGCGAACGGAGCTGAGTGGGCGCATTTAACGTCTGCCTTGCAAGCTATTTCACAGCGCGAGAGACTCTATTCTTAATATAAAAGGAAATTAATGCCAGCAATAACGCTTATGGTTCAAGGAACGACTTCTGATGCGGGGAAAAGTGCATTAGTTACGGGGTTGTGTCGTTATTTTAAGCGCCAAGGGTATTCGGTTGCTCCTTTTAAGCCGCAAAATATGGCATTAAATAGTGCGGTTACTGCTGAGGGGGGGGAGATCGGTCGTGCTCAGGCAGTGCAAGCGGTGGCTTGTGGTTTGCCACCCCATACGGATATGAATCCTGTCTTATTGAAGCCGAATTCAGATAAAACTGCGCAGATTATTTTCCAAGGGAAGGCTGTGAAAAATCTGGATGCGAAAGCTTATCATGTCTACAAGGCACAAGCGATGCCGGTTATTTTGGAATCTTTTGCGCGTTTAAAGGAAAGCTATCAGCGTGTGGTGGTCGAAGGTGCAGGGAGCCCGGCAGAGATTAATCTGCGCGATAGAGATGTCGCGAATATGGGCTTTGCAGAAGCAGTTGATTGTCCGGTTATTATTGTGGCTGATATAGATAGAGGTGGGGTGTTCGCGCATTTAGTGGGTACTTTAGATTTATTAAGCGAGTCTGAGCAGCAAAGGGTATTGGGTTTTGTCATTAATCGTTTCCGTGGTGATATTGATATTTTACAGCCTGGTATTGATTGGTTGGAGCAACGAACAGGAAAGCCGGTATTTGGCGTACTGCCTTATTTGCATGATCTGTATTTAGAATCTGAAGATAGTGTTGAAGTAAAGCAGTCGGAGGTTGAGGGGGGGGCTTTTAATATTGTCATTCCTCGTTTACCGCGTATGAGTAATCATACGGATTTTGATGTTTTGCGTTTAAATAAAGGACTGAATATTCAGTTCAGTAGTCAGCCGGATTTGGTGGCAAAAGCAGACTTAATTATTTTGCCGGGCAGTAAGTCAGTTCGAGATGATTTGGCGTGGCTTAGAGAGCAGGGCTGGGAGAAGTTTATTTTTCAGCATTTGCGCTACGGTGGCAAAGTTATGGGGGTCTGTGGTGGCTATCAAATGCTCGGTAATCTGTTGCATGACCCTTTGGGTATTGAGGGTAAGTCAGGGTCTAGCAAAGGACTGGGGTTGTTGGATATGCAAACGACCTTAAATGAAGATAAAATTTTAAATCAAGTCACGGGGCGACTATTAATGGCTGATGCAGTTGTGCGCGGCTATGAAATTCATGCGGGCATTTCTGAAGGACCAGCCTTGTTAGCACCAGTAATTGAGCTCGAGGGTGGTGTGCGAGAAGGAGCCATATCTAGCGATCAGCAGGTTTTAGGTACTTATTTACATGGTGTTTTTGATCAGCCGGATGCTTGTTCGGCTCTTTTGCAATGGGCGGGCGTGCAGAAAATACAGTCTGTAGATTTTATTGCGCTACGGGAGCAGGGAATTGATTTAATGGCTGATACGGTTGATCGGTATATGGATATGCCATTGCTGGAAGGTATGTGTCTAAGGTTTATTGCGGGCAAAAAAAAGGCTCCATAAAGGAGCCTTTTTAGTGTCGCGTATGTTTATTGAGCCGTTACGTTAATCGCAGATAAACCTTTTTCGCCATTTTCCACATCGTAAGTGACAACTTGATCAGGTTCTAGTGTTTTGAACCCATCTCCCTGTATAACTGAATGGTGAACAAATACATCATCACCGCCCTCAGCTTGTTCAATAAAACCAAAACCTTTTGTGTTGTTAAACCACTTTACTTTACCTGTTGCCATTAGAAAACTCCTTAAAATATAAAAATGTATGGCGATAACAGAACAACAACTGATAACAAGGTTTAATGCCTTTAAGTTCAAACACTGCTTTCTGATGTATTTATTTTACTAGGGTTGTTATTTACGCGCCACTTATTTTGTTGTTACAGCTGTCGCATGAATTTGAGTGCAATTATTACTCCATAAAATCCAATATTGGTTGTAAGTATCTGAAGTGATTTGTACTAATGCGCTAGTATTAGGGATGTCGTTTAAGGCATCCTCTAGTGCTGAATGGGTTTGATTGCCTCCTGTTAGTGGGATTATGCCTAAAAGGCTATATTGGCAGTCGCCTCCGACTACCTTTCCAAGTTCACGATAGCTTCCCGGCTCAAGAGGGATGTTTGAAGGTGCGATACCTCCAGCGGTATGAGCGCAGCCTATTAATGTAGAGCCGAGTGCAAGCAGGGTTAAAGTTTTAGTTAGCATATTGGAAGGTTTTCTTAATTTACAGTTGTAAAGATAGGAGTTTAGCAGAAGAATAAAAGGTTTGTGTGATTCGTGTGATTCGTGTGAAATTTTAATGAGCTTTAAGTGGTAATGGGGGCATCGCTGTTATTTCTTCAATTTCTTTGTTGTTGGTGTACCAGAGTAGTAAATCTATATAGGCGCGAATATTGTCTACATAAATCACAGGCTCTTTACCTCTTGCGTAGCCGTGCTTGGTTTGTGAATACCATTTCTTTTTTGTAAGTAAAGGCAGTACCTGTTTAACGTCAATCCATTTGTCAGGATTTTTACCTAATTTTTGGGTAATGATGCGTGCATCTTCTAAATGACCAAAGCCTATATTGTAAGATGCTAGGGCAAACCAAGTGCGATCTGGTTCGGGAATTCGTGTGGGAATTTTTTTGAGGCGCTGTTTTAGATAGCGGGCACCACCAAAAATACTTTCTTTGGCGTTGATCCTGTCTTTTACGCCGACTTGTTTGGCGGTTGCTCTAGTTAGCATCATTAGGCCTTTTACGCCGGTTGGTGAGACCGCATTTTTATTCCAGTGCGATTCCTGATAGCTAATAGCTGCTAATATTCGCCAATCAAAAGCGTATTTTTCAGCGGCTTCGTGGAATAACGCTTGGTATTGAGGTAATCGGCTTTCAAAATGTAAGCGGAAAGTGCAATTACCTACATACTTAATATTTCGGGTATGACCATAATGGCGCTCAAGTAGTTGCTCTAGTTCTTTGTTTTTGATGATTTTATTGAAAAACTGAGTTGCCTCATCGTAAAGGCTGGTATCTGTTGATTTTTGGAAAGCCCACGCGAGTTGCCGGGGAGGGCTGATATCGAAAGCGACGTTTAATTTAGGGTAAAAGCGTCGAATTAATATGATTTGATTGGAGTCAGCAACGGTGTAATCAATAAGTCTTGCGTTAATTAGATAGAGTAGTCCGTCAGTATCTAGGTTTTTATTGGTAAACCATTGTAAGTTTGGGTTACTTTCTTGTAATTGCAGTAGCGTTTCGACATGGCTAGTGTCTTGTACGACTTCTAAAATTCCACCGTTTAAATCGGCTACTGTTTTTGGCGGTTTTGTTCCGGAGCGATAGATGATTTGTTCGGTAATTTCTTGGTAGGGTGGGGTAAATAAGAGCTGTTGCTGGCGGTCTGAGGTGATAGTTATGCCAGCCGCGGCAAAATCAGCGTCACCTGTTTGGGTTTTTTGCAAGATTTGTGTGAAAGTGTCAGGAATAATGAACTTGGTCTGAACTTTTAAATGTTGGGCAAATAATTGTACTAAATCATACTCCAAACCAGTAAATCCATCAGCGCTTTCATAGTAAGTGGTGGGGTCGTAACGAGTTAATACGGTTAATAGACCTGTTTTTTTGACACGCTCAAGTTGGTTGTTGTATGGAATGGCTGGGGCTGGTGTCGCTTTCTCAACTGCTGGTTCACTTTGAGGCGCATCGCATGCGTTTAATAAAGGAAACAGCAGTATTAGAAAAAGGCGTTGTAGCAGCAAGGTCGGACTTAGCGTATTTTCTTGTAGTAATTAATTAAGCCGTTGGTAGAGCTATCGTGCGAAGCCACCGGCGTATCACCTTCAAGCTGAGGTAAGATTTTTACCGCTAGAATTTTACCTAGCTCTACGCCCATTTGGTCATAACTATTGATATTCCAAATTTTTCCTTGTACGAATATTTTATGTTCGTACAGGGCAATTAATTTACCGAGAGTATGTGGCGTTAGTTTTTTAAATAGAAATGAGTTAGTCGGCCTGTTGCCTGAAAATACTTTTGAGGCAATGAGGTTTTCACTGGCATCACTACCTAGCGCGGCTTTAACTTCGTCGGCTGTTTTGCCTTTCATTAATGCTTCGGTTTGCGCTAAAAAGTTAGAAATAAGAATATCGTGGTGCTCTGATAAGTCGTAATGACTTTGAGCAGGTGCTAGAAAATCACAAGGAATTAATTTGGTGCCTTGATGAATTAACTGATAAAAAGCATGTTGGCCGTTAGTGCCCGGTTGTCCCCAAATAATAGGGCCGGTACTATAATCAGTGGGTTTGCCTTCTAAATCAACACTCTTGCCGTTACTTTCCATGTCTCCTTGTTGAAAATAGTCTGCAAAAAATTGCATCGTATGATCGTAAGGCAGCATTGCGTGTGATTCTGCATCAAAGAAGTTGTTATACCAGACACCTAATAAGCCCATAATTACAGGGATATTTTCTTCAAATGGTGCTGCTTGGAAGTGCTTATCGGCTTCGTGCGCACCAGTTAATAATTCTTCGAAATTATCCATGCCTAGATAAAGTGCGATAGATAGTCCGATGGAAGACCAGAGCGAGTAACGGCCGCCAACCCAGTCCCAAAATTCAAACATATTATGTGGATCTATGCCAAATTCTGCGACATTAGTTTTGTGCGTAGAGAGAGCGACAAAATGTTTTGCCACTACAGATTTGTCATTATTCGCATGTTTTAATAGCCAAGACCGTGCAGACGAAGCGTTGGTCATGGTTTCGTGAGTGCTGAATGTTTTCGACGCGACTAAAAATAAAGTCGTTTCAGGTGGTACTTGGTTCAGCGTTTCAACTAAGTCTGCTTGGTCAATATTAGACACAAAATGTACGCTCATGCCTTCAATAGCATAAGGTGTTAGTGCCTTAGTGACCATTTTTGGGCCTAAATCTGAGCCACCGATACCGATATTGACGATATCAGTGATGCGTTTGCCTGTATAGCCAGTCCATTCGCCTGAGTGAATTGCGCTGCAAAAATCACGCATTTTTTGTAGGGCGTGATTGATTTGCGGCATAACGTCAACATCATCGACATAGACTGGTGTATTGCTACGATTACGTAGTGCAGTATGCAAGACAGCGCGATTTTCTGTTTTATTAATGCGTTTACCAGCAAACATATCGCTAATATGTGCTTTTAATTGGTTCGCATTAGCTAATTTAAAGAGTAATGGTAACGTCTCTTCGGTGATTCTATTTTTTGAGTAATCAAATAATAGATCATCAAATGACGTTGAATAAGTGTTAAATCGGGTCGGGTCGGCTGCAAATAAGTCTCTGATATGTAACGGGTTAACATCTTGTTGGTGGGCTTTTAAAGCCAACCATTCTGGAGCGTTTGTTAGATGAGACATTTATGGGGCCTTAGGTTGCGGAATGATAATTACTAAAATTTTACGAAAAGCTGAGCGGGATAGCAATAGCAATAGCAATATAAGTGTTATCTGATATAATAAAAAACAGCTAATGATAGCTAGGGAAGTAACCTTTCTTTGTGAAGGTCTATATGTTAGAGTTCCAGTCTGATTTCGTGCCTTATTGGCTTGGTTGCGAAAAAAGTAGTCAAATAATTATAATAAATATTTTTAAGAGGAAGAAGTTATGAGAAAAAGTATCATAAAATCAAGTTTATTAACACTTGCAGGTTTGTTTTTTTCTGCGACTTTATGGGCACATGGTGGAGCAGCAGGTACAGACACTGATCAGTGTAAATTTGAATTAGAACCAGAACATTGGATTCATTATACCGCTTACCAACCTCTTGCTTATCCTGCAGAAGACTTTTGTGGAAACCTTCCTGATATAGGAACGATGACACAGTTAGTATTTGATTATCAAGATATTAGATTTCGTAATATGGCTGTTGAATTTGAAGTGACTAAAGAGCCTGAAGGTACTCGTGTGTTTTTTATGGAAGCAAAAAAGCATAAATCAGGTTCAGTTATCTTAAAATTAGATAATGGTGTGCCAGAAGCAGGTAAATATTTAATTCATATCACTTTATTAAAAGATGGTGGCGAGAGATTAGATGCTCATATGGGGTTTGAGGCTGGTAAAGGACAGGTAACAAGTTCAAAAAGTATGTTTATGTACCTATTATTTGCTTTAGCAGGGTTATATGTTCTGTATCTTTCTCATGCTGGCTTTAAAAGCAAAGTCGATGAGATTATCGCGAATATTAAGAAAGCTTAAAGCCTCGTTTCTTTTTAATTTTAGGGTAACTAAATAATGCAGAAAAATCCTTTAGGACTGCTATTGGGTGCTGCTGTCATGTTGATGCCGTTCGCGGCATCAGCTGTTGTCAGCTTACCTAAATCAGTAGAAGTAGATCGCGGAGAAGTTGAAGCGCCTTGTAATGAAAATAATCCAGAATGGCGTGTCGCTCAGACCATTGATGGGGTTGATATGCAGGAGTCACTACGTTGTAGCCCTGATAACCCTTATGCTATTGCCGCAGAAGTAAAAGGCACAAATAATATATCAATGCAAACATTGATGAACACCTATTATGCGGCCGATGGAATTATTAAAAAGAATGACATGGATGGTGATGGTGATCCTGATTTAATTATTATTAAATTAGAAGTCGCTGAGCTAAACGGCCATTCACCTGATTTTAAAGGTCTAGTACCTACTTTTGATATAGCACCAGGTGTTCAGCCAGGTATGTGGGTATTTGCACCTAAGTCGCGCGGTATGGCGACGAATAGTTTTGTTGGTGTTGATGCTAATCCTCTTTTAAGAGCGCCATCTCCAGTTATTCGTGTGGAGCAAGGCGATACGATTTGGATACAGCTAGAAAATACGCATTATTTTCCACATACGATTCATTTGCATGGGATAGATCACCCTTGGGTGGATAGTTCAGGTGAAGGAAATGATGGTGTACCACAAACAAGTGATAAATTTGTTTTGCCAGGCCAAAGTAAAACTTATGAAATACGCCCGCGTGTGCCAGGTAGTTTTGTTTACCACTGTCACGTACAGACGCATGTGCATTTAGCGATGGGTTTGGTTGGTATGTTCGTGGTTGAAGAAAATCGCCCGAATAACTGGGTGCAAACTTTCAATGTTGGTGCTGGGCAAGTAAGGCATCCATCGAAAGCGATTTTAGAAGACTATGATAGTGAATATGACTTGCATTATCATGCGATGGACAAAGAATTACATAGCATTATTCAGGAATCAAATGACCCGCGTTTAATCGCGAAGAAAATGAATCGTGAATACGATATGACGGACTCAACTGAAGATTACCACACTTTAAATGGTCGTTCTTTCCCGTACACTTTAAGAGAGTCAATCATCGTTGCTGAGCCGGATAAAAATATTAAACTACGTATGTTTAATAGTACCGGTGAAACCTTGGCTATGCATACGCATGGACATAAAGGGACAATTACTCACTATGATGGTGTCGAGCATAACCCTGTCGCGCAAATTACACGTGATGTTTATGATTTAGCACCTGCACAGCGTAATGATTTAAAAATCAATACCACTGATGATGGTTTTCATAGTTACGGTGAAGGTATCTGGATTTTTCACGATCATCGTGAAAAAGGTATTACGACTAATGGTATGAATCCTGGTGGTAATGTTAGTGCTTTAGTGTATAAAAAATACCTGAATGAAGTCGGTCTGCCAAAAACCATTGGTGAGAGCATTGCGCCATTATTCACTAAAAAGTTTCATGATCGTAAGCTGCCAGTTTGGCAAAATATTGATGACTGGAATAGTTTAGGTGAAATTGATGCTGAGGGTTATGTTGCTCCGCCTGCAAGTAAAATGGCGGCGCCTGATGTAACACCTGGATCTGCGGATATTCAAGCACCGACAGACAACTCATTTAGAAATCTGATTTTTGGTTTGTTTTTGGGCTTGTTAGCTTATACTTTAGTGGTTAATAGAGTTAAGGTGATCGCTTTTATCTCTTCATTGAAAGGGGGGAAATGATAATGATTAAGCATTTATCAATAGCTGCGCTGACCATAGTGTTATCAGCTCCCGTGTTTGCTGAAAAAGAGTTTGAAGATCACACATCGATGATGGATCACGGTGACGGTCATTTAATGGATATGACGGGTGCTATGGTCATGGGGCAAAACACAGATGTTTTGCCTGGTGGGTGTAGTAGTCTTGCTGCAACTAAGGAAATTACTGTACATGCAGGACATAAATACGCGGAAAAGTTCCCGGGGCGTATGTATGCTTTTGATGTGCAGGAGTATCAATTTGAGCCTTGTACTAAATTAACCGTTAATTTTGTTAATGATGATAATGTGCGCCATCAATGGATGATGCATGGTCTGCCAAAATACTTATACCCTAAAGGCATGTTTCACTTAGAAGTGACTGGTCCAGGTAAAGTAACAGGTACATTAATTTTTCCACCGGGTGATAAAACTTACCTAGTGCATTGCGATATCGCACAGCATATGGAAAAAGGTATGAAAGGCCAGTTAAAAATTGGTAAAGGTGATGGTGACTTACCTAGTATTCCTGGGGTAACAGCTTATGTCATTCAGGATGATTACTCAGATAAAAATCCTGATGAAAGTCTGTCTGATGTGGTCGTTGAAGAATTTACCGAAATGAAAGATAAAGTCATTGGTAATGACTCGTTTTTTTCAGGCCTTACGATTATTGGTTTAGCTGTCGGTCTAATTCTCGCTCCATTATTAGCTCGTAAATTTAAAGGTATGAGTGCTGGTGAGGTGTTTGTATATCTAGTCGGGTTGGTTAAGCAGGGTGTTGATATCACAGTAAAAGTGATTAGCTGGTTAATTAATTTAGTAAAGAAAAAATAAAAGTTCGTTTTTATTTTAAAACTCAAAAAAGCCCCTGTTGATGTTATCAATAGGGGCTTTTTTATGACTGTTTATAAGAGGATATTGTTACGTGCTAGAAGTTTGGGGTCTATTTGTCAGTGCTTTTATCTCATCAACGATTGCTCCTGGCGCCTCAGAAGCGGTACTCGCTTATTTGGTGGCAGAACAGCTACAGCCCGTTATGTTGCTTGTTGGTGTGGCTACGGTTGGCAATACTTTAGGAGCATTAACAACTTGGTGGTTAGGGACTTTGGCAGCAAAGAAATATCCAGTTGAACATGTTTTAGATAAAAAAAAGCAGAAATCATTGGTGTGGGTGCGTCGCTGGGGTAACTGGAGTTTGCTGTTATCATGGCTGCCAGTTGTTGGTGATGGTTTGTGTTTTGCGGGGGGCTGGCTGAAATTGCCCATGTTAGTGGCTACACTATTTATTTTTTTTGGAAAATTAGTGCGCTATTTATTTGTTGCCTATTGGTTTGTATAAATACCTTGCTGGAATGCTATGTTAAAATAACTGGCAAAATATAAATTAATTAGCAGGAGCTAGCCTTATATGTTTCGCCATTTTCCTGAGCCTGGAGTGGCTTATGCTCATAATACTCTCGATTATAAAGTCGTTGCTTTTACCTTTAGTTGTACAGCGGTTTGTTTGACTTTAGATGGTTTTGCACCGCAAAAACTTCAGTGGGCATTGGCATTTTTTGGGTATATTTTCTTAGCAGCGTTATTGTCGCGTGAATCGAAATTAGTACGTGCTCAGGTTTGTGTAGCTTTACTCTTTGCAACAATAGGTGAGTTGTTTGCATCACCTTATATGCAGGGTTATATTTATCGATTTGGGGGAGTTCCCTTATATGTTCCCGCTGGGCATGGCATGGTCTATTTAACGGCGGTTATTTTGGCGCGCTCTGGCTTTTTCTTGCGCTATGCTCGTGCTATAGCTGCTTTTATTGTTATCACTTGTGGTACTTGGTCAATCTGGGGGTTAACTGCTTATGCAGGGCGCAGCGATCAAATCGGGGCTATTTTGTTTGTGGTGTTTTTAATCTACCTATTTAAAGGTAAGTCACCGATGATTTATTTGGGGGCTTTTTTTATTACCACATGGTTAGAGTTGATCGGGACTAGTGCGGGTACATGGGCATGGGTTCCTATTGACCCCGCTTCTGGTTTGACGCAAGGCAACCCGCCTAGCGGTGTCGCTGCGTGGTATTGTTTGGTCGATGCCGTGGCAATGGCTGGAGCCGGCCCTGCCTTAATACTAGCCTCTAAAGTAAAAGCTAAATTTTGCTTTGTTAAGCAAACCGTATAAACATACGTCTTATCATATAGAACATTAGAAAATAATAAAAATTAAACATGCACATAATTAAACCAAACCAAGATTACCGTGATGGTCCTTTGCAAAGTGATGCTAATGCCTCGCCAGAAGCATTAAGAGCAGATGCCATTAGGCATTATGATGCTTGCTATTGGGATTATTTATTTGCTTGGAGTAATCGTAATGATCTCGCGTTGCACTATGGTTATTGGGATGAAAATACCAAGTCACATACCCAGTCTTTGCTCAATAAAAATCAGAGATTGTATGATGTTGCTGGCATAAAACCAGAAGACAAAGTGCTTGATGCTGGCTGTGGTATTGGTGGAAGCTCTATCTGGATGGCTAAAAATCATGGCAATACCATGAAAGCTATTACAATTAGCGCTAAACAGGCACACTATGCAGGCTTGCACGCAAAACGCCATGGTGTAGCTGAACTGGTTGAGTTCGATGTGTCAGACTTTTGTAATACCCCTTATCCTGATGAGAGCTTTGATGTGGTTTGGGGTTTAGAGAGTGTTTGTCATGCCTTGGATAAAGGTGACTTTCTGCGTGAAGCTTATCGTTTATTGCGCAAAGGCGGGCGCGTGGTAGTTTGTGATGGTTTTTTGACTAAAAGTGAGATTTCTGATCAAGATTGGCCATTCATGGTTGATTGTTTGAATGGCTGGGCTGTGCCTAATTTATGTTTGCGAGCTGAATTTGAACAGCTATTAATTGATAACAAGTTTGAGCAGATTAAGTATGATGATATTACCGAGCAAACTATGCCCTCTGCAGATTATATGTATAAAGTGGCTAAACGCTTAGAGCCGGTACAAAAAATAAGCCAGTGGTTAGGTATGCGCAGTAAAACTCAGACAGCTAATTTCAAAGTGGGTTTAGCACAACATCATTTATTTCATAATAAGTTGGTTGAATACGGTATATTTACCGCTCAAAAATAATTTTTTTAAAACGTAGGGATATAACACATGAAAAAAATAATCTTCTTTAGTTTATTAGTACTATCTCAGTCTGCCTTTGCTGATTGGATATTAGATAGTAATCAATCGTCATTGGACTTCATTACCACTAAAAATGCGAGCAAAACTGAAATTCAAAGTTTTGAGGCTATGCAAGGGCGTATTAAGGGAGGTCAGGCGACTTTCAGGGTTGACCTAAGCAGCGTTGATACAGGGATTGATATTCGAGATGATCGCTTGCGTACACTATTTTTTAATATTGCCAAATTTCCAGAAGCAACTGCTAGCTTGAAGATAGATTCAGCTGATATAAAAGCAATAAAGTTAGGCTATAGCAAGGAAATGGAATTAGATGCTGTTATTGATTTATATGGCGTAAAGCAAACTTTGCCGGTAGTCGTACAAGTGACACGTCTAAAAGAAGGTAAATTATTAGTTTTCTCTAAGCAGCCACTTATTGTAAATTTAAAGAATTTTAATTTGCTGGAAGGGCTTAATAAGCTGCGCAATATTGCAAAGTTACAAAGTATTAATGCCGCTGTGCCTGTTACTTTTAGTTTATTTTTTACTAAAAAGTAAGGCGCTGTTTTTAGCGATGATTAAATAAGGGTTTTCTTAGGGAGCCATTTTTAAGGGCCTGATGTATGATATTATTCAGGTTTAATTTTTATAGCTCACTATATAAGTGAGCATATTATTTATTTTCTAGTTGATTCTTATGCAAAAGAAAAATATACATAAATTAGGTTCGGTGGCTCTCTGTTTAGGGTTGGTCTTTATATTGAGTGCTTGTTCTGATGATGAGCCCAAACAGCAAGTAGGCAAAGCCAAAGTTCATAATCCCTTTGATCATAGTCATGATGCGACAGTAACTGATATACAAAAACATGTTTTTGAACATGATTTTGCTGAGCAGTGTGTTGCTAGAGAAATCGCTCAATCAAATAATAAAGAATATGACAAGCAGCGCTACGCGAAGCCTTGTATGTGTATAGCTCAGTTTATGTTGAAAGATTTAACAGCAATTGAAGCTGAGAAATTTATTAAAGAAAATAAAAGCACACAATCATTGAGAATTCGCTTTGAAAATGCTGCTTATCATTGCTTGCAAGAAAAAGAGCAACCTAAGTCACCGCAGTTGTTTAATAGGCGTTAAACAGTTATCTTTTTAAGAGAATAATTTTATGCAACATTTTCGTCTTTCTTTTTTGGTTACTTTTATTTGTGTCGTACTGTCTTATATGTGGGCAGGGCTCTATGGCGCTTTTATTACAGTTATACTTGGCGTACTAGAGGTGAGCCTGTCCTTTGATAATGCGGTCGTCAATGCTTCAATTTTAAAACGTATGGATGAGAAGTGGCAGCAATACTTCCTAACATGGGGTATTTTGGTCGCGGTATTTGGCATGCGATTACTGTTTCCTATTGCCATTGTGGGCGTGGCAACAGGGATTAGTTTTGCTGGTGTGACAGAGATGGCCTTAAATGACACTGACACTTACGCTCAGCATTTAATGGCATCACATATACAAATTGCTGCATTTGGTGGTATGTTTTTGTTGATGGTTTTTTTCTCTTTTATTTTTGATGAAGGTAAAGACCTTCATTGGCTAGGGTATATTGAAGAAAAATTAGCTTCATGGGGTAAATTAGAGGCTATTGAAGTGATAGTAGCCTTAAGTCTTTTGTTGATTGTACAAGGCTTATTACCTGAAGAAGTTCGCTTAGAAGCGCTTGTTGCTGGTGTTTTTGGTGTTATCTTGTTTGTTGCCGTGGATAGTTTAGCTGCGCTATTTGAAGATGGAGAAGAAGGTGAAGCTGTTAGCGGGCTAGTCAAAAAAGCTGGCATGATGAGTTTTATTTATTTAGAGGTATTAGATGCTTCTTTCTCTTTTGATGGTGTGATTGGTGCTTTTGCCATTACTCAAGATGTCGTTATTATTATGTTGGGTTTGGCTATGGGAGCTATGTTTGTACGAAGCTTAACTGTTTATCTAGTGCGTCAAGGTACATTAGACGAATATATCTTTTTGGAGCATGGTGCGCATTATGCTATTGGCGTATTAGCTGCGATTATGTTGATCAGTATGACTGTGCATGTGTCTGAGGTGATTACTGGTTTAGCAGGTGCTATATTGATTGCGCTGTCGGTATATTCATCTATTCAGTATAAAAAGGAAAATGAAGCTGAAAACACTGATACTTTTAAGGCAAATAAGTTTAAATAAAAAGATTATATGGTGTAATTAAGAATGCGGGCTACTATTTTAAAACGGGACATACAATAGAAGTTAAATGGCTTTAGTTATTTTCAAACTAGGGCTACGAGTTTAAGGCGGGACAGCTAAAAATGGTAGGGCGGACTTTAGTCCGCCCTACTATATTATTAATGTTTCGTGTTAAGTACGTAGCCTAATTTTTATTTAAATAGGAAAAATAATGGCAATTTCATTGCAAAAAGGGCAACGTATCAGCCTTGAAAAATCAAGTGGCGGCGCATTACAGAAACTATGTGTGGGTGCTAACTGGGGCGCGATTGAGAAAAAAGGTCTGCTCGGCGGTAAAAAAATGGTTGCAGTAGATTTAGATCTGTCTGTGGCTTTGTTTGATAGTAATAAAACTCTGGTGGATTTGGTTTATTTTGGTCAGCTGCAAGCTAAGAAAGGTGGCATTAAGCATTCAGGCGATGATACTGAAGGTGATGTGGGCGGTGATGACGGTTTAGATAATGAAGTGGTTAGCATTGACTTATCAGCTATTGATAGCAATGCTGATCAAGTGGTGTTTATTCTAAATTCATATAAGAACCAAGATTTTAAAGATATTCCTTTTGCTAGCGTGCGTATTTATGAAGGTACGGCTAGTCGAGTGGATGAAATTTTTGCTACCTATGATATTGCCAATGATGAAAAATTTGCGGGTTCAGTGGCAATGATTATGGGTAAAATGTACCGACATAATGGTGCTTGGAAATTTTCAGCCATTGGTGATTCGACTAAAGACAGTAAGTTACAGCAAATTGTGAAAGCAGTTCAACAGCAATATTTATAACATTATTTACATAACAAAGAGGATATAAAGATGGCAGTATCATTAAGTAAAGGCGGTAATGTTAATTTAAGTAAAGAAGCACCTGGATTAACGAAAGTTGCACTAGGTTTAGGCTGGGATAATCGCGCAACAGATGGTGCGGATTTTGACTTAGATGCTGTTGCATTTTTGGTTGGAGCTGATGGTAAAGTTACGGCTGATGCTGATTTTATTTTTTATAACAACCTAAAATCAACATGTGGTTCAGTACAGCATATGGGCGATAATACTACGGGTGAAGGTGACGGTGATGATGAAGTAGTAGAAATCACCTTAGCAAGCATGCCGGCGACTATCCAGCGTGTCATTATTGCTGTCACGATTCATGAAGCTGAAACACGCAAGCAAAATTTTGGTCAAGTGAGCAATGCTTTTATTCGTGTGGTTAATGCCGACAATACTAATGAAATTGCACGTTATGATTTATCTGAAGATGCCAGCATTGAAACTGCAATGATTTTTGGTGAGATGTACCGTCATAATGGTGATTGGAAATTTAAAGCCGTTGGTCAGGGTTTTGCAGGCGGCTTAGGTCCATTAGCCGCTAGTTTTGGTGTGAGTGTTTAAGTAATAACATTCTTACCTTGTGTTGAAAAAGGCTTCAGCCACGACGGTCGTATGGTTCGTGTCTGAGGCCTTTTTCATACGATGAGTATGCTAAAAAATAAGGTTTTATCTTGTCTACTATAAGCGTTTCGCTGCCTACGGGAGAGTTAAACTTAACCTTGGCGGCTAGTGATTTTGAACTCAATGAGCTGACTGATTATGCTGCTCGGCAAAATCCTAAGCGTGGCTTTATGTTTGTCAGTAAGTTATTGGCTAAATATTGGCCTTCTCAGCCAGCAGAAATGCTGCGTATGCATCAGTATTTAGCGCAAGCATTGGCTCAATCCTTGGTCGGTTCTTATGTGTTTATTGGCATGGCTGAAGCGGCGGCGGGTTTAGGGCAAGGCGTTTATGAGGCTTATTTAGAGCAGGCAGATCAGTCAGAACATCTTTTTATTCATACCTCGCGTTATTTTTTAAACGCGATTAAGGCATTAGATTTTCAAGAACAACACAGTCACGCTAGTCAGTTTTATCTATATGTACCGCACGAAGTAGCATTAAAAAATACCTTTCTTAATGCGCAAACCTTAGTGCTGATTGATGATGAAGTCACAACAGGTACGACTTTTATTAATTTAATTGTCGCTTATCAAAAAGTAAACCCACAGTTACAGCGCGTGTTAGTGGTCAGTATCCTGAGTTTTGTCGATGTACAACGCCAAGCACAGATTCAGCAATTAGTGGGCATAGAAGTTCAGTTTATCAATGCCTTATCAGCTCAGATTGATTTTAAACGCGATGCGAATTATCAGTACACACAAGTACCTAATGTAAACAGCAAGGCAGAATGCAAACGTCAAAAACTATCGTTAAAAGCAGGGCGTTTAGGTATTCATGGGAAAATGGCATGGGATAAAACCGCATTACAAGGACTAATGCAAGCGTGGCAATCTGGCGCGAAAGTTTTAGTGTTAGGCACGGGGGAGTTTATGCACTTGGCTTTTTTAATCGCTTATTATTTAGAGCAACAGGATTGGGATGTAAAAGTACAATCCACAGCACGTTCGCCCTTATTAAAAGGCGAGGCTATTCGGGAAAAAATAGTCTTGCAGGATAATTATGCCGACAATATTCCCAATTATTTATATAACGTGCGTGCAGGGCAATATGATCACATCATTATTTGCCATGAAACGCCTTTGTGTGAGTCTTTAACTCAATTTGCACAGCGGTTAAATGCAGATCTACTTTATTATGCCGATGGAAAAATTTCTCTTTCTTGATTTAGACGACACGGTGTTTCAAACCGCCAGAAAATGCGCGAGTCTTGATCAAGCGACGCCAGCGAGTTATAACCTTGCTGGTGAACCCAGTTCTTATTTTTTGCCTAAGCAACGGGCACTATTGCAAACCTTATCAGAGCAATGGCGTATTATTCCCACGACCGCCAGAACTCAAGCCTCTTATGCGCGGGTTGATTTAGGCGTGGCTTGTTTTGATGGGGCTATTTTGAATCATGGCGCGACTATTTTAGCCGCCGATGGCATGGAAGATAGTCAATGGCGCGCTCAAATAGATGCACCTTTAAGTGCCTTATCGGCTGCATTGCTCGCCATCAAGCAGGCTATTGAATGTTATGCCGAACAGCAGGCGCTCGACATATTAGTGCGTATTACCACAGAATCTTCCCTAGATTATTATGTGGAAGTGCGCCATCACAGCGCTGATGCTTTTGCATTGCAAGGCTTATTGCAGGATTATATTCAGCCTTTATTGCTGGACTATAATGACTTCCACGTTTATTTAAACAATAACTCCTTAACCATTCTGCCGCATTGCGTGAACAAATCGCATGCAGTTGAGTACCGTATTAAAGCTTTAGAACAAGAATATGGTGAAATTGTCACGATGGGCATGGGCGATAGTTTGAGTGATGCGCCATTTATGGCTTTATGTGATTATGTGATGACCCCTAAACACACGCAACTACACGGCTGTTTGGTATGAGTACTGCTATATTTACTGGTAGTTATAGTGCCGATGATGTGCATATTTTACTAAAAGTGATTGATGTACCTGATACTTCGGTGCAGGAAAAAGAACGTCGTATTCAGCAAGAACAGCGCCATTATAGTGAGATGTTAAGCCATGAAAGCTTGCCATCAGCGCAATACATGCAGCTATTCCACCAAGCCATGCTGGATAATAAAATGCAAATGGCAAGAGATTGCTTTTGTTTGGCACAGAAAATTTCCGAACGTCGTACAGGTGAGATTGTTTTGATCTCTTTAGCGCGTGCAGGAACACCAGTGGGTGTGGTGTTAAAGCATACTTTGAGTAACTATTTTCAGCGTGAGGTCAGACATTATTCCATTTCGATTATTCGTGACCGGGGTATCGATGAAAATGCCTTAAATTATATTTTGGCGCGACACGCAGACAGCAGTATTGTCTTTGTCGATGGCTGGACAGGTAAGGGCGTTATTGCCCGTGAGCTAAAGCAGAGTGTTGAGGAGTTTAATCAACGCTATCAATGCCATATTGATTCGGGCTTATATGTGCTGGTTGATTTAGCTGGTGTAGCAGCAGTGGCTGCCAGTGCGGAAGACTATTTAATCCCCTCATCGATTTTAAATGCCACCTTATCGGGCTTAATCAGTCGCTCGGTTTTAAATGCGGACTATATTAATGCGCAGGATTTTCATGGCTGCATGTTCTATCAACAGTTTGCAGAGCTTGATTTATCACAATGGTTTGTGACCGAATTATTGGGCTGTATTGAACAGTTAGGTGCAGAGCATGACAAACAGGCAGAGATTGATTGTATTGCCTTGCAACAGCAATCTAAAGAATTTATTGCCCGCATAAAACAGCAATATCAAGTCAGTGATGAAAATAGAATTAAACCAGGGATAGGAGAAGCAACGCGGGTTTTATTGCGCCGTGTACCAGATTTAGTGTTGCTGCGTGATAAAGACGATGCGGCCGTGGAACATTTAAGTATACTGGCAAAAGAAAAACAAGTAACAGTACTGTATCAAGCTGACTTGCCTTATCGGGCAGTGTCTTTAATTAAAGATGTGAGTTAATTATTAATAATAACCAACAGAGGATAATAATATGAGTTTAAGAGACTTAATGGATGGCTTAAAAGAAAAAGCGAATGAGTTAAAAACAGAGGCTTTAAAATTTAAGAATAAAGACTTTTTACAAGCAGCAATGGCAGGCTCTGCTTTATTAGCGTTAGCAGACGGTGAAATCTCACCGGAAGAAAAGCGTAAAATGGTTAAATTTATTGAAAACTATGAGCCATTATCAGTTTTTAAAACAACCGATATTATTGGTGCATTTGGCGACTTCGTTAATCAATTAGAATTTGATAATGACTTAGGTGAAGCTAAAGCCTTTGAGGCAATTGGAAAAATGAAAAACAATAGCCAAGCCGCACGTTTAATTATGCGTTTAGTCATTTCTATTGGTGCAGCTGATGGTGATTTTGATGATCATGAAAAAGCGATGGCGCGTCGAATCGCGGTAGAGTTAGGTTTGACTGCCTCTGAATTTGAGCTGTAAATAGCATTATTACGCACTTAGTTGTTTGACTGAGTGCGTAGTGGCTGTGGTATCAATCGAGTCTGCCCCTTTTGATCAATAATTGATTGATTTATAAGGGGTATAAATTATCATTTTTGACTAAAATCAAGATTGGCGAAGGTATTGTTAGAAAGGAGTGGACATTAATTCAACTCCGCGCCCCCAATTATTATGAAATGCCCTGAGTTGCTGAGTTTTCAGCTAGGGTCTGTGAATATTTACATCAGTGGTGCTTTTTAGTTCAGCTTTTATCTCATTAAATGCATACTCCATGACTTCTTTTTGAAATTCAACATCAGCTCCCTGATCATACGCGCCTCCATGAGACATGCCCCACCAAATATCACCCATATAACTCTTTGTATATTCAACAGACCAAGAATAAAGAAGATTATACTCATTGTTATAAAGCCTAATTTCGGAGGTAGCAACCAAATCCCTCCCTAAGGTAGGAAAAATCCATGCATGAATCATCAAGTCAATTACTTGTGCCGTAGTCCACCAAGGATCCTCCCACTCTACTTTGATAGAGCCTTCAAGAATAAAGTCAGGAGTTGCCCCGATATTTAACGGAGTAACGGATTCGAAAATATCTGTTTCCCTAACTATTGATATCACAAATTCGGGAGTTTCTTTAACATTCCACCTATTAACAGTTATGCCGCTAGCGCTGCCGCCGCTACCAACTGCATATGACGTAGTAACAGACCCTATTCTCTTATGTCCAAAGGAACGGAACCAGACTCTACCTTTTTCTATAGGAAGGTTAATTACTCTATCTGTCTTATCACTTTCAATTTTCTGGAATGATCCGGTTTGAAAGGAACAACCACACAAAAAAACCACAAAAACCACAATTAAGCTCTTCATCGTATTCTCCGTATCTTTGTAGAATGCTTCCTATTTCAAATAGGTGGCAAATTGATTTATCAACACCAAACAAATTTAAAATGCTTTTTAATAATAACACCCTCGACAAAATAAGGGGAGGTAAAAACTAAGGATGGCTAGAAAAAGGTAAAATACTGCAATACCTACCCAAATCTGACTATAGATCAAGGGAAATCAAGGGGTGTGCGGCCGAGCAAGGTCGATAATTCCAGTGGGTGAAAGTCCCACTCTGGCAAGGTAGGTCAACCACCAGATAGAAGATCATGAAGATCATGGGGTCAGCCAGTGATACCGCTACCAGTCGACCATTAACTTATTGAATATAAACAAAAAACAGATAATTAAAGTTAAGCTTCCTCTCTTTTTGGATATAATTGAATTTCCTACAAAGCAGTTATTCCAGCTGCAAAAGAAAAAAAGCTTAACTTATGAAAAAGTCTAACCGATTAACTCTACGCTTACAAATTCGATCTTTCAAAAATACCTTTTTTCAATTCAATGACCTCCCCTTTAAAGGGTTATTGTCTAATGACTTAATTGGGGCAATTAATCAATCTGGAGATGTTCGCAGCACCGTGTTTACTCCCTTGGTAACACTGAGAGCTTTTTTATTTCAAGTACTTAGCTCTACTGGGTCTTGCAAGGAAGCGGTTAGCCATGTTTTTATGGAGCGAATTGGTCTAGATTACCCTGCAAATTCCATGAGCACTGGGCCTTATTGTAAAGCCCGAGTACGATTACAGCTCTCTCATTTAAAAGAAGCTATTACCTCTTCAGGCCAGGTTCTGCATAAGCAAGCTTCAAAAAACTGGCTGTGGAACGGGTATCGGGTCATGCTGGTCGATGGTACAACTTTTCTAATGCCTGATACCGATAGTAACCAGAAAACCTACCCTCAACAAAGTGTACAAAAGCCAGGGTTGGGCTTCCCGATTGTCCGTATGGTGGGATTACTGTCATTAGCAACAGGAAGCTGTGTAGATTATGCCATTGGTTCCTACCAAGGAAAAGGGACGGGCGAAACATCCTTATTTTCTCGCTTAATTCAATCTTTAGGGAAACATGATTTACTCCTTGCTGATCGCTATTACACGTCTTATGCCAATTTTGTTCTACTAACACAGCGAGGCACCCCGTTGGTTTTCAGGCAAAGGAGCACAGTAAAAAGTGATTTTCGTCGTGGAAAAAAGCTCGGTGCAAAAGATCATATTATCAGCATCAAAAAACCGAAGAAAAAACCTGTTTGGATGCAAGATGAAACATGGGTAGAATTACCTGATGAGTTTTTGGTTCGTGAATTTTCTGTCAAGGGCATCACTTATGTTACAACGCTACTGGATGCAAAGGCTCATCCAAAAAAATCATTAGCCGATCTTTATCAGCAACGCTGGCAAATCGAGGTTGATTTCAGAACATTAAAAACTCACATGGGAATGGAAATGTTGCGTTGCAAAACAGCAGGAATGGTAAATAAAGAGATTGCCGTACATTTGCTAGCTTATAATATGATACGTGCAAACCTTGCTAGGGCAGCCTGCCTCAATGAAAAAGTGCCCCGGCACCTTAGCTTTATGGCGGCTGTTCAGTTGATGCGTAATACTGCAAGTTTGTGCATCACACTGGCTGGAGTTGCTTTAGGAAGGTTAATCCCCGCTCTCTTGATGGCAATAACTCAAACAGAGATTGGTCAACGAAAAAGGCCAAATCAACCCAGAGTTATCAAGCGAAGACCGAAGAGCTATTCTCTAATGACGAAGCCAAGAAATGAATATGCAACCAGCTGATATAAAAGGAATTAGCGTGACTGGTAGTGGTATTAGGGTCAGCCAGCTTGATTTCTATAGTTTTCACTCTTCCTGTCTCCACCATGCGCTGTAAGCCTAGTTGCTCTTGAAATTAATTGACTGATCTTATGGTGAAATCCATAGGTGCCATAAACCTCACCTCTCATTGTTGCTTCTGTTATT
>CBDUDP010000009.1:0-122635 GCA_965365945.1 uncultured Gammaproteobacteria bacterium
CGCAAGGTTTAGCCTCGGTTGAAGAGCAATGGGTTAAGTTCCATTATTCATAATGGCGATGAACCGCCCTGTGCGGAACCGCACGCAGGGTGGTGTGGGGAGGGCTGGAGTGAAACTAGCCCTTACCCGATTTATAAACTTTTCTTCATTTCTAAGAGGAGTCTATGACATGCTTTGTATAAAAGATAGTTCATATCTGATTTATCAAATACAGGTCGAAAACGTAACAAACCACGCCAAGACAAAATACGATTGAAGAATTTGCTCCACTTTATTTTTTCAGTAGCAGAAAATACCTTTTTCGTTTTTTTAGATTTTAAACTGTAAAGCCTTGATTTAACCTCTACCTTTGGACGCCAAAAAATTGGGAATTCTATAATACCTACATCAATTCCCCATGCGTCTCCCGATTGAAACTGAGAAATAATTACATCCAAAACCAAGTCAGTTTTCAAAGGTTTTTCAACTTCTGCTGCTAGAGGCAATGAAAATATTTCTTCTAAGGTTTGTCGAAACTCGGAATCAATATCCTCTTTATGAAAAACCCCCCATTCATCAATTTTCTTAAAGTCAGTTCTTGGAACAACCGACAGTGTACCGAGAAATACTCTTGGTTTTTCCTTTTTCAATAAATTATTGAACATTCCTTGAACCTTGAGTGTTTATAACTATATTATTAACAGGCACATTCGCCCTGATATTCTACAGTATTCGCCGACAAATCAGGCACATTTGACAGGATATTAATATCCTGACCTTTTGCCCTGTTTTCCCACGGTATTGACCTGAAAATCAGGCATATTTGCCTGCTATCCAATTTATCCTGTCAAGTCGCCCTGATAAGTGATATTAACCGCTTAATCGGGCAAACAACAAAATAAACTTATTCAAAGTATAGCTAATTTCTTAACCTATACTCGGAAGTATTTAGCCTATCAAACCATCTAAATACTTCTCTGCATCCAATGGATGCCATACAGCCTGCACCCGCAGAGGTAATGGCTTTTTTGAGAGTCAACGATGGCAAACTCAATTGATTTCACGTTTTATTTTGTTAGAAAGAGAAGCTTGGTATTTCAAGAAATTAAAAACTCAAAAAATAGTTTATCCTTTATGTCTACCTTCATACCGACCTTCATACCGACCTTCATACCGACCTTAATAATAAAGCTTGCTTCAAGTATCACATTTTGTGTTGCTTTAGGTCTTATCTTGCATAACAGATTTTCTTAATGCTTCTATTTTTTCACTATAGTCTTTATATTCGTTAGAGTTACTGGGCGAATAATTCAGGTTTTTAAATAAGCCCGTCAGTTTGGTGAAGTAATCGCGTGCCGCATCTTTGTCAGTAAAGTGATAATCCGTAGTCACTAATTTAACAATGGTATTTAAACTTTCCTGCTGCCTTTTCAGGGGAACGGCTAAGTCGACAGGATCAAATGCATCTTGTTGCAGATAGACCATATCCAGAAATAAGGCTTGTTGAAAAATAATATAATCCTCAGTGGTGACGCCCTCTTCACCTGTTACCTGAATCATTTGAGATATTTCATCACCTTTGCGTAACAGCTTTAATAGTTGCTGCACATGATCTACCCAAGATTGCGATAAATGCTCAGTAAACCACGGCTGCAATTGCTCTAAATAACGTGACCACGACAACAGTGGATCAACAGCGGGATAAAAACGCTTATAAGCGCGGTCAGCACTTAAACCTAAAAAGGTCTTTACTGTGCCTAGCGTTGATTGTGTTACAGGTTCTTCAAAGTTTCCGCCCGCAGGTGATACTGTACCAATCATAGTCAAAGTCCCTTCACTTTGATCAGCAGCTTGAATAACACCAGCACGCTCATAAATGCCTTTAATAGCGGAGTCTAAATACGCTGGAAAAGCTTCTTCACCAGGAATTTCTTCCAATCGTCCTGATGTTTCACGCATCGCTTGAGCCCAACGTGAAGTTGAATCGGCAATAATCAAAACATTTAGACCCATTTGGCGATAGTACTCGCCCAAGGTAATTCCGGTATAAATTGAAGCTTCACGCGCTGCAACCGGCATAGACGAAGTATTACAAATAATCACCGTGCGATCCATTAAGGTATCGCCTTTAGAATCTTTGAGCTTAGGAAATTCGGTGATCGTTTCTACTACTTCTCCGGCACGCTCGCCACAAGCAACCACAATCACAATATCGACATCCGAGTTACGCGATATTAAATTCTGTAATACGGTTTTTCCTGCGCCAAAAGGCCCTGGAATACAACCCATACCACCTTTGGCAATAGGAAAAAAGCTATCGATAAGGCGTAAATGCGTCACTAACGGCTCATGCGGATATTTACGCTCGGCAATATTCTGTTTTAATAGGTTTATAGGTAGTGCTTTACGTACTGGCCAACGCTGTTTCAAAGTAAGCGTTCTTTCTTTACCTGATGCCAGTTTGATTTTCGCTACAGGCTCATCAACGGTAACGCTACCTTCCTGAATCCAAGTAACAACGACTTCATCTTGAATATCAAAAGGCACCATTATTTTGTGCGTATAACCTCTTTCTGGCACCGTACCAATCACGGAGCTAGCACGTAATACAGCGCCGGTTTGCACGATCGGCGTAAAAGCCCATTTGGTATTATTGTCCAGAGCGGAAAAATCGACACCTCTAGGTAAGAAATAACCAAACTCACCTGCCAGTTTATCCAATGGATTTTGTAGTCCATCATAAACCTGACCTAATAAACCCGGCCCTAGCTCTACAGAAAGCATTTCTGCGCTTTGCTCAACTAAATCACCGACAGCAACGCCAGCCGTACTTTCATAAACCTGCGCATCCGCCACTGAACCATTAATACGCAAAATTTCTGCTTTTAATCGCTCTTGGTGTTTTGCGTCACTGCGTGTCGGTAAAATATACACGACTTCATTTTTAGTTAAAGGCTGTTTACTTCCAGGTAAAGTTTCTATCGATACCAAGCTATCTTGGACAGAGACAACCCTTGCACTTGCGTTCGTTGTGTTATTCATTTAACTCTCAAAACCTCTAATCAATTAGGCTGTTTGTAAAAAATCGCCTAAGCCGCGATTTACTAATGCTTCAAATTGAAGCATTGCCGCTTGCTCGTCACATTGGGTCCATCTGTTGACTATATCCCAGCGCAATACATAAAGTACAACCGCCTCAAAATCAAAATAATGGGCTTGGCCTATCTGTTCATAATGCTGCCAGCTCAAATTTAACAATAACTTTTCCAATTCTACACTTTCATCTTTGACAAACAAATCTTGTGCTTTAGCTACCCAAGGAAAGCGATGACTTAAACCAAAATCATCTAACTTCCAGTTACTGCGAATCAAAGGCAGAACTTGACCATAACCCCAATGCTCATGTTTATCTGGTGGCGGACGATTTAATTTGCGCCGTCTAATTGCAGTGACAATAATACGTAACTCTAAGCGCCAGATAATAGCTTCTTGCAATAAGGGGTTATTAATAGATTTGATAACACGATCTGCTTCAATAGCAATCTCGGCATCACTATTAGCTTCTTGCATTTTTGCCCAGTGTAAAATACTTTCTATCGCGGCTAATTGCTGGCTGTCCTGCCCAGTTAATAATTTTAACTGGCGCTCTAGGCGCAAACGCGTCACTGGCTTATGTTTAAAATCCCACAAAGACATAGGATGCGGTGGCAAACTCGCCATTAACATCGTATAAGCCGTTTTTTGTTTCACTTCACAATACCTTGTAAGAGTGTTCTAAATCTAGGCTGCAAATGCTCAAGCAATAGGGCGGAAATCGTTTCTTCGGTAAAATCAACTACCATATCATCATCCTCCAAACGCACTGACAAGCCTTTGCTGACATCCCCAGAAACCTGTATCGACACACCTTCGCGCAACATATCAGCAGCAATAGATGCTGTATAATGCGTTAAAGTACCGACATTCATTTCTTCAGGGTTATTTTTTAACTCATCGACACCGACCGCATTATTAGGCAAGAAGATACTGACATTCTCTTTGCTCTCTAAATCCAGTTGCTCGCGTACTTTACCGGCTAATTGCAAGATCAAGCGCTCCAAGAAAGCATCTTGTTCCATTTTTTGCCCAACCACACGCTTTACCTCTTTACTAAAGCTACCTAACAAGGTATCGCGCAGTTTCAATAAGGCATCTCTAGTAGCAAGCTTTAAAGCATCTTCGCCCGACGTGCGTAAAGCATCACTTTGATTTTTAGCCTTATCTAATAATTGCCGCGCTTCTAATTCAGCCTCTTCAATAATCCATTCTGCGCGTTTCTGTGCATCTAAGACAATGCTTTCTGCTCGCTCTTGTCCCGCAGAAACACCTTGGTCACGTAAACGTTGGATTAAACTTTCTACACCCGATGAGGTGACTTCTGTATTTTGTTCACTCATACCTGATTATCCTTATGCTACAGCCTGAGGAATATTGGCGCTAATGACTAAAGCAAAGATAAAGGCAAAAACTGCAAAACCTTCAACAATCGCCGCTGGAGCAATCGATAAACCAAAAATTTCCGGTTTAGCTTTAGTTGCATGAATCGCAGAGGCACAACATTGACCTTGATAAATAGCACTCATCATTAAAGCCAGCCCTGCTAGCACGCCAATAGCAAATAAACCTGGCGCTACTTCTGCCGTTACCGGCCTATTTAAGGTAAACATAACCACAATACCGTAAATAACCTGCGACGAAGGCATCGCTGATACACCTACATAACGACCATAGCCGCTATCGGTATCTAACATCGCGCCAATAGCCGCTTGACCTGCTGTCGCACAACCAATAATACTCCCTATCGCACCTAAAGCCATCGGCGCATATAAGCCTATCCAACCTAAAACAACAGTAAAATCACTCATTAATAACCCTCTTTTTTAGAAAATGCTTTAAACGGATAGCCCTCATCAGAGACACTCCAATTATAAAATTCAATAAAGTTTAAACGTAAACCATGCACCACACCACTCATAATGCCCAGCATAATGTTCAGCGTATGACCAATAAGCAAAATAAGAATACTGAATAATAAGCCCATACCCGGCATCGCATGGTAAACCTGCTCAGCTAGCTGATTAAAGGTGATAGCTAAAGATGCACTTGCTAAACCAAGCGCAAATAAACGCATATAACTTAAAACATCACCAAATATTTTGGTGATACTGGTTAAACTTTTAAGCCCGTCAAATAAGCGTAAAACTAAATCTAATGGCTTCTGAATTTTACGTTCACCACTAAATAATAATAAACAAAATGCTGCTGTCCCTAAAAGCCCATAAGCCGTTTGTTCTAAAATAGCCTGTTCACTGCTTTGTGCTAACCAAAATACAAAACCACCGACCACAAACAATGCCCAACCTAAGGCAGCAAAGCGCGTTGTTTTATGTTTAAGTTGATAGGCTTGCACTAAGTTTGCTAAAGCAATATGCACTACACCGACGAAAATAGAAATACGCATCATGGTGTCAAAATCATTTATATCCAAGACATGTAACTTCTCTGCCAATTGTTCAGGAGCAGGCGAAAAGCCAAAATAACTACCCACCATTACTCCCCACACGCCGGAAGAGACGAGGGTAATCAATAGCAACATTCTAAATCGAATACCTTGAGTGGTACGTCCCATACGCTGCCATTTAAGCGCTAGAATTCCCATAAATAATGCCGCATAACCCGCATCGGAAAGGATCATGGCAAAAAATAAAGCAAAGGAAAAGAACACTACAATCGAAGGATCCCAACTATAATAATTTGGTGTTTGATAGAATTTAACCACCTCTTCACCACCGGCAAAGGTCGTGGTATTTTTTAACAAGGTCGGCGGTTGCTCAACACCATCAGGCTCTTCAATTAACATTGCTAATCGATGATATTGAGAAAAATTTTCAACTCGCGGTATATCTTCTACAGCAATCCAAGACTGTACAACAAAAACCTCTGGCTCATCACGCGTCAACAAGTGTGCGTTATCTAAATCTGACTGATTTTCATAAGCAGCCAAATTAAACATAATTAACGACATCCAACGCGTTAAATATTCACGTTTAGCATAAGCATCTTCAATCGCTAGTTCAGTATCATCTAATTCCTCACGCAATTGGGACAGAGATAAACTACCGGTATGCGTTCTAGGTACAGGCATCGCTTTACTTGCTGGTTCATCTTTAGCAATAACAACCACATACGCATCAGTATTCGTCTGGTTAACAATTTGCCAAACTTGATCCGACTGACGCACAATTTTCATTAGACGTTTCGGTACGATATAAAACCAAAGTTTGTAGCCCTGCAATTGCCCATCATCAGCAAGGGAGAAATCCCCCCATAAAGCAACTTCTTTAATACGTTGCTGTAAAAATTCGCGTTGATCTAATAAATCAAGCAGATAATTTTTCAGGTGCACAACATCCTGAACAACGGCTTCAAATTCAAAACCTTCAGTTTGAGTGACTTGGTGGCGTTTTTTAGGACATTGTTGTAAATACTTTAAAGCCGTTAGCGCATCTTCAATATTATGCGCTGGCACATTATCAGACTTACTTACCTTTCCCGCTAAGGGAATAAGATGTGTTCCACCTAAACTTTGTAGTTTATCTAAAACCAGTGCTTTATCAGCAATTAGCCCACAGAGAGTTACCTTTTTAAGCGATACAATAGCCATTAACCTACCTCTCTAAGACGTTTTTGCTTAGTACTTTTAGCACGCACTACGCCAGCGGTATCCATATCAGATAAATAAATACGGATTTTACGAATATCCTGTTGTGCTTCAGGGATCAATACTTTATCGAATAAATTTACCCGCTGAGTCACTTTTTTAAGCGCTAACCCCAAAATTTCAACACGTTGAGTATCAATTTTCTGGCGTATTTTTAACTCCATCATAAGTTTCAACTGAACAACTAATTGATCAACCCAATGGGGTTCAGTAAAGAGTGAATATGGCCGAACATCTACGGTCATTTTTTCCAGTACCGGCACATGCACACCAACCACATTCTCTTCACCTATTTCAACGTGCTCCAACTTGACCAAGTCTGTTAGATGAATGGTTTTATCAGCTAACATGGGAAGCATAGCGGCTGTTTGTTTATAACACTGCTCTATGTCTAACTCTGTTTGCTTTAGCCGTAACTGAGCCTTTTTACGTTCAGCTGCTAATTGCTGGCGTTTTAAATCTAAAGACGGCAAAAACTTCTTATAACGCTTTAATTTTGCGCCTATTTTACTTAAAGATGCCTTACTGTACGCTAACCTAGCCATTAGAATTCTTTATTGTAGGAAAGTATTTATCGACTAAGACTTGCTTCATTAATAATTCACTCTCATCAAAGCACTCAGCCAAGGTTTGCCAACATAAATCTAAAGCCTCTTCCAGAGGAATAGACACATCGAGACGCATAAATCGTTCTCTAAATAGCCCACCGAATTTGATTTGTTTTTCATCGAATACGGACAAATCAAACGCCATCGCTTGTTTTTGTTCAGCTTCTACCGCGCCCGAATAAAAACGAATCATAGTATTCATAATTTGCGAATGATCCTCTCGGGTGCTACTGCCTATTACATGCTGTTTTAAACGGGATAAAGAGCCAAAAGGATCAAGCATATGGTCATGTAAATAAAACTGGCCTTCGGTAATATAGCCTGTATTATCTGGTACAGGATGAGTTACGTCGCCACCCGGCATGGTAGTTACCGACAAAATAGTCACCGAACCAGCACCGTCGTAATCGCAGGCCTTTTCATAACGACGCGCTAATTGCGAGTACAAATCGCCCATATAACCTCGGTTGGCAGGAACACGCTCCATAGAAATACCGACTTCTTTCATCGCATCCGCATAAGCGGTCATATCGGTCGCTAAAACTAAAACGCGCTTACCTTCTTCAACGGCAAAACGTTCAGCAACTGCTAAAGCCATGTCTAACACTAATAATCGTTCTACAATTGGGTCTGAAGCGAGATTACAGAACATAACCGTACGCGCAAAAACACCTGCCTCTTCAAACTGCGCTTGAAAATAATGAAAATCATCAAAAATAAGGCCTAATCCTGCAAACACCACAATATCAGCATCAGCCTGAATACCAATACGCGCCAAAAACGCATTATATGGCTCACCCGAAACGGAAAAAATGGGGATTTTTTGACTCTCAACCAAACAATTGAAAACATCAATCATCGGTACGTTCGTACGAATCATTTTAGAAGCAAGAATACGTTTTACTGGATTAACAGAAGGCCCATCAATCGCCACTTTTGGATCATGTTCCAGCTTAGAACCGCCATCCATCGGTTCGCCCATGCTATTGAATATTCGGCCTAAAATATCCGCCGAATAAGTGACCTTCATGGCCGTCCCTAAAAACCGAATCGAGGCGGCATTAGACACACCTTGAGTACCAGAAAAAACTTGTAAAGCAATCTCATCTCGGTCGATTTTAATGACCTGAGCAATCGAAGTACTAAATTCATCCTCGACTATCGCTAAATCACCAAACCGCGTTACCGCATCACTGCTTTCTTCCTTATTAGAAACACTGACAGTAATAATATTACCGACGATGGAAAGGATATTATGATGCCTGACCATTTGTTGAATCATGCGGAACTCCAAAACTATTAATAACGATAAAGAAGATAAGTTATATTACCATGTAATCATACACTAGCAATATGACAAGTTTATTCAAGCAACTGATGTATATAAACCCAGTCTACATTGAAAATCGTAGTTTATGAAAGCTCTCGTCATTCCCGAAATTTTTTATCGGGAATCTAAATTTTTTCAATAGATTCCTGCTAAAAGCATGCAGGAATGACGAATACGAAAATAATTTTCACTAAAAACTGCACACTTCAACGTAGATGGGGTTATCTCAACTATGCCCACACCTATTTAAATAAATTAGCCAAAGCCAAGTGATCCGACATAATCCCTGCAGAAACGACTTTATCCCTCCCGCTATTTTTTGCCTTATATAAAGCTTCATCAGCTTGATGAATTAAGTCAGCTCCTATTTCAGTCGAACTTAAATGAGACCTCTTAGCAGGCTTGTAAGTTGCGCTGCCAATAGAAATAGTCACTGAAACAACATCATTTTGAGCTTCTATGACTAATGCTTTAATTTTTTTTCTGATTCTTTCTGCAATATCAACTGCCATCGCTTCATCAATATTAGCCAATAAAGCTACAAATTCCTCACCACCATAGCGCGCCAAGACATCATTATTACGTAGTTGCTCACGTATTACATTGGCTACAGCAACTAAAACTTGATCCCCTGCTTGATGTCCGTATGTATCATTGACCTTCTTAAAGAAATCCACATCCAAAAAGAAACAAGATAAAGGTTCAGAACTGCGCTGCACACGATCGATCTCTTCACCTAATCTTTGCTCAAGAAAACGTCGATTATTTACCCCAGTTAAGGTATCAATCAGACTAGTCCGTTTCATCATTTCATAATTCAAATGATTTTCCAGACAAACACCTACCACAGAAGTCATATGTTCAATAAAATCTGTCGCCATAGTGTCGGTAAAGCGATCAGCAGTCAAACTCCCCATGCTTAATGCGCCCAAACATTGGCCACGACGTACCAAGGGAATAACGGCTACACTCGCCGGCCGTTCATTTTCAGCAAAAAAACTAGCACATTTAAGATTTTTAAACTGCCCCAAATAAGGGCTATTCGACCCACCAAAAGTTGCTTGCAAAGCTTCATTATCATTAAAAAAAATTAGTTGTGGATTTTCCTTTAATTCAAAACCATCTTCTTGTAAAAACTTTTTCAGCTCATCCTTTGCATCTATCAAGCAAAAACCAATATAATCGAGACCAAAAAAATCTTGTGCATTTAAAACATATTCAACCATTTCTGCTAAGGAATTAAGGTCAAGCAAGCCCCTTTCAAACATTTGAAAACGTCGCAACGTGTTACTATTAGAGTGAACACGATCTAGCATACCTTCTAAATGGCTCTGTAAAACCACCAAATCGGTTGTTAAGTCTTCTTCCAAGATATTTTCTCAACAATTAAAATCAACAGGTCTAAGGTTAGCAGTTTCTGAAAAAAAAACGCAACTATTTATCAAATGAATCAATCCATCGCTCAAAAAATATCTGCATTACGCCAAGAAATCCAAAAGCATAACCTCAATTACTACACTTTAGATGCTCCAACTGTCACTGATGCAGAATACGATCGACAAATTAAAATACTGCGTGAATTAGAAGAAAAACACCCTGAATATGCCACCTCTGACTCTCCTAGCCTATCAGTCGGCGGCCCTGTACTCGATAATTTCAGCAAAATAGCTCATGAATTACCTATGCTATCCTTGGGTAATGTTTATTCAGAAGAAGAATTAGCAGAATTTGTTGAGCGTATTCAAAAACACCTAAAAAATACGCAAGTACTTTCTTTTTGTGTAGAACCTAAACTCGACGGCCTCGCCATTAGCCTCTTATATGAACATGGCAAACTGATTCGAGCAGCCACTCGTGGCGATGGCGCAGTAGGCGAAGATGTTACTTATAATGTTAAAACCATAAAAAACATTCCACACATACTCAAAGGCGATAATATCCCTGAGCGTTTGGAAGTACGCGGCGAAGTGGTCATGCCGATTGCTGAATTCCACGCTTTTAATCAACACGCAATAGCAAACGAAGCAAAAAGCTTTGTTAATCCACGAAATGCAGCTGCTGGTAGTTTACGTCAACTAGACTCCAATATCACCGCACAAAGACCGCTAGCTTTTTATAGCTATGGCTTAGGTATTATAGAAAATGGTTCCCTAGCCAACAGCCATTACCAACGTTTACAACAACTTAAATCTTGGGGGTTGCCACTCACTAAGGAAGTAACGCTCGAAACAGGCGCGTCAGATTGTTTCGAGGCCTACACTCAACTTTTACAAAAACGCCCATTGTTGCCCTACGAAATTGACGGAATTGTGTATAAAGTTGACGATATTGCACTGCAAGAACAGCTGGGATTTATTGCGCGCTCACCACGTTGGGCGACTGCGCATAAATTTCCAGCACAAGAAGAGCAAACCCGTTTACTGGATGTCGAGTTTCAAGTAGGCAGAACCGGAGCAATTACCCCAGTCGCTATTTTACAACCAGCATTTGTCGGAGGTGTTACTGTCAGCCGCGCCAGCTTGCATAATGCTGATGAAATAAAACGCTTAAACCTAAAAATTGGCAACACAGTGATTATCAGGCGAGCTGCTGATGTTATTCCACAAATTGTCCGAGCATTACCCGACACCCAACAAAAAAACCGAGAAATTATATTCCCAACGACTTGCCCCGTCTGTGACTCAGAAATAGAACGCATTGAAGACGAAGCTATCGCGCGTTGTACTGGCGGCTTATATTGTGCCGCGCAACGCAAAGAAGCGATAAAATATTTTGCCTCACGCAAAGCCATGAATATTGATGGATTGGGTGAGAAAGTAGTAGAGCAATTAGTTGATGAAGACCTAATTCATAACCCCGCTGATTTATTCAACTTAACAGCTGAACAATTAATTCCCTTAGAGCGCATGGCAGACAAAAAAGCTAACAAGCTAATTGCTGCCATTACCCAATGTAAAAACACCACTTTCCCCAAATTTTTACTTGCTCTCGGTATACGTGAAGTCGGTGAAGCAACAGCCAGAAATCTGGCCAACTATTTTTTAAATCTCGAAGCATTGAAACAAGCAAGCATAGAAGATTTACTTAAAGTAGAAGATGTTGGCGATATTGTCGCTCAACATATCGTTGCATTTTTCCGTCAAGAACATAATCAAGAAGTTTTACAAGCACTCTTAGATACCGGTATACACTGGCCTGAAATAAAAGCCAAAGAACAACAAGCGCAACCTCTCGAAGGGAAAATTTTCGTCTTAACCGGCACTTTAACGCAAATGGATAGAAATGAAGCTAAGCAAGCCTTGCAAGCACTCGGCGCAAAAGTATCGGGTAGCGTTTCTAAAAATACAACTTATGTAGTGGCAGGCGAAGCGGCAGGATCTAAATTAACTAAGGCTCAGGAGCTAGGCATTACTATTTTAGATGAGGCAGAGTTAGTTAATTTATTAAGCTAATTTTAAACACCCCCCCCCAAAAAAAATTTTTGTTATTCGGCCATTAAAACTTCTTTAGGTACTCCGTATTTTAATGGCCAATCAACAAAATCAGCCCCCGTCGCACCTATTGAATATTCAATAACCTGCCACCTTACACCATTCTTTTTAAGTAACACTGTGACTACATTATCAAACATGCCTTGCTCATATTGTTGAGCAAATTTTGTCTTTGTATAATCAATACCAGCCAAACTTGCTGTCACAGGAACCGCACTTAAAAAAGCCCAATAACCATCTGTTCTAAGTGTTTCAACTTTAAATAACACGTTACTTTTTACGTCCCGCTCTACCTTTACTCGCACAGTATCCAACAAATCCTTACGCAAAGCTGTCCCCCGCTTAGGCTCTATAACCCCCTGCGCATAAGCATAGTTAGTCAATACACAAATACCCAGAAAAATAATTTTTAACTGAGTGCAGAATAAGGTTTTATTCAAACTTGATAAAATCATAATCTCCTTTACTCACACTGCGTTTACGCCTGCAGGCCTCAAAACCTTCGCGACTGCCTTCATCATTAGTATTACCTTCGATCGTAGAAAAAACTAATTCGCGTACTGGCTCAGTACCGCCATGAAAAAACCCAGTATGCGTCCAGTCAGTTGAGGTTCTTCTACGTAAAAAAAGACCACACTCACCTAAACTATCCCACTGAACGCGTCCCGCAGTAATATCAGACTCATTGACAAACAATCCCGCTGCGATTGCCTGCGCAGCTAAAGTGTCACAAGAGACCGAACCTTTAATCGGTGCTTTTTGATCACGATAAAAATAAGCTTGGTGCATAATGAAAGTTACAAATCCAGCACACCAAGCCCACTGCGCCCCATCGTGCCCTTCACAATACAGCCTAACCCACGGACCACAATTTGCCCCGCCAATTTCAAAAGGATTCTGATTAACGTGCTGATTAGCAACAGCAAGTACCGCTGCTCCTACGTTCATTGTTGAAAGGTTAGAAGGCTCAAGTAATGCATCTGTCATTGGTTTTACTAGTGCATGCCAAGTCGTTACATCCACTTTTCCCGTAGCAGGCAAATTACTCTTATTCTGAAAGTCTTTAACGCAGTCACGAGTCGCTGGCCCAAAATCTGCATCAACCCCAGTACGACAGCGATGAAAGTTTAACCACTCCTGAATTTGTTTGACGTGATTACCACGATTTCCCTGCTCTATTACCTGCTCAGGTGGATCAATTTCACGCCGAATATACTTGGGTACTTGATTAAAATTAATAGCCATAGCTATTCTCCTAAATCGTTAAAAGTTCATAATCAAAAAAGAGCTTTGTTAAAACCAGTTAATATTCATACACACTCAAGGCTTCAAAGGAATTTTAGGTGCTAAATAACCCACTTGACTCAGTCCCATAAGTGCAACTAACTCCCAAGGAACTGCCCATAAATTGCCATCAAGAATACTTTTCACAATAAAAAGAAATAATGTTAATACAGTCCAAAATACCATCTGTGCTCGAGCAAGAGATAAAACAGCTTTGCCTTCTTCATTAGGTACTATCACCAGATCTGCAATACTTATTTGATGATCAGCAACCGAAGCAGGAAGTTCATTTTTAAAGGCAACACTTTCAATATTCTTTTTCTTTACTGACTGTGTGTAGCTTATACCGCCAGTGACCAAAGAAAGCCCCATAAGAGCCACTAAAGACAAAGGGATCTCAGGAACATCAAGCCTCATCAAGCCATAAGCGGTAATCATGCCACCTATCACTATTGTCCATAAAGCCACTTGAGTTCGGGCAAGGGATAAATTACCCTCTTTATTACAGATAAATTGAATGGAACGCCGCTTCCCATGCCTAGCCATACCTATAATAATAAGAACCAAAAATATAACCATGGCAAAAGGCCAAATAAAAGCAGGAACAGGGTTTACCAAATATATTTCATGCGCACCAATTGCAACGTATTGACCTTCTTCTCCCCATATTAATGTTGGTGTTAGGCGCATTGCTGTTTTGTAACCAGGAATAGGATAATGACTAAGATCAAACAATAATAAAGTTCCTGTCAAGATAACTTTATTTTCATTAATAATTTGTTCACTTTCTTGCTTTCTAGCAATCAGCAAAGGCTTGATAAGCAAGTCTTCAGCAGCATTTTTTTTACTGATAGCATGACTCCCTTTCAACATTAACTTGGGTGATACTGAATCAGCTATATCCTTGGTAATAAATACACGTATTGGGTGAGACTTTAGCTGCCCATCAGCCATAAATAATTGCACGCTTTCTTCAGCTGAAGATGCATTCGAGCTCATAAAAAGTATTATTGCCAATAGAATCGTTAATAAACGTATATTTTTCATGACTCTCCTCTTTATAACAAAAAATAAAACTCAGCTAGAAACGCAGATTCATTATATATTTCAACCCTTTTTTGGTTAAAGCTGATATGGAAAAAGATTCATTAACGCATTAAGCATAGGGTTAGCTGCATTTTCCGTATCAATCGCCGCTGCCATTTCTTTCAATTTCAACGATGAAGTGTACATATCTGATCTATCCATTAATACTTTCCCCCAAGTACGTACAGATTCATTTAATGTATGGTCCAAATAATAACGTTGACTTTCATGCTGTAAAAAACCATTGGCATGTAAATTATTACTGGTATCACTGACATACCATTTATCATCATAAGCAACTTTTGCATGCAAAGTACCACCGCCATCTCCATCCCATTTCTGTTTCATAAAGATACGTAAAACACCTGTTGCATCAGGCATACCATTTACCTCATCCAACAAATGCGCAGCATACTTAACAATTGCACCGCTGATTTGGGGGACATCAATAGTCTGCGGCGAATTAGTGACGATATTAACAATCATGCCATCCTTCACTGCCCGCTTAATAGCCTCCAAAGTCGGGTCAAGTTTAGCACCGGGAATCGGTGGTAAAACATAAGCCTGAATCAAAGTGAATGTATATCCTGAGATTTCTAGCCCACATAATACACCTATTAAACCGTTAAATGACGAAGTTGGCCCCGGCATTTCATGAGTGGCTAAACCTATAATATCGCCAAATTTATCACTCTCTTGGTACTGAACATTCGTGCGAATAAGCTCAGGCTTATTATGCATGCGTGCTTGCTGGTTCCACATATCATCTTCAGCTCGCTGTACCGATTGAGCCAGTGCACCTTGTATTTTCAATTCAGCATCCATCCAACCATAAAAATAATCACCGTGTATATTTCGCCCACCGACAATTGCACTTGCCTTTGCACTATATCCGTTGGCTATAGCCGATTTAGAATGATTGGAGTCACCAGGAGTACCCCGCTCATCATTATTGAAAAAACATAAAGTGACATTTTCGTGCCCTGCTAATGCAGCCAGTAAGCCACCAAGCACTTCGTAGCTATCAGGATTCACCATCAGCACACTAGGATCACGAAAAGCTACCGATCGATCAACCGTTATATGAATTTTGGCACCAACATTAGCCAGTTCAAATAATTTACGCTCTAGTTTTTCCCCTAACTGATGACTATCAAGCGGCTTGTTCGCATAGTGTTTCCAAATTGTGTAATCATAAATAACCTTTTTACCTGCTTTTGCTTGGCTAATTAACTTATCAATATCAGCTAAACGCTCTTTAAAAGCTTGATCTCCGCTAGGCAAGAATTCTGCGCTATTACCCCAAGAAAATACAGGTTTAGAAAAAGCCGATTCAGGTGTAACCAGATCAGCAAATTTTGTTAATACTTCATACCGGACGATATCATTCCTTGAGTAAGGTTGACCAAGATTAAATAACTCTATTTGCTTATCAACACTGTAATAAAGTGGCTCTTGTTGTTTAACACCCAAAGATACCCGTAAAGTATTTAACTGCAATAACTTATCGTTAACTTCATGGGCAATTCGATCAGGCGTTTTATAAAATTGCCCACCTTTGGTGCTCGCTTTCTGGTGCAGCAATAATTCACTTAAAATAGTTGCATGTAAATTATCTGCCATGACTTCATTACGCACTTTATTCATTTCAATTTGCTCGTCCGTCGCTACTGAACCATCTTGGTTCTGAGTGACTGGAAGAGATGCGTTCACAGCATCGGCAGAAAACTGAGGTAATTGCCCAGCATCATTAATGCGCACCATATCTGCGCCAATAGCAGAGCGATCGCCTGTATTTAAAGCTAACTGTAAATGACTAGGAGGAATATTATATATTTTAAGTGCTTCAGTTAATCGAGCAACGGTTTCTGCGCCTTGCTGAGTACGCACAATTTGTTCATCAGAAATATCTGGCGCACTTCTCAGTTCAACTCCTGATTTACCGGTAAATTTATACCAAATAACCTCCTGTCCTGCGTGTTCCGGCTCAAGTTCCAGATAAAAAGATCGAGCATCTGACTTGCTGGCATGCAAGGTATAATCATAACCGTTAGGCCCACCTAACTGATCTCGTACAGACTTATTAGGGTTAAGTCCCACTGCTTTAAATGCATCTCTCTGCATAATGCCACCAGAAGCATCGCTAGGTTTTCGATTACCCATGTTTTCTGGTGGCAGAACATATCGATCTTTCATATTAAGACCGACCAATAACATAACAATATCACTTTCGTTAATCGTACGACCAGCTATAACAGGTCCAGTACCTTGTGTTTTACCATTCATAAATACCTTCTCCATAAATTATTATGCTTTGTTTATTATTCACGCTGCTGTTTTAAAACTAAAATAATTTAAATTTATTCGCATGAGGGACGTAATCACGTTGCTCGATTTTTTCGGAACTTTCACCTTGTAAAACGGACACAATGTCTCTAGCAACGGCATCACTATCTTGATGATAAGAATGCTCACTAATCCCCCAAACAACCGAACTTGCATCAACTAACACTACTTTTGCCGACACCTCATGTGGCTTATTAGGCCCATCATGACCCAAGCGATCAGAATTGCCTTTAGTAAAATCAGAAACTACTAACGCTAAGTCGCCGCTATTAAAATAAACCGTAATACGTTGTCCTAAATCAGGTAATCTCGCTAACTTATAATCAAATTCAAAAGCGTCACTATCTTCATCCGCAGCTGTCAGAATAATCTCATCAAAAATACGTGATAACGATCTTCCATTAGCGATTTTCGCAGCTTGCTGTAAAGCATAACGTAATACGTAATTACCCATACTATGAGCAATTAGATGAATTTTCTGATTGCAAACTTTATTTGGTTTACCTTCGTGTAAAAATGCGGCAAGTTTCATTAAACCACGAGAAAAAGCATAACCCGTTGCTTCAGCATCACTACGATCATTGCGATAAGAAGTCATCATGCCATCCGATGGCCATGAAAAGACAAAAATATTTGGCTTATAGATATTTCCAGATAAGCGCGCATAACAATCGCCCATTTTTGCAGCCGATTCTATTGCCTCTTTAAAGGTTACGTTAAACCCATGAATAAAAATCAATGTATCTTTTTGTTCGGTTTTCATTGATTTTCTTAAGTCACCAAGCAATGCATCAGAGCCTTGCTCGGGATTATCTGGCAACACCTTAATACTCTTGCTATCAATCTTTCCATTGGTAACACTAGCCTGACCAAAGCGCATATCGCCTAAGCCTGTTCGAGAAAAGCCCTTACCAAAGTTAGTTGGTTTAGATTTATTGGGTTTTCGGTTGGTTGAGAAATAAATAGTTGTCGTAGTCATAATAAAAATACCCTCTAAATGTGGTCAAGAAAATGACGTTTACATTAATATCGATATAATCTCTAAAGCTAGCGAGTCTCTTAAAATATCAGTAGAACTTTTGCTATCCGCTACAAATATGCATCGCTCTTCTCTGTTTTAACTCACACTAACTTATAAGGTAAGTTACCATTTCTACCAAAAAAAGTAACCCCCACAACTTATATGCTGAAAAATAGTACGATAAAAATTACACGTTAACAGGAAATATTAATTCATTAGCAAGCCTATAAAATACTATCATTCAGCTTATAATCGTGAAATTGATGCGACCAATGTTTATTGGTCCATTTTTCTAGTTTTCTAGAAAGACTACTATAAATGGAACAAAAATACATGACCCAAATGGGTCAAAATGAACAATATTTAAACCGAAACCACTCAAAAATAAGCATCTATTTGTCTAACTTCCTAGCTAAGTAGCTTAGTCCATGATATAAAGTTTGTAGGCTCAAGGATCATTCAAAATAATAATAAAAATTAAGGTACGATTCCATGGATCAAACTGTCAATAGTATAGATCTTAACTCCCTACTAGCTAATGCTCCAGGCAATGCTTTAATTTGGCAGCGTTTTCTAGCTGAACTTAACCAGCAACTGGACTGTGATTCTAGCGGCCTTTTGATAACTAACCTTGTTAATCTGGAAGAAACAACATTTCTTTTTAGTGAAAACATTTCATCTGCATACCAAGAGCAGTACCAAAATGGATTAAATAAATTAGATAGCTTTAACTATTTTATTAGCAATAATCCTAAACATATTTTTTGTAACCAACGCTTTGAAGATAGTTATTTTGCTGATAACTATTTCGAAGAAATTGAATCTAACTTTATACCGCCACTTGAACAAAAATATCGTTTTGGTATTTCAATCCCCTGTAATCACAACCATGCTTTAAATCTATTACTCAATAGTAAAGAGGCTTTCAGTGATGAACAACAACAAGATATTATTCGGACTTTAGAAACCATTATTCCTGCTTTAGAAGAAGCAATGCATGGGGAGCAACGCCACAAAATAAACAGTCAACTACCCCACTATATTAGTGACCATTATGATGGTTATATTATTGTTGATCACCAATTAAACATTCTCTTTTCTGATTCACTTTATACGCCCATACTAGACCAACTTGAGTGTATGCAAATATCTGAAAACCAAATACAAATACAAAATCCAGCGCTTAAGCAGCAACTCTTTTCTTTGATTGAAAACAGTAATAAACAAGTAAGCTCCATTTATAACCAGTGTCAATCTTGTCAAATTACACTCATTACTATTAATACCTTAGAAAACCTTTATCAATGGGAGTGCTACAAGGATGGTTTTATTCTGGCCTTTACTCATGATAAGGCAAAAAATCCCAGTATTAATAGATTAATTGAGATCCATCAACTGTCTCGGTGTGAAGCGATTTGCGCGCTACATTTTATGAAAACACCATCCATTTCGGATGTTGCCAACAATACTTTTCGCTCTCAAGATACCGTACGTAACCATATAAAGCACGTCATGCAAAAAATGGATGTACACAGCCAAGCGGAATTAATGAAAAAGTTAATTACTCTAGCGGCTTTATAATATACATATTCCCTTCAAAGCCTCATAGCCGCCTTCACACAGCGAAGAACACCATAATCATAAGTTTCACCTAAAGCTTCATATACGGGCTTTAAACTATTTGCTTGCTCTTCCGGAAGGCTAAGGATTTCATCCTGGATACTCTGGATTTCTTGTTCGCTTAAATCCAGCACATCACTTAACTCAACAACGCTTTGTTCAATAGCTTGTGCTAAATGCGCATAAATCGTTGTTGCTTTTAATTCTCGCTGAGCGGCAATTTTCTCCACAGAATAGCCGACTTTAAACAAGATAATGCTTTCCTCAACGGTCTCGCTCAGTTCGGCATTATTATCTGGCGCGCTAATAAATTCCTGAATAACATTGAGAAAATCATCAGCATATAAATCCAACTTACGCTCTCCAACACCTGAAATATTGGCAAACTGCTGACGATTTAAGGGCGCTCTTTCAACCATTTCCGTTAATGTCGCATCATTAAAGATAATATACGGTGGTACATCTTGAGCATCCGCCAATTCACGACGCTTAGCGCGTAAAGCTTCCCATAAAATATTATCACTATGTCTTGAAAAATCACCTCGACTGACTTTGGTTTTTTTACCTTTTTCGGGCGCTAAATCCTTACGCAACATAACCGATGTTTCACCACGCAACACAGGGCGGCAACTATTATTTAGCTTTAACGCACCATAACCTTCCACATCAACATCGACTAAACCGCGAACCACTAACTGCCGGAATACGGAGCGCCATTGATTTTCAGGAACGTCCTTACCAATCCCAAAGGTACTTTGCTTATCATGAGCAAAGTTTTTGATACGTTCATTGTCCTTACCTAATAAAACATCAATTAAATAATTCACACCAAAGCGCTGTTCAGTACGATAAATACAAGACAAAGCTTGTTGCGCTGCAATGGTTCCATCCCAAGTTTCTACGGGTTCTAAGCAAGTATCACAATTACCACAGGGTTGCTCCTGGATATCACCAAAATAATTCAGTAAAACTTCGCGACGACAACTGATTTGCTCACATAAGCCAAGCATGGCATCTAACTTATGCAGCTCAACACGCTTATGTGTTTCATCTGTATCGGAGCCCTGCAACATCTGGCGCAAAGTGATAACATCTTGCAAGCCATAAGCCATCCAAGCATTAGCCGGCAGACCATCGCGCCCTGCTCTACCCGTTTCTTGATAGTAGCCTTCGATACTTTTGGGTAAATCTAAATGCGCAACAAAACGGACATTAGGCTTATCAATACCCATCCCAAAAGCAACTGTCGCAACAATAATGACACTTTCATTCATTAAGAAGTGGTGCTGATTATTTTTGCGTATCTGATGAGACAGCCCAGCATGATAAGGCAAGGCATCTAAGCCTTTGGATTGTAGCCATTCTGCGGTAGCTTCAACTTTTTTACGTGATAAACAGTAAACAATCCCCGCATCCTTTTGATGCTCTGCCTTAATAAAAGTGAGTAACTGCTGACGTGCATTTTGCTTTAGAACAATACTATAACGAATATTGGGCCGGTCAAAACCACTGACAAATAATTCTGCCTCTGCTAAATCTAAACGACTAATAATTTCTTCACGCGTGCGCTGATCGGCCGTAGCAGTTAAGGCAATACGTGGGATATTTGGAAAACGCTCATGCAATAAAGACAACTGCAAATAGTCAGAACGAAAGTCATGCCCCCATTGCGACACACAGTGCGCTTCATCGATGGCAAATAAACTAATATTTAAGCGACTAAATAATTGTAAAGTACGCTCTGAGGTTAAGCGTTCTGGCGCAACGTATAATAAGTCTAATTCACCACGGTGTAACTGCTGTTCAATACCTTGCACTTGATCATAGCTTAATGTGGAATTTAAAAAAGCCGCTTTTACACCTAATTGGTGCAAAGCATTCACTTGATCTTCCATTAAAGCAATTAAAGGCGAAATAACAATACCCACGCCTTCGCGCATCATCGCGGGGATTTGATAGCATAACGACTTACCGCCGCCTGTGGGCATCAACACTACAGCACTTTTGCCTTGCATTAACTGCTCAATAATTGCTGCCTGCTGACCACGAAAATTTTCATAACCAAAAACAGCCTGCAAGACTTCTACTTCTGAGCTTCCTTTATAATCCGATTGCTGCACAATATTTATCTCTAGCCTTGAAACAGTTATATAATAGCGCCATTATAAATTAAGCATGCTCGCGTTTATCAGGATTTTTTAACATTTTGAATATAACAGCCACGAATCGCCTAAAACTCTTATTGGCAAACAAACAACAATCGCTCTTAAAAAACGGGCTTAAAGGCATAGAAAAAGAAAATCTACGTCTAAACGAGCAAGGTTTTATCGCGCAAACTCCTCATCCTGAAAAGCTTGGAGCCGCGCTGACGCACCCGCATATTACCACCGATTATTCTGAAGCTTTATTGGAATTCATTACTCCACCGTTTGCCGATATTAATAAAACCTTAGGCTTTATGCAAAATATCCATCAATTTGTTTATGACAATCTGGATAATGAACATTTATTAGCTACCAGCATGCCTTGTGGTATTAGTGGCGATGAAAGTATTCCGCTCGCTAAGTATGGCAGTTCAAATATAGGTCAAATGAAATATGTTTATCGTAAAGGTTTATGGCATCGTTATGGTAGAACCATGCAAGCCATCGCCGGTATTCATTTTAATTATTCTGTTCCTGAAGCACTTTGGCCGACATTACACCAGCTTGAAGGCTCGGAGCAAACATTAGATGAATTCAAATCCTCGGGTTATTTTCATTTAATCCGTAATTTTCAGCGCCAAGGCTGGATCATTCTGTATTTATTCGGTGCTTCACCCGCTATCTGTAAAAATTTCTTCAAAAGCCGCCCTGAATTAATGGCACAGTTTGCAGAGTTTGATCACGGCACACTCTACCATCCTTATGCAACCTCCTTGCGCATGAGCGATATAGGCTATAAAAGCAATAATCAAGCTGACTTAAATATCGATTACAACTCGCTCACCGGCTATGTTGATAGTCTGTCTCGTGCGATTAATACGCCTTACCCTGAATACGAAGCTATAGGGGCAGAAGTAGACGGCGAATACCAACAACTGAATAGCAATATCCTACAAATTGAAAACGAGTTTTACAGTACAGTACGCCCTAAACAAATCATTGAGCCTTGTGAAAAACCGACCTTAGCACTTAAACGTCGAGGGGTTCGTTATGTAGAAATTCGCTCTCTAGATTTAGATTTATTTGACCCTATCGGGATTGATGCGAATCGCGCACGCTTTATTGAAGCCTTATTACTAAGCTGCTTATTACATGACAGCCCAGAAATGAATATTGCTGATTTTAAAACGCACAATGCCAACCAACTGACCGTTGCCCATAAAGGCCGTAAGCCCAATGTCGAACTCATTAAAGACGGCGAGCCAATTCGTTTACAAGATTGGGCCAATAGCATATTGGATGGCATGCAAGCTGTCTGCAACATCTTAGATGAAAACGAGCCTGAGGATTATTACAATCAAGCTCTCATAGAGCAACGTAAATTAATTGCCAATCCAGACCTAACACCGTCAGCAAGAATTCTGGCTAAAATGCGTGAAGAAAAGAAACCTTTCGCTCACTTTGCAGAAGGCGTATCACAACAGCATGCACAAAACTTTAGCACTCAAAAACTCAATGCAACGGATACCGATAAATTCACACAAATGGCGCTGGAATCGCATGCTAAACAACAAGAAATTGAAGAAAATGACACACTTTTATTTGATGATTTCTTAGCAAAATATTTCTCACAAAAATAAAAAGTATGTTGTCGGAGGGCCTTTAGCCGCGATTTTATACAAGTTGCGGCTAAAGGCCCTCCCACAAATAGCATCATAATCAATAATACTAAAAACTGCGTAACATCAGCTATTTAACATACCCGCAATACCTATTAACAATGACCGAACAATTTATCATGAACACCATCGAACAAGTACACAACGAATTACAAGGTAAAAACCCACGTAAAATCCTTAGACATGCTTTAGAAAATTATGACCAAGTAGCAATTTCATTTAGTGGCGCGGAAGATGTCGTGTTACTTGATATGGCTTTAAAAATTCGTAAAGACATTCAGATATTTTCTTTAGATACAGGTCGTTTGCACCCAGAAACTTACCAATTTATCGAAAAAGTCAGAAAGCATTATAAAATTGATATTGAGCTACTTAGTCCTGAACATACTCAACTTGAAGCTTTTGTTAAAGAAAAAGGCTTGTTTAGCTTTTATCACGATGGACATCAAGAATGTTGCGCTATCCGAAAAGTACAGCCATTAAAGCGTAAACTCGCGCAAGTCGATGCTTGGATTACAGGGCAACGTAAAGACCAAAGTTTAGATACGCGGCAGAATATCCCAGAAATTCAAATTGACCCAGCGTTCTCAACAGCGGAACATACCTTAGTTAAATTTAACCCTTTAGTTAATCAAAGTTCTGCACAAATTTGGGATTATATAGAAGCGTACCAAGTGCCTTTTAATGCATTACATCAACAAGGCTTTATTAGCATAGGTTGTGAGCCCTGTACTCGCGCGGTATTGCCTAACCAACACGAGCGCGCAGGGCGCTGGTGGTGGGAAGATGCCACAAAGAAAGAGTGTGGCTTGCATGTAAAAAAATAATGGTAGGGTGGACATCAACCCGCTAACGCACATATCTCACACTCGAAATAGCGGACTGAAGTCCGCCCTACCCAGCTCACAACAGGACAAAACACATGCAAATTCAATGGTACCCAGGGCATATGCACAAAGCAGGCAAAGAGATAAAAGAAGCTTTGCCCGATATAGATTTACTTATCGAAGTACTAGATGCTCGTATCCCCTTTAGCAGTGCGAACCCACTACTATCTGAATTACGTGCCGATAAACCCTGTATCAAAATACTCAATAAAGCCGATTTAGCTGATCCCATCAGAACACAGCAATGGCAAGAATACTTAGAGCGTGAACAAGGCGTAAAAACCTTAGCAACGACAGCAGTACATTCCGAAAACGTAGAGCAAATCATTGACCTATGTCGTAAATTAATTCCCCACAAAGCAGAAAACACCAAAGTCATACGCGCTTTAATTATGGGTATTCCAAACGTGGGGAAATCAACCATCATTAATTCGCTGGCAGGACGTACTATTGCCAAAACAGGCAACGAACCAGCTGTAACCAAAAGACAGCAACGCATTGACTTACACAATGGCATTATTCTTTGCGATACACCGGGTATGTTATGGCCAAACTTAGAGAACCCTAATACTGGCTATCGCTTAGCAACTACCGGAGCGATTAAAGATACCGCCTTAAAGCATGATGATATCGCTTCATTTGCTGGCGAGTTTCTATTACGCGATTATCCAGAAAGCTTAAAGCAGCGCTATCAAATTGATAAACTGCCCGAAACTGATTATGAATTACTACTCTTAATCGGCAAAAAACGCGGGTGCCTGCGTGGTGGTGGCAACATTGACATCGACAAAGTCGCTAAAATCCTACTGACTGAGCTAAGAGATGGACAGCTCGGTAGGCTAACTCTAGAAACTCCCGAGGATATGGAAAAAGAGCTTATCGAGCTTGTTGCTTTACAAGAAAAAAGAGAGGCGAAAAAAGCCTTACGTAAAAACAAATGGAAGGCAAATAGGGACACCTAAAAATATTTCCCAGTTAACAAATGAGTCTGAACAAAGTATCTAGCCCCCCTAAAATCAGGCTTTGTTTATAAGGGAAAATATACACTAAAGCTAGTAATTCTGGCTGTATTATTAGCTTTAAAATTTCACTAGAAAATAAGTAATTCTCGCTGATAAGTAATAATTTTTCATAGATAGCAACACCTATGCTTACTGCAAGTAAGCCATACGATACAGTAATCTACACCCAAAGAAGCATTAAAAGGTAAACAAATTATGATGATGGATTTACTGGACATAGAAAGTGCCAATATTTTGGTCATTGATGGTGAAAAAATTAACCTAGAAATTATCGATGAACTATTGGAAAACAATGGTTTTTCTAATATCACTTTTTTTTCTGACCCAGTAAAAGCCGTTGAATATTACCAAAAAACGCCGCCCGACTTGGTTTTATTAGATATTAATATGCCGGTTTTGTCTGGCTTTGATGTTTTACAACGCTTTGAAGATATTCACCACACACCTCAGCCACCGGTGCTGGTAATAACCGTATTAACGGATAGAGAAACGCGTTTGCAAGCATTAAAATTGGGTGCCAGAGACTTTATAAATAGACCCTTTGATGACGAAGAAGCTGTCATGCGCATGCGGAATTTGCTAAAAATGCATTTAGCGTATAAAGAAAATATAGGATATTCACAAACTCTTGAGGAACTCGTTCAATACCGCACTAAAGATTTATTAGAAACCCAAAATGAAATGATTGAACGCTTGGGTTTAGCTGCTGAATACCGAGATAATGATACAGCTGACCATACCATTCGAGTAGGCCATTATGCTAAAGCGCTTGCGCAAGCATTAGGAATGAATGAAAAAGAAGCTGAGAACCTTAGGTTGTCTGCTCCTATGCATGATGTAGGAAAGTTAGGCATTCCAGACAATGTGCTGCTAAAGACCGGTAAATTAAATGCGGATGAGTGGGCATGCATGAAGGGGCACGCTGAAATTGGCTATAAAATCCTAAAAGATTCTAACAGTCTTATTTTAAAAAATGCAGGTATTATTGCCTTGTCACACCATGAAAAATGGGATGGTAGTGGCTACCCTTCTGGTTTAAAAGGAACTGAAATACATCTTTATGGCCGAATCACTGCTGTGGCTGATGTATTTGATGCGCTAACTATGATTCGACCGTATAAAAAAGCATGGACTATTGAAGACGCCACTCAACTGATAAGAGATGAATCAGGTAAGCATTTCGACCCATCTATCGTTGAGGCTTTTAATCAAGTACTTGATCAGTTAGTAGTAATAAGAAAAACATTTTCTGATTAGCTTTCGCCCAGCACAAGATTGACCTACATAGTTAGAAGCGAGAATTCAATAATACCCTCGCTCCTTAGCAACTAAAACTCAACTTTTCCTGTTTCGATATTATACATAGCACTCACAATATCAATTTCACCAGCAACTTGCATTTCATGTAATAACGGGCTTCTTTGCTTAATTTGCTCGACCATAATTTCTACATTACGATCAGCAACTTTATCCTCTAAGCAACTATCTAATCGACTATTTTTAGCCAAATCACCCTCTTTTACAGAGTCAACAGCAGGCTGAATTTTATCTAACAACCCAGTTAAATTACCTAACTCTACACCAGCACAAGCACCTTTAATAGCCCCACAATGCGTATGTCCCAAAACCACGACTAACTTAGATCCAGCCACTTTACAAGCATATTCCATACTGCCTAAAATATCTTCATTGACCACATTCCCGGCGACTCTGACACTAAAAATATCTCCCAAACCTTGGTCAAAAACCAGCTCTGCAGAAGTGCGTGAATCAATACAACTTAAAATAATAGCGATAGGAAATTGCCCTTCCACAGTCTCATTAACCTGCGATAGTAAGTTACGCTTGTCCTTAATACTATTGACAAAACGGTTGTTACCCTCTTGCAGTATTGCCAACACGTCTGTCGGGGTTAATGATTGCTGCGATTCTTGACTAACCGGCAAAACATGTTCAACGGGCTTTAAAAACCCAAAACCACGTAGGTTCTGAACCACAAGATTAATCCCCTTACGCTTAGCATCAACTTTAAAGTTTTGAATCACCTCGTAAACATCGTAGTCTATGTATTTTGCATAAGTTGCATCAATGACGATATTGGCATTTTGTGGTAACTCACTAAGCAAATGCAAGATATTGGATTTATTTAAAAATGAAACGTTCTCCGACAAAGTGATAATGGTTTTATTGTGTCCGTATTGTTCATGCAGATGAAAACCAACTTTTTTATTTTCCAGCAAAATAAAAAATAAAGCACAGCCCATACCGATACTAAAACCTGTCAACATATCAGAAAACAATAGACCAATAATCGTCGCAATAAACGGAATGAAATGATAAAAACCGACCTGATACATGGTTTTAAACCATTTAGGGTTAGCTAACTTATAAGCGACCACCAGAAAAACTGCAGCTAAACTAGCTAACGGAATCTTATTGATTAAATTAGGCAGTAATAACGCCGTAATTAATAAGAAAATACTCTGCATAAAAGCTGATGTTTTAGTGCGACTACCCGATTGCACATTGGCAGAACTACGCACAATTAATTGCGTCATAGGTAATCCACCGAGTAAGCCGGAACAAATATTACCAATCCCTTGCGCTCTTAATTCGCGATTATTTGACGTTACTCGCTTATATGGATCAAGCTTATCCATCGCTTCAACACATAATAAAGTCTCCAAACTCGCGACGATAGCAATCATAAAAGCGACATGATAAATCGCTGGATTATTAATCTGCGAAAAGTCTGGGCTCGTAAAAACCTGCCCGAAATCGGCAAACGTTTCTAAAATAGGCAATTCTAGCAAGTGTCTATCTGCTAAAGCCCATTGAGGATAGAAAGTGAGAAATACTTGATTTAGCAGCACACCGACGATAACTGCGACAATTGCTCCATGCAAACCCTCACTAAATCGGTATTGTTTAATCCATTGAGTTTCCCATAACAACAAAATTGCCAAACCAACTAAACTAATAACAAGCGCACCAGGAGCCATAAAATCCAGCATATGCTGCAATTCAGAGAGCGTCGTATATTGATCACTCTGAGAAAAAGAGAGATCCCCCTCGTAATCTCTATCATAGCCTATCGCGTGCGGAATTTGCTTAAGAAAAACAATGATTCCTATACCTGATAGCATGCCGGTAATGACCGCAGAAGGAAAATAGTAACCAATAATTCCAGCTCTAATATTACCCATTATAAATTGGATAATCCCCGCCAAAATAACTGCCAGTAGAAAAGGTTCAAAACCTAACTCTGAAATAGCACCAAAGACAATTACAGCAAGCCCCGCAGAAGGGCCAGTAACACCTAGCGCCGAACCACTTAAACTCGTGACGATAAGACCACCAACGATTCCAGCAATTAATCCTGCATACAAAGGAGCCCCTGAAGCCAAAGCAACACCCAAGCATAAAGGTAAGGCTAATAGAAATACAACTAGGCTGGCAGGAAAATCATAACGCAGATTTTCTTTATAACTTAAAACTGGGCCTCTATTTGCAGAAAATGGATTTTTTATCATAGTTACTTTCTCTTTCATTAAGTAGTTTCAGGCTTATTCAGCTAAGGCTATTTCTGGCTGCCACTCTAGCCATTCTTGTTCATAGTCGTCATGTAAATCAAACACATGCCCAACTTCAATACCATTACTAGCATCTTCATCTAACTCTGGTGTAGCAAAAGCGATACCACCCATAACAATACTTTCCACTGACTCAGTACGTACTTCTGCACCCGATATCCAGCCAAAATCCATTTTTACACCACTGGCATTCCAAAACTTAGTATTTTGTTTTATCAAGGCGGCATATTGAGGCGCAATATAAATATCAATTAAAACCTGTGTAGCATTATTGGATAGTTGAAAACTTCTCACTTCACCCACATTAATTTGTCGATAAGAAACACTATTACCCATTTTAATGGAGCCTAAGCGCGACGCTTGCAAAACAAGATGTAAACCTTGCTTTATTTCTGCTTGATCAAGTTTTGCTACAAATTCTGTTTGCTTTTCTCCATTTCCGGGCTCTATATCCAAATAGTTTCCTTTAATTAACGTATCTAGGTTTTTATTTTTAAATAAACCTAATTGCGCCGATACTAACCAAAATTTTGTCCCAGCTCGGGCGAAATCAATCGCTGAACCGAATAATTTTGCACTGGCAATAATCGACTGATTATCTTCTTCTAATTCAACCGTGCTTATTTCTCCAACGGGGATACCTAGGTACTTAATGGCCGTGCCTGCACTAACACCATTTGCCAATGAAAATTTTATTTTAATTTCCTGAGCTAGTTGCAAAGCGATTTGTTCATCGGGATAAAGATGATAAATTTTATTGTCTTTTACTTTTCTAGTGACTGTACTTTTCTGTGCAGGATTAGCAAAACTAATACCACCATTCAACAAAGCACTGACAGATGCCATATCCACATCAACACCTGATAAATCTGCTTTAACTTTCAGCCCACTATTACGCCAAAAGCGACTAGAATCGTTAAGTAAATGTCGATATTTATTACCTATAACAGCACTAATAATAATGCTGTTATTATCTTCACTCAAACGGTAGTAAACCACTTTACCTACGGGGATTTTCTTAAAATAAATTTGAGACCCAATAGCTAAAGAGCCTAAATCATTCGCGCTAAGCTGAATAACAGTTTCATCTTTTGCCGGTTTATAAGGCGTTAACCCCGCTTCTGTCGCGGCAGCATAATTAGGGTATAAATCATAAAGTACGTGATTTTTAATTTTCTTAGTACTCAAGGCTGGTGTTATGAATTCAATTCCACCATTCAACACCGTCCCCATCGTACCCGTTTGAATATCCATACCCGTTGTACCAACGCTAACTTGCACACCACTAGCATTCCAAAAGCGCGAACTAGGTGCAACTAAATGTGCATAACGTTCAGTAATATAAACATCAATTAATACATGTTCACCTTTTTTATCGAGTTTAAAATCATGCACTTGGCCCACTTGTATTTTTTTATAAAGGATAGGACTTCCATATTCGATAGAGCCTAAAGAATCTGATTTTAAAATCAGATGAATACCTTTATCACCAATAGACATTAGAGGCCGTTTATTAAGCGCAATAAACTCTCTGACACTTACCCCTTCGCCCACTTGCATTTTAATATGGTTTCCTTGCAATAAGGACTTTAAGCCTGAAAAATCAGTGAGGGAGAGTTTCGGTTTATCTAACCAGAATTTTGTTCCAGCTTTTAATAACTCTTCGGCACGCGGATCAAACATTACTTCAGCAATGACACTTTTACCGGTCTTTTTATAACTTAATTTCTTAACAATTCCAATTTTAAAAGCATCATACTGAACCTCCGTCACGCCCTCTTGCAATCCAATCGCTGATTCAAAACTAATTTTGACTAAAATACCGACCTTGGCACTATCAAAATCACCATGTAATTTAAATTGCGTGCCATTACCTGCAGTATCAACACTTTCGGTATCCGGCGTATAAAAGGCAATGCCCCCAGAAATCAATGCAGCTAATGACTCCGTCTGCATGGAAAATCCACTCAGCCCTGCTTTTATCGATAAACCACTAGCATTCCAAAATCGTGATGATTTTTTTACCAAATAAGCGTAACGCTCTTCAATATGGGTTTTAATAATCACACCATTTTGCTCGTCAGCCAATTCATAATCCAAAACCTCACCCACAGGAATTTGTCGAAAATAAATTTTTGAGCCGCGTGCAATTGAGCCTAAACTATCAGCAAGAATATCAATATTCAAACCCGACTTATGCTCTTCTATAATCGGCGGTTTGTCTAAAGCAATGAATTCACTTTGCAGCTCGCCTTCCCCAGGGTCCATACGTATATAATTCCCTGAAACAATAGTGTCTAAACCAGTAATTTCAGTCAGCGAAACCTTGGGCTTAACCAACCAAAACCCAGTTGTTTTTCTAAGACCTTCACTTGCTGCGCGCTGAATTTCAGCCAATACTTTAACTTGTTGCAAGTTCGCACTAATATCCACTTTTTTGACAACACCAATGCGCACACCTTTATACATAATCGGTGTTTTTCCTTCGCGAACTCCTTCTGCATCATCAAAGATAATTGAAATTTCAACTCCTTTTTCATTCATACTTTGGTAAATCGTCCAACCGCCCATTAAAGCAGCCAATAAAGGCAATAACCAAATACCCGATAACCAATGTTTTTTTGTAATAACGGGCTTAGCTAAGTTCATTTATATCATCCCAAATTAATCTTGAATCAAAACGTATGGCGGCCAGCATGGTTAAGATAATCACTATTGCAAATAATAACCCCGCCGGCTCTATATCCACCGAGGCTATTTTATTAAATTTAACAATGCCTAATAAAATACTAATCACAAAAACATCCAACATAGACCAGCGACCAACAAATTCGATCATGCGGTACATTTTCGTTCTCATATAAACACTCATTCGCCATTTAAATTGCGTTGCCAGCAAGATCATAGCTAAGGCGACCATTTTTAATGCCGGCACTAAAATACTGGCAATAAACACAATCACAGCAATAGGAGCCATGCCAATATTCGCTAAATTAATAATGCCAGACATAATAGTATCTGTACGGATTACACCACCCTTAGTTAAAGTCATAATAGGCAAGACATTAGCCGGAATATAAAGAATAAAACCGCTAATCAAAAGCGCCCAACTTTGGCTGAGACTATTCGGAATTCTTGGGTAAACCTTGCTCTGACAACGCGGACATTGAATCACTTGCTGTTGTTTTTCAGGTATCACTTTATGACACTGTCGACAGCACAAAAAACCTTGTTTTAAGGCTGAATAAGATTTATTCACCGTGTTTCTCGATTAAAGTCCATACCAATTTTTTATTTAGAAATTGAGTTTGCAGTGCCTTGATTAATAACAAGGCTATAAAAGCATATAAGCCTAAACCTGGTTCTAACTCTGCATCATCGTGTAATTTAATCGAGGCAACAATAATACTCAGCATAAAAATATCCAACATTCCCCAAGCATTTAGATAACCATACCATTTAAAACAGAACGCTAAATAATGACTTTTAACTTGATAATAAAAGCGCGTGGTAACAAATATAATCAATATCATTTGCACTAAAGGCACGAACATTAAAGAAAAAAATATAACTAAACCAACACCCCAGTTTCCGGTACTAAACAGCGTTTGTAAGCAAACTAAAATCGACAATGCTTCGGTATTACCGACCATCGTGAATTGTAAAATAGGTAATAACATCGCTGGAAAATAAAAAATCAACCCAGCGAAAACACAAAAGAAATTATTTCTAATAGACAGCCGAGTTGGGTGCTCTAAAGTATATCCACATCGTGGACATTGGCTAACATAGCCTTCTTTCACCAGTGCGGCAGTCATCAGTAAATCGCAGTCAGGGCATGCCTCTATGTGTTGAGCATTATCGATATCTAATGTTGACCGCATCATCTCTACCAATTAATTTCTGTAGTCGGGTAATAAGCTCATCAGTTGGATGGACTCGCCATGCATCACCTAACTGCACACTGGCTTTTGCGCTTGACGCTAGGTAATTAGCCACAACCATGCATTGTCCACCACTAAAAGGCTGCATTATTTCCTGTAATTTATGCACAAAATCACGCCCCTGCTTTGCCGAATGCACACTGTCCCAATCCAACATTAAACAGCGCGCAAAATTTTCTCGAGCCTGTTCCATACTTAATAGCTTGTCAGCGGTAATACTCAGCATACCTGAATAACCATCCATGCGCGCCGAGCCTTCTACGATTAAAACCTCATCACCTTTTAATAAGTCCTTATAGGTTTCAAAGGTTTCACTGTAAATAGCCACATCAACACGCGCACTTTTATCATCCAAAGTGGCAAAGCCCATCATGCGACCTTTGCGATCCTGACGCGTACGCATGCCAATTAATAAGCCTGCTAAGCGTGTATCAGATTTGCCGCGAGAGCCTTCAACACTAGCTAAAATATGCGCAATACTACCATGTGTGATATGTTGTAATTCAGCACTACATTCATCAATCGGATGGCCGGTTAAAAACAAACCTAAGGCTAATTTTTCAAAAGCTAAGCGCTCTTTTTCCGACCACGGTGGAACATTAGCTGAATAATCTTTTACTTCATCTTCACTCGTTTCTGCATTAACGGCTAAACCAAATAAATCATTTTGCCCGACTTCAGCCATTTTCACATGACGTTCTGCTACTTTTATCGCGGTTGGCAATTCAGCCATATGACTAGCACGATTTTCATTAAAAACATCGAATGCTCCGCCACGAATTAAAGCCTCAAATACGCGCTTATTAACCTTGCGCAAATCCACGCGTTTACATAAATCGTATAAACCTTTAAAAGGTCCATTTTCTTTACGTTCCTGCAATAAGTCCTCAATCGCAGCCTCACCAACACCTTTAATTGCCCCAATTCCGTAAACAATTTCTCCTTGTTCATTCACAGTAAAATGCAAATTAGAGACATTAATATTAGGCGAACAAACTTCTAGTTTCATATCCTGACATTCGGCAATCAAGATCACCACTTTATCAGTATTGTCCATATCAGCGGATAATACCGCAGCCATAAAAGCAGCGGGGAAATGCGCTTTTAACCAAGCGGTTTGGTAAGCCACCAAAGCATAAGCGGCTGAATGCGATTTGTTAAAACCATACCCAGCAAATTTCTCCATCAGATCGAAAACATAAGTAGCAATACTTTCTTCAATCCCAGCCGCTACAGCGCCTTTGGTAAAAATGGCTCGTTGCTGAGCCATTTCTTCCACTTTTTTCTTACCCATGGCACGACGTAATAAATCCGCGCCACCTAAACTATAACCGCCCATTTCCCGCGCAATTTGCATTACTTGTTCTTGATACAAAATAACGCCATTGGTCGGTTCTAATACCGGAATGAGAATAGGATGCGCATATTCGGCTTTCGCACCATGCTTAACATTAATATAGTCATCAACCATCCCCGACTCTAGCGGCCCTGGTCTAAATAAAGCCACCAAAGCAATAATGTCATCAAAGCAATCTGGTTTTAGCTTTTTAATCAGCTCTTTCATACCGCGCGATTCCAGCTGAAATACCGCGGTTGTTTGTGCGTTTTTTAACAGTTCATACGAAGCCACATCATCACGAGGGATTTGCGTAATATCAACTAAGGGCTTGTTTAGTTCCGCTTGTTTCTTATTGATCGTCTGTAATGCCCAATCAATAATGGTTAAAGTCCGTAAGCCTAAAAAGTCAAACTTGACCAAGCCCACCGCTTCGACATCATCTTTATCAAACTGAGTAACTAAATTTCCGCCGCCTTGTTCACAATATAAAGGCGAAAAGTCAGTTAATTTAGTCGGTGCAATAACCACACCACCGGCATGTTTACCGGCATTCCTAACCGTACCCTCTAAAGACAAAGCCATATCCATCAAGGCTTTTACATCGTCATCCGTCTCATACCGCTCCTTAAACTCAGGCACCTGGTCTAAAGCCTTAGTCAGCGTTATACCAATTTCAAACGGCACTAACTTTGATAAACGGTCGACAAAACCATAAGGATGACTTAAAACTCGACCTACATCACGGATAACCGCTTTTGCAGCCATCGAACCATAGGTGATAATTTGCGATACTTTTTCACGACCGTAATGACTCGCTACATAATCAATCACTTCGTCACGTCGATCCATACAGAAATCGACATCGAAATCTGGCATAGAAACCCGTTCGGGATTTAAAAAACGCTCAAATAATAAATCAAATTCAATCGGGTCTAAATCGGTAATATTCAGTACATAAGCCACTAAAGAACCCGCACCCGAGCCACGCCCTGGACCAACAGGAATAAGATTATCCTTAGCCCACTGAATAAAGTCGGCAACAATCATGAAATAACCCGGAAAACCCATTTGTACAATGGTGTCCAATTCCATTTTTAAGCGCTCATCATAAGCTTTACGATTTTCTTCGGGTGTGCCGTTACCTACGGCGGGGTATTTTTCTAAACGCGCATCTAAGCCTTTTTTTGATTCCTCAATAAAAAACTCATCCAAGGACATACCTTCTGGCACAGGAAAGTCAGGTAAAAAGTTTTCTCCTAAAGTTAATTTGAGATTGCAGCGCTTAGCAATTTCAACAGTATTCGCTGTAGATTCCGGAATATCGACAAACAATGCCAACATCTCATCGGTGCCACGTAAATACTGCTGATTGGTATAATCTTTAGGGCGGCGCGAATCATCAATAACACGGCCTTGGTTAATACACACACGAACTTCATGCGCATCAAAATTGGAAGATTTTAGAAAACGAACATCATTAGTAGCAACAACGGGTAAATCTAACTCAGTCGCCAAGGCAACGGCTCTGGCTATATAAGCCTCTTCATTTTGTTTACCGACGCGCTGTAACTCTAAATAAAAACTTTGTGGAAATAGAGACTGCCAGTATTGCGCTGCCTGTTTTGCCAGTACCTGATCATCAGCTAATAAGGCTGTACCTATATCACCTTCCATCGCGCCAGATAAAACAATTAAGCCTGCGTGATTTTGCTCAATCCATTCCCGCCTGAGCATAGGTACACCCTGATGTTGCCCTTCTTGATAAGCGATAGAAATTAATTCAGTTAAAGTAACGTAACCGACATTATTTTTAACCAGCAGGGTAAGCCGAAAAGGCTGAGCGGGGTCATCTGGATTAAAAATATGCACATCGGCGCCAGCAATCGGTTTAATTCCTTTACCTAAAGCAGAGCGATAAAATTTGACTAGAGAAAAAAGATTAGATTGATCGGTAATAGCAACTGCAGGCATGCCTAAATTTGCAAGCTCATTAATTAGCGGCTTTACTTTGACAATACCATCCACTAAGGAATATTCAGAGTGCAGGCGTAAATGAATAAACTTAGGTTGCATAAGATAGGAGAGTTAAGTAAGAAATGATGCTAATGCACAACTGCATACAATAGACATTGATAATCGAGACTGTAGCAAGTACTCGTTTATTCTATAGCATCTGTTTAACAGGTGAGAATGAACGTCGGTGTTGTTCAGTAAGCCCTAAACTGAGCAGCTTTTCTTTATGTAATTTTGTTGGGTACCCTTTATGTTTAGCAAATTCATAGCCGGGATAAAGCCTATCTAAAGTGGTCATTTCACTATCTCGATAGACCTTAGCTAAGATAGAGGCAGCTGAAATTTCTGCTACTAACAAATCACCTTGAATAATAGTTTCCCCCGGATAATCTATATCAGGGTATTGATTGCCATCAACCTGAACCCAGGTAGGCTGAACTGATAATGACTCGACTGCGCGTTTCATCGCTAATAATGAGGCTTGCAAAATATTAATGCTATCGATTTCACTAGGCTCTGCTCGCGTAACCGTCCATGCTAAAGCATTCTCTTTTATCTGCTTTGCAAGTATTTCACGTTTTTTAGCTGAGAGTTTTTTAGAGTCCGTTAAGCCCTGAATAGGTCGCTGTGGGTCTAATATAACCGCAGCAGCGACAACAGGCCCAACGATACAGCCACGCCCAACTTCGTCAACTCCAGCAGTAAGTATTTGGGCAAGAGGCAATTGAATTACCTTAAAATACCACGCGATACATTGCGTAAGAAACTCACCATATTAGAGATTTCATCACATTCTGCGGCTAAATCTTCCATTTCTTCTATGGCATCATCCAATCGCAGATTGTTTTTATATAAAATCTTATACGCTTTACGAATTAAACGCACCGCTTCAGCACTACTTCCTGCACGCTCCATACCTACAGAATTAATACCATGAGGGCGCGTAGGGCGGCCGCCGACCATAACATAGGGCGGAATATCTTGAGTAATTGCGCTACCCATAGCGGCAAAACTAAACGTACCAATTTGGGTAAATTGATGTACTAAAGTAAAGCCACCTAAAATGGCATTATTGCAAAGATGTACATGTCCCGCTAAAGACGCACCATTAGCCATAATCACGTTATTACCTACGATACAATCATGAGCAACATGTGTGTAAGCCATAAACAGGTTATCGTCACCAATCTTAGTAACACCATGATCTTGTAAAGTACCACGATGCATTGTAGTAAATTCGCGGATTACATTTCTATCGCCAATCACTAATCTGGTTTTTTCATCAGCATATTTTTTATCTTGAGGATCTTCCCCAATTGATGAAAACTGATAAATATGATTATCTTTGCCTAGTGTAACTGGCCCTTTCATAACAACGTGAGGGCCAATAACGGTACCTTCACCTATGCTTACTTCTGGGCCAATAATAGAATACGGGCCTATTTGTACATCATCTGCAATCTCGGCATGGCTATCAATAATAGCCGTTGGGTCAATCAATTTCATCGACTACCGCAGCACAACGAATATTAGCACTTGCAACAAATTCACCATCGACCGTTGCAGTACAGTTAAAGGACCAAATATTACGTTTACTTCTTTCAAAAACAGCTTCTAGCATCATTTGATCACCTGGTACCACAGGTCGTTTAAATCTAGCCTTATCAATACCGGTTAAAAAATAAGTCATACCATGACCTAATTCATCAGGTTTTGTTTCAGAGGCTAATAAACCTGTCGCTTGAGCTAATGCTTCTAAAATTAAAACACCAGGAAAAATCGCCATGTGCGGAAAATGTCCCTGAAAAATGGGCTCATTATAAGTAACATTTTTCACGCCCAATAAGCGTACACCCGGCTCACATTCCACAACTTTATCAATAAGTAGAAATGGATATCTGTGTGGTAAAAACTCTTGAATTTGTTTTATATCAAGTAATGTTTTCAATGTAACAACCTTTTAACTTTAATCTAATTAATACTTCAATACCAGAATGAACTGGCGCGATCTTTTGTTTTATAGGCTGATTCTTTCAATTAGAACCAGCCTTAAATCTAATATGCAACTTTTCGCTTCAATAGAAAATGTAATCTATTAAGGCATTGCAGAAAGTTTGTCTTGTACTTTATTCGTTACATCTACTTGAGGGCTTGCATAAATAACGCCTTCGGTCAGTAACAGGTCATATTTACCTTCTGCTGCCAAGGCTTTAACTGCTTCAATGATTCTATTCTGCATTTTCCCTAATTCTTCATTACGACGAATACTAAAGTCTTCTTTAAATTCTTGCTGCGCACGTTGAACATCTCTGCGTTTAGCAATAATATCGCGTTCTAAATTTCTTTTTTCCGTATCCGTCATAGTCAGGCCATCTCTCGCTAGTTTTTCTTCTAGCTTTTTGATTGCTTTGCCTTGCGAGACTAGCTGTTTATCTTTAGGAGAAAACTCTTTTTCCAAACGTTTTTTAGCATCTGCAGCCTGAGGCGCATTCGCCATCAATAAAGGCACATTAACCACACCAATCTTTATTTCCGCTTGTACTGCTTGGCTTGTCATAATCAAAGCCGCTAAAAAAAACATTTTTTTCAACATTAAAAATTCTCCATATATCTATTCAAAAAAACAAAACCTAGCTGAGTATTATACTGCATATCCAGAAAAGTGAGAGTGTTTCACTTAAGACAGGCATAAATTTATTTCATTTAAAACTGCGAACCAAAACTAAATTGGAATGATTGCAGTTCATCACCCTCTTGATCGTTCAGTGGAATACCATAACTCACTTGTAACGCGCCAAAAGGAGATAGCCATTGTGCAGCAATACCCGTTGAATACCTGAAGTCGCCAAATGAAATACCTGAATTGAATCGAGTATAACAAGACGTGTCACTAGGTGTACAAGTAGGGTCGTCTGCATGATACTGTATATAAGGCCCCTGTACCGTCCCCATATCAAGAAAGACACTTAAGCGTATAGAATCTATATCAGACATAAAAGGAACTGGGAAAATAAGCTCAGTATTAGCTAATACTTTAAAATTACCCCCGTACGGGCGTGACTCAAATTCTCCAGGACATGTCCCATTACAGTGATCTCTCGGCCCCAGAGTATTGTCTTTGAAGCCACGCACAGAATTTACACCACCGGCAAAATAGTTTTCAAAAAAGGGCAATTGATCCGTACCGCTATAACCATCACCATAAGCTGCTGAAGCCATGATTTTAAAGACTAAATCTTTAGCAATGCTAAAATAATGCTGATCTTTTGCACTCACTTTAAAATAAGTTAAATCCCCACCTGGAAGAGCCACTAAACCGGAAAGTCGCTGTTGACTTCCCGTTGTCGGAAAAGTAGGGCGATCAAGGGTGTCACGCACCCAACCGATTGAAAGAGGCAAAGTTAAAAATTTATCTCCATTAGCTTCAATCCAAACAGGCAATTCCGGCGGTGGAGTATCGCCAGCCTTAAGCGTTGTATGCTTAACATTGAAACCCAAATTAAAACGCTGATTTTCATTAATTGGGAAGCCAAAATTGACACCACCACTAATTACATCCGTTAAATAATTTGAAATATTAGCTTGCTCTGCATCAGTAGACCTAAACAATATATTATAACCAACACTTACACCGTCTCGGGTGAAATAGGGGTTAGTAAAACCTAGGCTATATAAAGTCGACACATCACTTTTATTAAAATTGACACTAACGCGTTTACCCGAGCCAAACATATTGTCTTGAGTAACGCTGGCATTATAAATAACGCCTTGTGTTTGTGAATAACCAATACCTGCCATTAAATTACCTGAGGACTTCTCAGTTACAGAATAATTTAAGTCCATTTGATCTCGAGTTCCCGGTACTACAGGTGTTTCTATACCGATATTTTCAAAATAGCCTAAGCGATTCAAACGCGCCTTAGAGCGTTCAATTTTAACCGACGAAGCCCACGCACCTTCCATTTGACGCATTTCTCTACGTAAAACCTGATCACGTGTCTTGGTGTTACCTTGCAAGCCAATACGGCGCACATAAACGCGATTAACTGGATCAACAAAAAATGTCATATCGACTAATTTTGTATCATTATGAATATCGGGCACCATATTAACATTTGCAAAGGCATAACCTTCTTCGCCCAAGCGATCAGAGATAGCTTTAGATGTTTGTGTTGCCGCTTTGCGCGAAAAAATTTCGCTTGGGCCTACTTGTAGTAAAGCAATCAATTCTTCTGGATCTACAACTAAATTACCACTTAACTTAACCTTGTCTAAAGTAAATAAATCGCCTTCGCTTAAGTTAACCGTAAGATAAATATCTCTCTTATCTGGAGTCATTGAAACTTGCGTCGATTTAATCGCAAAATTAATATAGCCACGATCAAGGTAGTAAGAACGTAATCGTTCTAAATCCGCACCAAGCTTTTGCTTAGAGTATTGATCATCTTTAGTATAAAAAGACAACCAACCAGAAGTCTGCAATTCAAACAGTTTTAATAATTCATCTTCAGCAAAAACCTTGTTACCAACAATATTGACTGATTTTATTTTTGAAACAGCTCCTTCAGAAATATCAATACTAATATTAACTCTATTTCTTTCTAATTCAAGAACCTCGGTATCAATTTTTACACTGTATTTTCCATGACTAAAGTATTGGCGCATTAACTCTTGCTCCACTTTATCTAGAATTTGTCGATTAAATACTTTACCTTTTGATAAGCCAATGGTTTTTAATGCAGTCAATAAATCTTCAGTAGTTAAATCATCATTGCCTGAAATGTCTATTGCAGAAATTGAGGGGCGCTCTTTTACAAGTACCAATAAAACATTACCTTCGCGTTGCATGGCAATATCTTTAAAAAAACCCGTTTTAAATAAAGCCCTGATTGCAGGTGCAATATTCTTATTTAACAGTGTTTCACCTACGTTAACTGGCAAGTAATTGAATACCGTTCCAACAGAGATACGCTGCAAACCTGTTACTTGGATATCCTTGACAACAAAGCCAGCTTCATCACTGTGTACCACGGAGGAAATTGATAGCAAGACAAACAACAGTGAGAATAAAAATTTAAATTTCATGTATAAGTTAATAGCAAAAAAAAATCAGTAATCAGTATAAAAGCTAGGCCTATCAAGCATTCTCAATCGGAAATGCCAAGACTTCATCTATTGAGCTTTTTTGACTTATTATCATCAATAACCGATCAATACCAATGGCAATACCAGAACAGTCAGGTAACCCACTCTGCAGTGCTGCTAAAAATCGCTTATCCTTGTCAATTTTTGCTGCTCCATTGTTTTTTCTATCCATAATATCTTGATCAAAACGTCTCATTTGCTCATCAACATCAGTTAATTCGAAAAAACCATTACCAATCTCTACACCGTGAATAAACAGTTCGACACGCTCTACCACACGAACATCATCTGATTTCATTCGCGCTAAAGAAGGTAGACAAGCAGGATAATCAAACACCATACACAATCGCACCAGCCCTAGATGTTGCTGCACTACATGACTAAATAAAAAATCTAACCACAATGCATGATCTAAAACACAAAGCTGAGCTGCCTCGGGAAAACCCAACCTTTCAGCGCATGCTTGATACTCAGTAGCATCAAACTGCAGAGCGTTTAACCCTGTATGTTTTTTAAAAATATCAACATAAGCAATACGCTCAGCTTTATCTGAAAAATGCTCAGCAGTTAACAAGGGACTTAGTAGGAGCTCTACATCATCCATTAACTGCTGCAAATCAAAGCCAACTCGATACCACTCCAGCATGGTAAATTCAGGATTATGATGACGCCCTGACTCACCATTTCTAAAAGCTTTGGTGATTTGATAAATAGAGCCGGTACCAGCCGCCAACAAACGTTTCATTGCAAACTCTGGAGAACTTTGCAAAAAATAGTCCTGACTGGGTATTGAATAGTAACTCCTAAAGTATTCTAAATAGGGGTCAGTTCCTACCGACTGGCAAAGTAGTGGAGTTTCAACTTCCAACACCTTATTGACATAAAAATAAACTCTAATTTCATGCAATAGTTTAGCTCTTAACTGAATAAGCTCCAGTGAACAACTAGGTTGCCAGCTTAAACTCACTACGCTTTAGCACGCGAAACATATTCGCCAGTACGCGTATCGATCTTAAGTAGCTCACCAATCTGTATAAATAAAGGCACACGGACAACAGCCCCTGTCTCCAAAGTCGCTGGCTTACCACCACCTCCAGAAGTATCCCCTTTTAAACCAGGGTCTGTATCAGATACTTCTAATTCAACAAAATTAGGCGGTGTTATACTAATCGGCGCATTATTCCACAAAGTAACAATACACATCGCTTGGTCTTTTAACCATAATTTAGCATCCCCTACCGCATTTTCATCTGCTTGAAATTGGTCGAACGATTCTAGCTGCATAAAGTGAAAAAATTCACCATCATGATATAAATATTGCATATCTATATCCACAACATCAGCCGCTTCTACAGATTCACCAGACTTAAAAGTACGCTCAATAACACGTCCATTTTTTAAATTTCTAATTTTGACACGGTTAAAGGCCTGACCTTTACCCGGTTTAACAAATTCATTTTCTATAATGGCGCAAGGATCGGAATCCAGCATTATCTTCATCCCTGCTTTAAACTCACTTGTACTGTAATTCGCCATTCTGCCCTCAGTTGATTATATAACTAGAAATTTTGCTATTATACCTTGCATCCAATCATTTCTGCAGAATATAGTCAGGCTTTGCTAATAAATATGCAAAGCAACATATTAAAAAATATCCTTTCATTTACTCTATGACTCCACTCACTCCAACTTGGCAAACTGAATTAGCATCCGCTTTCACAAAACCGAGTGACTTGCTGCACTACCTGAATATCAATACTCACTCAGTATCGACTCTTGCCGAACATGATTTTGCTATGCGCGTTCCTTTAAGTTATGCCGCTTGCATGGAAAAAGGCAACTTAAACGACCCCTTACTCAAACAAGTCTTACCTCACGCCAATGAACTCACTCAACAAGCTGACTATACAAATGACCCCGTGGGTGATTTACCTGCATTGACCGAAGACTGTATAATCCATAAGTATCAAGGGCGTGTTTTGTTTATTACCACCGGGGGCTGTGCGGTTAACTGCCGGTTTTGTTTTCGACGTAACTTCCCCTATAGCGAAGTTCAACTAAACAAACAAAAAGAAGCGAGAGCACTACAATATCTACAAGGCCATGACGATATACATGAAGTTATCTTAAGTGGCGGTGACCCTCTATTATTAAATGATCAGCGACTGAAGCATTTAATTGATCAATGCGCTGCAATAGCCCACATTAAACGCATCCGTATTCATACCCGTATTCCTATCGTACTGCCTGCTCGTATTACCGATAATTTAATTGATCTTCTAAGTAATGCTGTACTCCCCATCATTCTAGTAACACACTGCAACCATGCTAACGAGTTAAGCAAACAAGTTGCAACAGCGTGTTTAGCATTAAAAAAACAGAATATTACCTTACTCAATCAATCTGTTTTATTAAAAGATATTAATGATAATGAAAAAATACTACAAGACTTAAGCGAGCGCTTATTTAATTGCGGAATATTACCTTATTATTTACATTTATTAGATAAAGCAACTGGAACAGCGCACTTTGAGGTAAAACAAGAGGTGGCACTAAAAATACACCAGCAATTACAAAATAGTTTGCCGGGCTATTTAGTACCAAAATTAGTCCAAGAACAAGCAGGGGAAGCATCAAAAACATTGCTTATTTAATAAACTAGCAACCAGCATACAAGCTTTTAACCACAGAGAAGAAAAAGGATCTTCTTTGTTGATTTTAAGCCATCTACAGTTAAATTTTTTATGATTACGAACTTTCAGCCAACAAAAAACCTATTGTAGCCCGTTATGGAGCTTACGAAATACGAGAGATTTGGAGCAATTATTCCCCCGCATTCAACAACAACATGTGACTACAATGGCAAATCATTTTTTTCAAGATAACTGAAGCTTTCGGGGAATCAAAAAAACTTTTATGAAAAAATCAGTTTAATTATGTAAGCGCAGGAAATCAGGAATTATTAACCATTGCACACAATACGTCAGTACGACTAATAATACCAACTAACTCTTTATTTTGATAAACAGGAAAACTACGCACCGAAGACTTTTGGAATTGGGCTGCCAAATCAACCACACTCATGTCGGCAGCAACTTGAACAACCTCTTCTGTCATAAATTCTGAAACACGCCCTGCACTGCTTTGATTGTATGCTGTTTCTACGACCATTTTTAAGGCATCTTTTTCAGAAAACATACCCACCACGTTATTGTGCTCATCCATAACGGGTGCGCCTGTGATTTTATGGCTTAATATCATCTTAACTGCATCAACGACATTCATGTCTTTAGTCAATTTCACTAAATGCTTAGTCATATAATCTGCTACTGTGATTTTTGCTAACATAACTCTTCCTCGTTATTATTTTTATAATTCAATCGTTCTATAGCGTAAATCCTTTTATTAAATAAGCGCCTCTAGTCAACCTGCGCTTGCTTCAGCCTCTGCATCCTGCTTCTTTCTTTTATCACACTTTTCAATACAAATACAATCCGCAGCGCCTTCACCGCCACAAGAACCTTTAATCGCATTTCGGCCAAAAATTACACCAACTGCCATAACGACGATAACGAGAACCATAAATGCAAATGTCACTAAAAAATAAATCATTGTTTTACCTTTATATAGTCTGTAAACAAAGGCGTTGCACGCTCGACAAACCCTTGCTCTGTTTTAATAATAAAAAATACGGCTAATTGTTGCTCTTCAGCCAGTTTATAAGCCGCTTCAGGACCTAGCACCATTAATGCAGTTGCCCACGCATCTGCAAGCATACAAGTCTCAGTTAGTACTGTGACAGATGCCAATTTATGGGTAATGGGATACCCTATTCTTGGGTCAATAGTATGCGAAAAGCGCTGCCCATCTTGCTCAAAGAAATTCCTATAATCACCTGAGGTAGCCATTGCTGTATCGGTAATAGCAACTACCCTTTCTAATTCTCTTTTATTGATAGTAGGCTTTTCTATGGCAATACGCCACTTTTTACCTTGTAAATTTTTTCCTTTTAAGCGAAGTTCTCCACCAATTTCGACTAAATAATCTTTAATTCCCTGCTCTTCCAATACTCTAGCTACTTCATCAACAGCATAGCCCTTAGCTAAGGCCGATAAATCCATTGATAAACTAGCTAAGGTTTTAGTAACCGTTAAATCTTGTTTATTCAGCTGTAATTTATCATAACCACTTCGAGCTAATAATTGTGCAATGGCTTCCGGCTTAGGCATTTGAGAAAGCATCATATCAGGCCCAAAACCCCATAAATTCACTAAAGGTCCGACCGTAATATCAAATGCACCCGCTGACAATTGACTAATATTTTGCGCTGCATCAAGTACCGTATAGAGTTCAGCTGAAATAATTTTCGGCTCTGTATCTGATAAAATATTTAATAAGGATAGCTCTGAATCCTTTAGATAAGTCGACATGCGCTGATTAATCGCCTGCAAACGCATTAGGATTAACTGCTGCAAATTATCTACGCTAATCTGCTCAGGTATATGACTCGCTTTAATAGCAAAGCTGGTGCCCATAATTGGCCCAGAATAAACAAAAGGATATTTCTGAGGCGTGACACTTTCACAGCCTGATAATAAAAAAACGAGCATTAAGCATAAGCCTAATCCTCGTTTAAATAATTTTTGTAACATATTTTTATCCATACATCAGACAATGCTTCAACACTAACTGATAGCATTAAAAAAGGGTGACTAAAACTCAGTCACCCTCCTCATATTCCTTATAAAAGGATTACTTAACCACCGAAGTCATCTAACATGATATTTTCTGGCTCAACACCATTTTCTATCAACATATTGATTACCGCAGAGTTCATCATTGGTGGACCACACATGTAATATTCACAATCTTCTGGTGCTGGGTGGTTTTTAATAAACTCCTCCAACAAGATATTATGAATAAAGCCTGTGTAACCTTCCCAGTTATCTTCTGGTAACGGGTCAGATAAACCGACATGCCACTCAAAATTGTCATTTTCACCCGCTAGCATATCGAAATCTTCTACATAGAACATTTCACGCTTAGAGCGTGCGCCGTACCAAAAAGTCATCTTACGATTAGTTTTTAAAGTACGTAACTGGTTAAAGATATGCGACCGCATAGGTGCCATACCCGCTCCACCACCAATAAAGACCATTTCTGCATCAGTCTTTTTCGCGTAGAATTCACCATAAGGCCCTGATACGATACATTTATCACCTGGTTTCAGATCAAAAATATACGACGACATAATACCTGGAGGTACCGAGTCAGGCGCTCCTGGTGGAGGCGTAGCAATACGAACGTTTAACATGATTTCTTTCTCTTCTGGGAAAGAAGCCATTGAATAAGCACGTAACGCATCTTCTTTTACATCAGAAGTATAGCGCCATAAATCGTATTTATCCCAATCACCGCGGAAGTCTTCTTCAATGTCAAAATCAGCATATTTAGCGATATGTGGTGGACATTCAATCTGAATATAACCACCCGCTTCATATTTAATCTCTTCGCCATTTGGCAATTCTAAGACTAATTCTTTAATAAATGTTGCTACGTTATGGTTTGATTTAACCGTACATTCCCATTTCTTTACACCGAAAACACTGTCTTCGACTTCAATGTTCATGTCATGCTTAATCGCAACCTGACAAGCTAAACGCTCGCCTTCTGCCGCTTCACGCTTAGTAATATGACCTAATTCAGTAGGTAGAATTTCACCACCACCAGAATTGATTTTCACTTTGCATTGTGCACACGTACCACCACCACCACAAGCAGAAGGCACGAACAAGCCGTTATCTGCAAGTGCGGTTAATAATTTACCACCCACTGGTACATGAATCTTTTTCTCATCATTGATAAGAATTTCAACATCTCCAGAGGCAACTAATTTACTCTTTGCACCGATAATAACAAATACCAGAGCAATCACGATAACCGTGAAAATAATAATTCCTAATGCAATTTCTAGCATTACGATACCTTCCTAAAGTTGGATTCCAGAGAAAGCCATGAAGCCAAGTGACATCAGACCCGCGCTAATAAATGTAATCCCAAGACCTTCAAGGCCTTTAGGAATATCACTGTATTTTAGTTTCTCACGAACACCCGCCATCACTGTGATAGCTAACATCCAACCGAAACCACTACCGACACCATATACGACTGATTGAGTAAAATCATAGTCACGTTCAATCATGAACAAACTACCACCTAAAATCGCACAGTTTACAGTGATTAATGGTAAAAATACGCCCAATGCATGATACAAAGCAGGAAAGAATTTATCTAAAATCATTTCCAAAATTTGTACTAATGCAGCGATCATACCAATACAGCTTAATAACGCTAAAAAGCTTAGATCAACACCAGTGATGCCCATCCATGCCAATGCATCTTCTTTTAGTAAAGTATGGTAAATAATGTTATTCACAGGCACCGTAATAACCTGTACAACCATTACTGCAATACCTAAACCCATTGCTGTCGATATTTTCTTCGACACCGCTAGGAAGGTACACATACCCAAGAAAAACGCTAAGGCTAAGTTCTCTACGAAAACCGCTTTAATAAATAAACTAAGATAAGCTTCCATTAGTGATGCCCTCCTTCACCATGAGAAATATCCATGATTTTAAAATCAGCTGCTTCATTTTGATCAGGCTTCCATTGACGGAATACCCAAATAATACAACCAATAATAAAAAATGCGCTTGGCGGCAATAACATCATGCCATTAGGCTCGTACCACCCACCATCTTTAATCAATGGAAAGATATCTATACCTAACAATTTACCAGAACCAAACAACTCTCTGAAAAAGGCAACAATAACCAAGATCAAACTATAGCCCAAGCCATTACCAATACCATCTATAAAACTCGCCATCGGCGGATTTTTCATAGCATAAGCTTCAGCACGCCCCATTACGATACAGTTAGTAATAATCAAACCAACAAAAACCGATAGTTGCTTACTCACATCATAAACAAAGGCTTTTAAGACTTGATCAACCACGATAACCAAAGAAGCAATAATCGTCATTTGTACAATGATGCGAATACTACTAGGAATATGGTTACGGATTGAACTAATCGCCGCACTTGAACAGGCTGTTACTGCAGTTAATGCCACCGCCATAATTAATGACGTTGACATTTGCGAGGTAACCGCTAATGCTGAACAGATACCCAATACTTGTAAAGTAATCGGGTTATTATTGACCAACGGATCGGTCAGTACTTTTTTTGTATCACTCATAAGTAACTCCTAACCCTTAGTTCTTACTTTAGCTAAATAAGCGGCAAAACCTTCTTGGCTCATCCAATATTTAACAAGATTGGTAACACCTACACTGGTTAGTGTAGCACCCGCTAAACCATCAACTTGAAACTCAGATCCTGGCTTTGAAGTATCCACTAAGCCTTTAATTAAGCCTAAAGATACATTACCCGCTTCATCATAGACTTTTTTACCTTTCCATAATGCACGCCAGTTAGGATTCACAACTTCAGCACCTAGCCCAGGAGTTTCACCTTGATCATAAAAATTAATGCTTTGCACAGTCTGTCCATCCGCCTCTAAAGCAAGGAAACCATACATAGTTGACCATAGGCCATAACCATGAACCGGAAGGATAATAGACTTAACTGCACCACCTTCTTTCACTAAATAAACTTTAGCAATTTTAGCGCGAGTTTTAATGCTAGCAAGATCTTGAGTAGTCGTTAATTTTATATTTAACGCCGGATCTTTAGCCGCTTTACGTTGGTCGTAAGCATCTACATCACCTTCTACATAATCACCCGTCGCAACATCAACTAATTTAGCTTCGATTTGTTCAGCGAAAGCTTCATTAATATCAGTACCTTCTTGCAATAATCCCGCAACATCAAGAATATTCTTCTTCATGTCTAAGGCTTTATTTTCAATTTGCAAAGGACGCAAAGCAACCGCGGCAATTGATACAAGAATCGCACAAACAAAACATAATGATAATGCAATCGCAATAGTTTTTTCTAAGCTATCGTTACTTAACGATAAAATATGATCTCTGTACTTAGCAAATTTTTGGTAGTGCTCGCACTTGTCCAATTTTTCACACAGTCCCGCCATATACTTACAAGTCTTTTTTTCGTTAGGCATGACGTTTCATCCTTCTCTTAATATTTGCCTGAACGACAAAATAATCAATTACAGGTGCAAACATATTAGCGAACAAAATAGACAGCATCATGCCTTCAGGGAAAGCAGGATTAACTACGCGCACTAATACAACCATGACACCAATAACAGCACCATAAATCCAACGACCTTTATTAGTCATTGCCGCAGAAACAGGATCTGTTGCCATGTACACCATACCAAAAGCAAAACCACCCAAGGTTAAATGCCAGTAAAAAGGCATAGAAAACATTGGATTAGTATCACTACCGATCATATTGAACATTAAAGAGGTGGCAACCATACCGAACAAAACACCACCCATAACGCGATAAGATGCAATCTTCGTATAGAGTAAAAATGCCGCACCAATTAAGATGGCTAAAGTCGATGTTTCACCGATTGAACCCGGCATAAAACCCATAAAGGTTTGAAACCAGCCATAACCAGCAGCATGAACAGCATCAAGCCCACCGGTTGCCGCCAAACCTAATGGTGTTGCCGCAGTAAAACCATCAACACCAACCCAAACAGAGTCACCTGAAATCGCTGCTGGATAAGCAAAGAATAAAAAGGCACGACCTGTTAAAGCAGGATTCAAAAAGTTTTTACCTGTTCCACCGAATACTTCTTTACCGATAACAATACCGAAAGAAATACCTAATGCAACCTGCCATAAAGGCATGTCAGGCGGTAAAATCAAGGTATATAGCATAGAAGAAACTAAGAAACCTTCGTTTACTTCATGACCACGCACCGTAGAAAATAAAACTTCCCAAACACCACCTACTGCTAAAGTAACAATATAAATAGGTAAGAAGAATAAAGCACCATGAACCATATTAGAAATAGGATTCATCGGGTTATAACCAAATAGCATCATAGGAATACTACGCCAGCTATTTGCTTCCTCTAAGCCCATTGCTTCCATAGCCAAATTAGCTTGATAACCTGAGTTATACATCGCCATTAAGATACAAAAGAAACACGCAATAACCACAAAGGTCATGGTACGCTTTAAATCATTACCATCACGTACATGTGTAGTACCACGCGTAACATCAGATGGTGTATAAATAAAAGTATCGACCATCTCATAGAGACCGTAATACTTCTCTAGTTTGCCGCCTTTGGTAAAGTTCGGCTCAATACTATCTAAAAAATATCTAGCAGACATTAGCCTTCCTTCTCAATTTTAGTTAAGTTAGCTCGTAATACAGGAGCAAAGTCATGCTTACCTGGATCAACAAACGTATACAAAGACATGTCTTCGTCATCTAACTCTAAGCAACCTAATAATTGTGCTTGATCAGTATCACCAATTACCAGCGCTTTAAGTAAAGGCGTTGGCAAAATATCTAAAGGTGTTACTGATTCATAAACGCCCACAGGAACAATCGCTCTATTAGATCCATTTTTATCCGTGCTCAACGGAAACAAACGGTTAGCAGCACGATCACGACTAGAAGTATAAACATTCATTGCAGAATACTTATCTTTACCCGCGACAATCCAGCCAAACAATTCACGTTCACGACCTTCGCGTAAAACTGAAATTTGATTGCTAAATTTACCTAAATAAGCCGACCAGTCTGCAGCTTCATGCCCATATAAGACAGAACCTGAAATAACGCGATTTTCATCATCATTAGTTTGACCTTTTACCAAGTCATCCGTATTTGCACCTAAGCGAGTACGAATTAAACGCGGCTCAGTAACTGCAGGTCCTGCTAAAGCGACAACGCGCTCAACATTCAGACGCCCAGACACAAATAAGGCACCAATCGAAATAACCGATTGATAATCCAAATGCCAAACTGATTTATCTGCATTAACAGGGTCAAGCAAATGAATATGTGTACTAGGTAAACCCGCCGGATGAGGTCCCGCGAACTCAGCCACTTCAACTGACGCTGTGTTACCAGCAGGTACATCAGCACCTGTTGCTTTACAAAGGTAAGTTTTGCCTGCCGTTAATTTAGCAATAATAGCCAAACCATTAGTAAAATCTTCACTACGATCTTTAATGATGACCACAGGGTCAGCCGCTAAAGGACGTGTATCGATTGCAGTAACAAAAATAGAACGAGGCGCCGCATCTAAATCAGGTGTTTTGCCATAAGGTCTTGTTCTAAAAGACGTCCATAACCCCGAAGCAACTAAATTTTGTTTAATTTGCTCCGTAGTTAAGTTTGGTAATTCTTCTGCGCTATAGGCTTGAAATGATTCTTCATCACCGCCTTCTAAGGCAATCACAACCGATTGCAATACGCGTTTTTCGCCACGATGGATTGCCGTCACGGTGCCCGCACCAGGTGCAGTAAAAATTACACCAGGATTCTTTTTATCTTCAAAAAGAGCCTGACCTAATTTTACTTTATCACCTTCCACGACCAGCATTTTCGGCTTCATGCCTACATAATCCATCCCCAAGATAGCAACCGATGATACCGGATTACCCTCTTCAATGGTCTGTTTGGGTGCGCCGGTAATCGGCAGATCCAAACCTTCTTTTGTTATAAATTGCATAGTAAATAAGCCTGTTGTCCAGACAAGTTGAGGTTCCCCCTCTTAATTTTCATAAGCATGAAAACAAGAGGCACTTCAATACATAAAACTTTACTATTATTCCATAAAAAAGCCCCATTCTCAATGCGCTTATCAGACAAAAGAGTATAGTCAGGAGATTTTTTTATTCAGCAAAGTAATTTACCAAGAAATCAATAAAAGTACTCATTTTAGCTGGGTAGTAATTGCGCTGTAAGTAAGTAGCGTAAACAGACAATTTTGGAATCTTATACAACTCTAACACCTCAACTAGTTCGCCTGAATGCACATAACTCCGCACCGACAAAGCCGGCGCACGAATCAGCCCCATCCCTAACGAAGCTGCTTGGCATAAAGCTCGCCCATTATTCGATGCAAATGACCACTTTGGACGTATATCAAACCGCTTATTATCTTTATGGAATACCCACACATCAGCATGCGGTGTATCTAAATAATGCAGGCATTTATGCTGCTCTAAATCCTCCACCGTTTTAGGAACCCCATGCTGTTTTAAGTAGCTAGGCGCAGCATAAGTACATAGAGAGGTTTGTGCAATTTCCCTTGCAACCACCCCCTGATCCAGTTTATCTGTAACAACAATAGAAATATCAAATTTCCCCGCACGCAAATTAATAAAGGCATTATTGAGTGACATCAAAACATTAACATCGGGGTATTCTTTTTGGTATGCATCAATTACTGGCACCATATATAGACCGCCAAAATCAATAGGCGCATTAATTTTAAGCACACCTTTAACAATTTCCCCCGATTGCGTAACCGAACTTTCTATATCATTCAAATCAGCCAACAACTGCTTGCACTGACGATAATAGTTTTGCCCCAATTCAGTCACATGCAATTGCCGAGTCTTGCGATTAATTAACGTTACACCTAAGGAGTGCTCTAAGCTGCGCATATATTTACTAACCATCATTGCGGAAACACCCATTTCCCGTGCAACGGCCGCAAAAGTACCTAACTCTACAATGCGACAAAAAACCTGCATATTCTTTAACTTATCCACTAGCCCTCCCTTTATAAACCATAAGTTTATATAACATAAACTATAAAGTCTCTACCGTAATTATTATTCAAGCTATACAATTCATTCCGGAGATAACAAAACGACAAGCGCTTATTGGGTATTGAGTTTGCAGCACAGCTTAAATCTCGTCATGATTAATGACTCAGACTAAGAAACTTGCTCAAACCCATACCAAGTAAGTGCTTTCTTTAAACTAAAGAACATTACAAAGGCTGCATCATGAGTAAAATATTAAATGAAGTACTTTTGGCTAACCGCGACTATACAGCAAGTTTTGATAAAGCTGATTTAGCGATGCCTCCAGCTCGCCAATTTGCCATACTCACTTGTATGGATGCGCGCCTAGATCCCGCTAAATATGCAGGCCTTTCCGAAGGCGATGCACATGTTATTCGTAACGCAGGCGGACGCGCAAGTGATGATGCTATCCGTTCGCTAGTTATTTCATATAAACTACTAGGTACGCGTGAATGGTTTGTTATTCACCATACAAACTGCGGTATGGAAACATTTACCGATAATATTATGCGCGAACTGCTATCAACTAGCTTAAAAACAGCTTCTGTTGATGATACCGGTTGGCATGACTGTTGCGAAGGCAATGGCTCGGCAGAAGGCAATTATATTGATTGGCTAACTATCGAAGAGCAAACACAAAGCGTACTAGAAGATGTAACTCGCATTAGAAATCACCCACTTGTTCCTGGTGATATTCCTGTTTATGGCTATATTTACGATGTAAAATCTGGCTCACTGATAGAAGTCCCAGAAGCTACAACTGCCGGACAGTGCCGATAAACTTGCTAAAAACACAGTAAAGTCGTGAAGCTGCTTCACGACTTATTCCCATATCACATATTTCCAGACCTACCTCCGCCATAGACACTCATTACTCTACAGGCTATGATAAATAAAACATATTAAGGAGAATTTTATGCCTGGCACTCTCGCAGCAATCATCATTACCGTCTTATTTTTCAAGTCAGCATCAGATGCAGGAAAAAATCCTGTGCACATGGCTTTTACTGGTTTTCTAGTATTTTTTATTCCTGCGCTACTCTGGACTTTCTTTATTACTCCAGGATTTAAAGATACACTTGCACACGACCCTAGCAATACCTTAGTCAAACTGACCGCGAACTATGCCTATGTCGTTATTGGTACAGCATGTTCCACTTGGGCTTGGTTTAAAATCTTCAAATCAAATAGCGAAGATAATTAATATCACACTACTGCCATAGCAAAACAAGGAACTGCAAAACTTTAGGTAGGTGCACAATGGATTTCGCTTTAGTTATTTCTATAATAACTAAAGCGCATCACTCCTGCTGAACTTGATACAAGCCCAGCAGATAAACTTTACTGCACTTTCAAAGTAAGCTGCGCTTTTAATTCACCTTGTTCAGCCTCAGGCAGTACAGCACCATCTAAAATAAAAACTCGCGACTGGGCAATACCACCGTCACGAGTTAAATGACGCGCTATATTTCTTGCTCTTGTCGCAGCCAAAATAAAAAGCTTATGCTCATCCGGTTTGATCATGCTACGCAACATATTTTTAGCCACCACATCAAATTCACCCATATCAGGATGCTTTAACTTAGGCCTGCCAAATAATGATCGCCCAGCTAGTTCTGGGTATGTCTGTATAAATAAATCAGCTAATAAACGATTATATTCATCTTCTGATAATTTAACATACTCAGCTAGCTCTACTTTTCCTTGTTTTTTTAATTCACCCGCACGTATTTGTTTTAGCTGATCCATTAAAGCCTGTTCCTGCATTACCGGCCAATCTTGCTTTATATAAGACTCTGCTTTAACTTCCAAACTCAGTTCTGATTTTTCCGCTAAAGCACCCAGTAAAGCATCAAGTTTAGCTGCCTGCTCAGCACTTAAACCTGCATTACCAGCTTGAAAACTTACCGTACTAAAATCCTCATCACTCCCTAAGAATGAACCTATTGCAGTAAAAGGAGAAGCAATTACCTTGGTTAGTAAATTGATAAAAACATCGTAAAGTAAAGGCCCGACACTAAAGTCAGGGTTATCCAAACTACCTGAAACTGGCATGTTCAGAATAATTTTCCCATCTTTATCTTTTAATAAAGCAATAGCTAGCCCTAACGGCAGGTCTACTGCATCAGGGTTTTCCACCTTTTCTCCTAACTCAAACTGATCAATCAACAAGTTATTTTCTGAACTTAATTGCCTATTTCTAATTTGATATAAAAAGTCTACGGACATCTGCCCTTTTTCAACTTTATAGCCTGCGAATTCAACCATATAAGGCGATATAAAAGGCAAAGGCAAGCTTTTAAAGTGCATCCCTAAATCCATTTCATCCAAACCTGGATTAAAGTCTCCTTTTATCTCTACAGGTGACAAATCAAATACTTTACCTTTTAAATCTACATAGGTTTTAGCTTTTTGGTTTGAAGAAATTTTATTTATTTGCCCATCTAAAGCATTCAACTTCACCACAAAAGGCAAGATCAAAGAATAATCAGAAAAGTCAGAACTTCCTCCTTTTATCTTAACTATACCTATGTCAAACTGCGCACTAGCCTTCTTTTTTTCTTCTTTCTTTTTTACTGGCTCATCAGTACTTTTATCGACAATGACATCATTAATATTAACCGTTTTATCTTTTTTGATAGTCACGCGTGCATAAGGCTGGTCTATATTAACGGATTTGATTTTTAATTTAACTGGTTGCAAGTCAAAATCTAAGCCATTAAGCGCCAAATTCTGCCATTTCAAAAAATCTTGATGCAAAACCTGATCACGCGTATGCAAATTTTTAACACCCACACTCCCTTTATAATTTAGTGCTAAGTCACCTTTTTTACTTTGAGTAACAACTAGCTTTCCTTGCGTATTAATATGCCCTTTTATAATATCGAGTTTAGCACTCTGATTAATATAAGGCTCAAACCTCCTAATCTCAATATGACTTATATTGACATCTAAATTTGATGTAAAAGGCTCCAGAACAGAAGAGCCAGCCACTTTTATTTTTCCCGTTTGATTTAGTCGTGCATTTAATTCTAGGGGAAGGTGCGTACCTTTCTCAGTATTAAAGTCCGTAACAGAAAAATCTAATTCAGATAAACTTAAATCGACCGGCTTTTTCTGGGTGTAATCTTTAAACTGTAATGCGTAATTATTTATATTGAATGATTCTAGTGCTAGTACCCAAGGTTTGACAGTTGCCCCCTCATCATCCGCTTCGTGTGCTACCTCATTCTCTGGGAACGGCGTTGTAGCGAATAACTCCTGGTAATTAAGGAAACCACTTTTAGTCAACCAAGCGTTAATCAGAGCATCACTTGTGCTAATCGATTTAACTTTTACACTTTGATCCTGCAAATTAAAATCAATACCATCAATTTTAACGCTAGGCACTTGAACCAAAGCGGGATCTTGCTCAGTATGTAAATTAAATGTCTGTAAATTTACAAAACCCTGATTAGCTGTCATAAGTAACTGACTATCTGTTCTTAACTGATAGTTTTTCACGCCCATATCTAAGCTAGCGATATCCATTAAAACAGGTTCTTGAGGGCGTTTATCAGTAAATTTTATATGTGTGGTATTTAACGCCACATCTGTTACTTTAATAGCCCATGGACTGCTAGGTTCAGTAGACTCTTTTTCTGGACTTTCCGGCGCTGATTGCTCTTCTTGCCCTGCAAACAGAGCTTGATAATTTAATTCACCAGACTGATTAAACCCCACGTCAAAATCAGCCTGTTTAGATTCAATCTTAGTAATATTGATTTCTTGTTTGTTCAAATCAAAATCAAAGCCTTCAATGGAAAAATAAGGGATATCAATCAGAGTTTTATCACTGTCTCGCGCAGTGAACTTTAAATTCTCTGTTATTAATTGACCACCAGTAAGTTTAAATAAAAATGCGTCATCAGTATAAGATAGCGCATAATTAAATTTCACTGCTTGAGTACCATCTATCCACTTAAACTGCACTCTATCTTGTAAAAATAACTGCCAAATGCGAGTAAACTGCACACCAGTTACATCTATAGAACCATTAGAAAACAATGGATTAATACCAAAATCACCTTGCCACTGCAAATGACCGCCCGAATTGAGTTGCATAGTAAAACCCAAAACTGAACCTTCACCAAGCAAAGTACTAAAGCCATCAAGGTGTAAATTTAGAGGCTGAATAATATCTGTAATTGACTCAGCATGAACTGAGTCAATTACCGCAACTTCACCACGAGCAATATCCAACTGATGAATAATCACAGGAAAAATTTCTTTAGATCCTTCCGTCTCTGGTTCTTTTTCTGGAGAATCGCTTAATAAATCACTAAAATTGTAGTGATTATCTTTAAACATTTCCAAACGCATAAAAGGCTCTGACAGCCTAACTTCAGCTAACACTAATGCTGTGTTTTTCGCACTTTCCCACACTTGGACATTAATATAGAACTCATCAAATTTAACAAATTCCTGACTATCTACTTCTTGCATAGAAAAATTAATCAGACTCAACTCTAATGAGAATGGGTTGAACTCTATACTTTCGATTGTTGATTTACGCCCAGTTTCGGATGTGATTAGCTTAGGTAATTTTGTTTGCATATAGCTAGGTAAAATCACAAAACCTAGCAGTGCATAGAAAGAAATTAACCCAACCACAATTAATACGGGTTTACGAATTTTTTTTATTAATTCAGTTTGCATAGTGCTCACAAAAATTTACGCGCCGGATGTAGTGCGGACTTTAGTCCGCTAGTGTAAGAAATCGCCAATCTAACGGACTAAAATCGAGTATCAAGTTCTGCCATATTTATCTTCAAAACGCACGATATCATCTTCACCCAAATAACTACCTGATTGCACCTCTACCATTTCTAATGGAATAACTCCGGGATTTTCTAATCTATGCACTACGCCTAAAGGAATATAAGTGGATTCATTTTCTGATAACAGCATGGTTTCATCTCCCTTAGTCACTAAGGCCGTCCCCTTAACAACAACCCAATGCTCAGCCCGATGATGGTGCTTTTGTACTGACAATTTAGCGCCAGGCTTAACAACAATACGCTTAGTTTTATGCCGCTCGCCATTATCGACTGAATCATAATGTCCCCAAGGGCGGTAGACTTTACGGTGTAAATTCGCTTCACTCCGCTGTTGTTTCTTTAGAGCGTTAACTATTTCCTTAACTTCCTGCACCCTATCTTTTGGTGCAACCATAACTGCATCATCCGTTTCTACAATCACAAGATCTTTAACACCGATCACAGCAACGAGTTTATTTTCCGAATGAATAAAAGAGTTTTCCGTATCTAAAGCTAAAACATCGCCTGATAAAGCATTACCACGGGAATCTTTAGCTCTTACATCCCAAAGTGCTGACCATGAACCAACATCATTCCAATGAGCATCCAATGGAATGACAACGGCTTTATCTGTTTTTTCCATCACCGCATAATCAATAGAATCCGACGGACATTGTGCAAACAACTCTTTATCTAAACGCACAAAATCAACATCAACCTTCGCTGCTGAATAAGCCGAACGGCAAGCCGCTAACATATCTGGTGCAAATTTTTCTAGCTCTTCCAAATAGCGCCCTGCTTTAAAAGCAAACATACCGCTATTCCAATAATATTCACCACTATCAACATAAGCTTGAGCAACTGCTGCATTGGGTTTTTCAACAAATTGAGCCACTTTAAAAGCATCTGCTATATTTTCGTGAGACCGCTTAATATATCCATAACCCGTTTCTGCAGCCGTTGGCACAACACCAAAAGTAACAAGAAATCCCTGTTGCGCTAATTCTCCCGCTTTAATAACCGCTTCTTGAAAAGCCGCTACATTTTCTATGACATGATCCGCAGGGAGTACCAATAAAATGTCTTCAGGATCTTTTGCAGCTAATGCTGCCATAGTGACTGCAGGTGCGGTATTCTTACCTATAGGCTCTAATATAATGCATTCGGGATGGACATCAATTCTGCATAATTGCTCAGCCATCATAAAACGATGATCTTCATTACAAACAGCAATAGGGGCTTGCAAGCCTTCTATACCTTTTAATCTAAGCACTGTTTCCTGCACCATAGTTTTATCTGAAACCAGCGGCAAAAACTGCTTAGGATAAATGCCTCGCGATAAAGGCCATAATCGAGTGCCAGAACCACCAGAGAGTATTACAGGTATCATGCTATTCCTTTCTTTGTTTATAATTTACACAATTCTAATTTAACTAAAGTGCTACTTAATGCCCTTCAATGCCGTATTTATTAAATAAAGTATACAGTGTCGGCCGCGTTACCCCCAATAGCTTAGCTGCATTTGAGATATTATTATCAGTGTGGGCTAAGGCCCGTTTAATTGCAATAGTCTCCGCATGTTCACGCACTAACTTTAAATTCAATGGTAAGGACGAATTTTCATCTGTTGTAGCCGCCATTGCCAAATCATCTAAGCCAATATAAACATCATCGGCCATAACCACAGCACGCTTAATTTTATTTTCTAATTGACGAATATTTCCAGGCCAAGAGTAAGCTTCTATGGCATGTTTTGCTTCTGTGGTAAAACCCTTAATATCTCGGCTCTCTTGCTCACTATAACGATTTAAAAAAGCCTTAGCGATCACAATTGCATCACCATCACGCTCTCTTAATGCCGGAATATTAACTACCATTTCACTCACGCGATAATACAAATCTTCTCTAAAGCTGCCCGCATCAATTAAATCTTGTACATTTTTATGCGTTGCACAAATAATACGCACATCAACCGGTATTTCACCCCGTCCGCCCAAACGCTCAATGACACGCTCCTGAATAAAGCGCAATAATTTAGCTTGCACAGAAAAAGGTAAATCACCTATTTCATCGAGGAAAAACGTTCCACCTTGCGCATATTCAATCTTGCCTATCGTTTGTTTAGCTGCACCCGTAAATGCCCCTTTTTCATAACCAAATAATTCACTTTCTAATAAAGTTTCAGGGATTGCAGCACAGTTCACAGCAACAAAAGGCTTTCCGGATCTCGGACTCAGTCCATGAATTGCGCGCGCTAACACTTCTTTACCAGTTCCGCTTTCACCTAACAATAAGGTAGTAATCGAGCTAGGGGCAATTTTCTCAACCATTCGAGAAAGTTTTTGCATTTTTTCACTGACAGCAATAATACCCGACAAAGGCTCACTCGTTTGCTGCTGTAATTTAATATTTTCTTGCTCTAAACTATTTAATTGAAATGCACGCGTGACAATTAAATTTAAAACATCAATATCGGCTGGTTTTTGATAAAAATCATAGGCGCCCATCGCCACTGCTTTAATAGCATTTTCACGATCATCATTACCTGTCACGACAATCACTTTTGTTCTCGGCGCTAACTCTAAAATTTCTTTTAGCGTCGCCAAGCCCTCACTGGCATTGGCAGGATCAGGCGGCAACCCTAAATCTAAAGTCACAACGCTCGGCGTGTAACGTCTTAAAGCATCAATGGCAGATTCTCTATCGCCAGCAATCACCACTTGATAAGCAGGGAAACTCCACTTAAATTGCTTCTGTAAGCCAAGATCATCCTCTACTACTAATAATACTTGTTTATCGTCCATTACATCCTCTGCTAATCTACTTGAATTACACGTGGCAACTTAATACTAAATATCGTGCCCTCTCCTACCTCACTGACGACTGAAACACCCCCACCCTGACTATGAATATATTCGCGTGCCTCGTACACACCTATGCCCATACCCGCATTACCTTTGGTGGTATCAAATGGCCTGAATAAACGCTCGGAAATAAATCTTTGCTCCATGCCACTGCCGGTATCAATAACATCGATTAAAATATTATTTTGATCACAGTCTAAACGAATTTTTACTTCTCCATCATCTTGCGTTGCATCTTGAGCATTTTGTACTAAATGACCTAGTATCGCGACTAATTGCTCTTTATCAGCTAAAACAAAACATTCATGTACTACACAATCAATTCTCACTGCTGGTTTATTACCCGCCTGCTGCAGGACTACATCAGAAAGTACATCAACTAACTTAATAACAGTTTTGGCTTCACTTTTAACTCCCCCCTTTTTTAATTGGGCTAACAAGCGCTCAATCTTATTGACAACATTTTCTAAAGTAGAAATAGCATCATCAATAAACTCAGGGTTATGTTTATGCTGTTCAGCATTACGCACAATCATCGATACTTGGGCCACTAGATTTTTTAAATCATGTACTAAAAAAGCGGAAAAACGACTATAAGCTTCAAACTGCCTTGCCCGAGATAAATCATCAGTGACATTAGTCAATGCCAAAGCATTAGCCAATTGCATGCCTACCGTTTTTAATAAATCATGATCCTCATAATTTAACTGACGCATGACTAATGGCTGAGTTAAAACCACAAATGCAGTCACTTTATTTTGCTGCAATAAAGGAATAATTAACCATATATTGTCACACGCCAACCATGCAGATAGATCAACATCGTCATACATTTCTGGACTATTGTTAAATTCACAAAAATCAATGACCCACTGCTTAGCGCTCAAAAACTGGATAAACTGATCGTCGGCTGTAAAAGCAGTAGCACCAGCAGCTTCGCAGTCTAAGGACAGTTCCTCTGCCAAATAAAACACACCTTGGTCATTAGACAACCATAACCCGCCGCCACCACTACCCACCAAATCCGCCAAAGTCTTAATAACAAAAGGGGATAAATCCTCTAATTTATGCAATGCTGCAATTTCACGACTTAAGTTAATCCATTCCTGCCTATAATCATACTGATGTTGGAAGAAATACTTATTAAAATAAACCTTGAAATATGCTCGGATAGTCCCTGATGCGAAGATAATGATCAGAAAAATAGCCGCTAAAAAGATAAAAAAGGTCTGAAATACAGCGCCCCAAGTCCCACCAAAATTTTTAATATAATAACCAGCTAAAGACATTAAAACCATATACAAACCAGCACCAAATAATACCGTAGTATGTACCACTGTGGTGCGCGATATAGTTACTTTATTATCAGTATCTTGTAAACGACTAAACGAAATAGCTAGCAATGGAGCGCATAAAGCATTAATTAACCCTCTTGCATCCCACAACAAAAAATCAAGTTGGCCAAATAACAAAGACTTACTATAAATAATAAAATCAAAAATAAAGATTGCCGATAAACCTAAACACAAATATTTAATCGCCCAACGCTGCTCAGTTGCAACACTACGATACAACTGCTCAACTAACATTAAACCGATAATGGCAAAACTGACATGCGCAAATAAACGAATATCCTGCCCAAAAATTAGCGTCAAGCCATCTAGAATATCTGGCGATAATTCAGCACCACAAATAGTAACTAGCCAAATAATTAATAGAATAGAAAGCTTTGATTTTTTAAAAAATGCATATTTCTCATTAAATAACTGCTTAGAAAGTAGAACACCTAAGAAAAAAAACCAAGCTGCATTACGCAAAGTTTCAAAAGCAAAAGTATCGGCAATATATAAAGTCTCATTCTGCAAGACAAAGAGTACATCTCCCATCCAAAACACAGATGCACTTATCGCCAAAGCAAATTGCGGCACAAAAGGGTTTTTCTTTATCCGAGAAAACGCTAACAGCAATACCAGAATAAAAACTATCAATCCTGTTAGATAACTATAAAAAGAAAAATCTTGCATATCACCTCTAACTTAATGAAAAAATCTAATAAAACAGCTCTACCAACTTCCTTAGCACTTATTTTTTATCTGACTTTCGCTTTGAGTATACAAAAATCCATAATTTCAGTTGACTATAAATGATGTTCTACCATAATACATTGAAGCAACGTTATATCTTATTACTTTAAAAAATTGAAGAATATGCATAAACAAAACCTCATCAGCCTTCTATTCTCTCTATTATTTTGCCTAACTACAAGCCTCAGTTATGCAAACGAAAATTCGTTAGTTACAGTACAACCTTCATTTCAATCTATTACTATCTCTGGATTTACCAGAGCAAGGCGTAGCATGCCTATTGCCAGCGAAATATCTGGCAAGGTGACACGCATTTATGCCGACATTGGTCAGCCTATTCCTGATGACGGAATTTTTGCATGCTTAGATGATACTTTTATCAAGCTCGATATCGCCTCAACAAAAAATAGCATCGCCCAACATGGCATTGATTTAAAATTTCTAGGCAAACAAGTCAGTCGACACCAAAAGCTAGTTAAAACCAATAGTGCTGCACTCAGTCTACTTGATGACCTGACTCGCCAAAAAGGCAATGCCTACCGCGCCATACAAAATGAAAAAATACGCCAACAAAAACAACAGGAAACAAAAAGTAGGCATTGCATAAAAGCCCCTAAGAACTGGAAAATCACCCAAAGAAAGATAGAACCAGGCCAGTGGATTACTGCAGGAGTCACTATCGCACAAGCCAGCGACTACAGCCAATTATTAATTCCTATTACATTAACAGCCGAAGAACTCCAAGCCCTACAAAACCAGGATAAACTATCAGTTTACCTACCCGAATATCAACAGAAAATACCTGTCAATATTGAACGTATCTCCCCAGAGTTTGACCAACAATCGCACAAAATTCTCGTTGACTTAGTTATTACTGACACATCTGAGCACCAACGCGGTGGCATCAGAACTGAGCTCTCTTTAAATGTTACTGACAAACTCAATAATTTCCTAATCCCTAAAGATGCACTAGATGCGCGCTTTGAGGAAGTATGGCTCACCCGTAAAAATGGCGAAAGAATACGCGTAATGCTTCAAGGTTATGCAGATAAAAATATGGCAAAAATTTCTTCAGCTGAAATCAAAATTGGCGATCAATTTAAAAGACAAAACCCTTAAAATATGGATTCATTAGTACGTTTTTCACTAAAACAGAAAGTCTTTTTTAACCTACTATTTGTTTTAATGTTTGTTGCTGGGTTTTTTGCTATCAGTGAGCTTCCTGTTGAGCGCTACCCAAATGTGAATTTTGGTGAAGTAGTGATTACCACAATCTACCCTGGAGCATCACCAGGTGATGTAGAAGCCTTAGTCACTCGAAAGATAGAAGACAGTCTTGATAATATAGAAAATATAGAATGGTTAAAGGCCACATCTTACCCTGAGCGTTCATACGTACACCTTAAATTTGTTGACGACACCAACTATGAAGAGCTTTTTAACGAAGTGCGCTTAAAAATCCTCAATATTGTCAATGAACTCCCCGAAGAAACAGACCCTCCAGTCATTGATAACTACACCGTTAATGACTTTTACCCGGTTGTCACTATCAATATTAGTGGGTCACAAGATAACCGTGCTTTAACACTTATTGCTAAAGAAATAAAAACACACCTAGAAAAGCTCTCCGGCATCAATAAGATTACAATAGAAGGTGAATATACTAGAGAATTTCACATCAATCTTGACCCTAAAAAATTACGCCTTTATGGCGTTAGCTATAATGAGGTTGCTCAGACTCTAAAAGAAATTAACATATCAATACCTGCTGGTAGTGTTAATACACTCTATGGAAACTACCTAGTAAAAGTTGATGAAACATTCAATAATCGTGAGCAAGTCATCAAATCCATTATCCGCAAAGATGGTGACTCAAGTTTTCTTCGCCTAGAAGACTTAATTACTAATGCGCAACTTGATTATCGTGACCCTATCGTTATTTCATCCGTTAATGGGAAAAATGTCATCGCACTTAAAATCGTTAAAAACGATGCAGGCGATGCTTTATCCATCAAAAAAGACATACTAGCAACACTAGATAAATTAAAACCACTCATAAACCAAGAACAATTAAATATTACATATACGCAAGACTCTACAATAAAAATTAATGATGGAATCAGTACCCTAGGGCTCAACATGCTTGCCGGAATGATCCTAGTTTCAATCATTATCTGGTATTTCATGGGTATCCGGAATGCCGGACTTATTACCATAGGTATTCCATTTTCTTTCATGATTACCATGATACTAATGCACTTAACAGGGAATAGCCTCAATGAAATGACACTATTCGCATTTGTACTAGTCACAGGTATTATTGTCGACGATGCGATTGTAGTCACTGAAAATATTTACCGACACATTCAAGAAGGAAGAGACTTAGATCAAGCGGTAATTTTTGGTACCTCAGAAGTAGCCTTGCCCGTCATTGCGTCAACACTCACTACAATTTCCGCCTTCTTACCCATGCTGATGATGTCAGGGTCTACAGGTGAATTCTTTGCGCAAATACCTATAGCTGTATGCTATGCACTTATTGCCTCACTGATTGAATGCCTCATTATTCTCCCCATTCACTACTATGACTACGGGCCTCGCCAAAGCAATGAGCTATCAACGCGCCTAGAAAAAGACGATTTTATTTTATCGACTATTCGCAGCATTACCGAAAAAACACTTAATATCACCCTTAAGTATCGTCGTTCCAGTTTATTAGTTATTGTTGCTCTATTCATTGCTTCAATAGGTATTTTAGCTGTTTCTATATCAGGAAAACTACCCTTGGTAAAAATTCAATTTTTTCCAAGTGATTACTCCGTCTACCATGTCAATATACAAGCAAACCCTGAGACACCAATAGAAGAAATTGATAACAAATTAAGGGAAATTTCTCAATACATACTTAAAGATGGACCAGGAAAGGTAGAGTCAGCGGCAGGCTTTGCAGGATACTATATCAGTGATAACTACCTCCCCATCCACAGTAATAACTATGGCGCTGTAATGGTCACACTCCCCGAAAAAGGTAAACGTAGCTTTACCGACCCCATGCAGCACCTAGAAGATATGCGCACTAAGCTTAAAGAAAAATTTGCACATAATGGCTACCAAATTCATGTACAAGAACAAAAAGAAGGCCCTGTAACAGGTAAAGATGTTAGCGTAAGAGTTATAGGGAGCGATGAAACATCTATAAATGGGCTCACCCAAGCATTAGCCACATTTTTAAAATCAACACACTCTATAACACCTTATTTAGTTGACCTAAAAAATGACCAGGGACAACTAAAAAAGATTATTAACATAAAAATTGACCATGAAAAAACCAGCGAATACGAACTAAACAACAGTCAAGTTACACAACTGGCAGGGAGCGTTTTAGACGGTCAATATATTGGTAAATACCGGCTTAATGATGGAGAAATAGACTTAAAATTAGCCTTTACTCCCCAAAGTATTACCTCACTACAAAAGGTTTTAGAAATTCCTTTTATTGAAAATGCTACAGGGCCAATTCTATTAGGCGATATTGCACAACTACATAGCTATTCCGCAGAAGGCGAACTAAACCGCTATAACTCACAGCGCTCGGTCAACTTTGTTGCCAACATCAAAACAGGAGCCCCTACCAATACAGCTACTGTACTACACGAAATAGATGAGTTTTACCAAAAAATACGCAATAACTACCCAGGAGCAAACCTGATTTTTACCGGTGATTTTGCAGCCACACAAAAATCTTATACTTCTTTAGCCTACGCCTTTGTTATGGCTATACTAATTATCTATTTGATTTTAGCTGCTCAATTTCAATCTTACCTACAACCTGTCATAATTTTATGCGCCATTATCTTTGCATTAATTGGTGTTATCTTAGGCAAGTTTTTTACTCAATCCTTATTTACAATTAACAGCTTTATGGCTATTATTGGTGTCGCAGGTGTCGTCGTCAATGACTCGCTCATGCTAGTCGACTTTATGAATAAAAGTTATCGCGCCGGCCTATCTCGCCATAAAGCAATCACCGAGGGCATACGCGTAAGACTAAGACCTATAATGCTCACCACCCTAACAACCACTTTAGGACTTTTACCCATGGCTATTGGTATTCCTTATTACTCAATCGTGTGGGGCTCTATGGCATCAACATTTGTAACAGGCTTGATAACGGCCACCTTATTAACGTTATTTATTGTTCCATTATTATGGGATATGGTAATGGCAAGACAAGAAAGGAAATTAACTCCAGTAGTGGAAGAATAATTAATAAACGGCATCTTTCATGTTTACTAAAAAGTAGTTGACACCTTTCGGTATCAAAACTAAACAGGAGGAAAATTCTATTAAGATTAACCGGTATTATAACTTTTAATTTTGTTAGAATAATTATGTATAGTTACTTATCTTCTTCTGATACAGCGGCCTTCCTAAACGCAGTATAAACTTCAGGAATCATTGTAGGCATAGCCTATTCCTATAAAAATAACCTAGTTAATATAGCTTTTTATTATATGCTCTTGCATATAATAAATAATAGCTCAGACCCTTTTTATGAAAACCTGTCATCACGAACTGTTAAAAAACTGACACATTCTGGCTGCCACCCCTACCACCTAGGACTACAGTCAATGAATCAGCTACCAGAACCTATACAAAACTCATCAACACCATTAATCCAGCCCAGATCCAGAGAGGATTTTATCGCCTAGCCGGTTTTCAAATAAACACAGTGCTTATTTAAACTTGAAGTACAAGTATTTGTAATTGATGCAATCAATTACAAAGCATCAAGCGACAACACTACAGCATAAACCGAGTAATTTAATTTTTGAATTATAATATCTTTATTTCTACTAAAATCAGAATATCCAATGGAGGCGTCTAAAGCTTCCTTCACAAGATAATTAAAACTCTCAAATTTGGGTATTTAACCAGCACGCCTAATTTTCCTATAATCCATCATCATTTATCAAAAAAACAAAGGGAATCAAAATGATCCATAACAAAATCAACAAAAGTACTCTTATAGCATTAGCAATAAATTGTTCGGCATCGCCCTTAATCATGGCTGCAACATACAACCCTCAAAGTGAAACAAGATCAATTTATGACTTCTCTCCTTTAGAAAGCCAGTCTGAATTAACGAGCCTTTTTTTAGATCCTGTTCAGCAACAAGATACCAACATACAAAAAAAACACTATATTGAAACTCTTGATCTAATAAAGGAAAATAAACTACTCGAAGCAAAATTAAAAATTGATAATTTAATACAGCAGGCCCCAAATGAACCAGAAAATTATAATTTACAAGCCCTTTTAGCAACACAAGAAAAGAATAGCAGTAAGGCTCAGAAAAGTTATCAAAAAGCAATTAAGTTAGATGCCAAAAATCTAATCGCACATCTAGGTTTAGCCAAACTTGCTTTAGACAAAGGAGACTTATTAATCGCAAAAGAATACTCTGAAAAATCGCTGATCATAAACGATAAATCAGTGTCAGCTTACCTTTTGCTAGCAGAAATTGCCAACACTAAAAAAAATGTTAAAGAAGCAGAGAATATACTATTAACTGCCATTAAAAAAGTAAAATATGATGCAATTAAAGCTATAAACCTAGCTGATAATTTAGCTAAATTTTATGCCTTTCACAAACAGCCAGAAAAAATTCTTACTTTAAGTGAGAATCTACTGAAGCAGTACCCTAATAACAAAAAAATGCTATCAATGCTGGCTAAGGCTCAAATATTAAATAATCAAACTAACTTAGCTGAACAAAGCTTACAACAATTAATTAATCAGGATAAGCAAGATATCGGACATAGGCTATTATTAGCTCGCATCCTAATCAATCAACAGAAAAATGAAAACAATATTTTAAAATTATTGAATGAAACATCGGCAATAGATCCAAATGACCCAAGAGCACCTGCGTATAAAGCGGCTTATTTAATTCAACTAAATCGCTACAAGGAAGCATTAAAAATTACAGACGAGCTCGAGTTACAATTTCCAAAATTAATGATAGGAAAATTATTAAAAGCCGATGTCTACTTAGCAGAAAAAAAGTTTGATAAAGCACTTAACATCAAGTTACAGGCTTACCAAATAGAGCCTAATGAAAGGTTATTATCCAGCATAATTTCCTTGATGAATATGCAAGGGCAATTACCGAAGGCCGTTGAGTTACTTAAGCAAGAACTAACAAAAAAACCTAACAACAACGCAATCCATTTTGAATTAGCTATTCTCTATCAAAAGATGGGTAACTTAACGCAGGCTACTAAGCATTATCAAGCTGTTCTAAATAAAACTCCTAAGCATGCTGTTACCCTCAACAATTTGGCTTGGATTTATGTACAACAAGGTAATCCACAAGCTCTACAATTTGCAAAAAAAGCTTATAGCATGGCACCAGAATCCGCTAATATTACTGATACATACGGGTATATACTACTTAAACAAGGACAGAATAAAGAAGGATTAAAAATTTTACTAATAGCAGAAAAATTATCCCCCAAACAACCTGAAATTCAATTCCATTTAGCTCAAGCTTATTCTGCTAACAATGATACGAAGCAAGCTATAGCAACATTGAAGCCTATCGTGGTAGAGGGACTAACTTATTCAGAAAAAGAATCAGCCATTAGTTTATTAAAAAAATTAACAGCTGACCAATAAGTATCAAAAACTCAGCCGCAAGCGACCGAGTTTGACAAAGCCACAGCTGATTTTATTTAAAAACCATTAGTTTCCAAATTTTCCGATCAAATCAATATTAAATCAGATTCAAATAAAGCAAAGTGCAGGGTTTCCCTCACTTTGCTAACTTAGAGGTATAATTACGACGCCCTAAGTTCTGACGTCTCGACACCACTGATAACTCGAAAGCATAAAGTACGACAAATATTCATTAATATTTTGTTTGCAACTGTACTTTCGTACTTTAATAAGCGAGACATCGCCGCTTCATCAAGACTTAAAACCCGAACATTTCCTGTAGCCGCCACAATGCTTGCCGTTCGAGGCACTTTTAAGAAATATGCAATTTCTCCTATAATTTCTCCAGGCGCTATAACTGCCTGTAGCTCCTTGCCTCGTCTAACCTCTACAACACCTGAAAGTAGTACAAATATTGTTTTTGCAGAGTTATTTTTTTCAATAATATGATCACCTAATGAACATTCAATGATATGGCTCTTTTCAATGACACGTTTAATTTCATCATCTCCAAGTTCATCAAATATTTTTGGCTTCGTATTTGAAAGTAACTGAGTATCAGCATAAATCTGACTCAGATATTCTCCTTGCCCTTCAATAGAATAACTAACAATATTAGTCGTATGATCAATTTTATGAATCAATTCATTCGTATGCAAACAATGACTCAGATCCTCCTCTCTCGTTAACATAGCAAATGGAGAGCCAACTTTCTTCAGATGCTCATAATCACCTGTAATTAAAATCATGGGGATAACCAACCCTATGCCTGGATAAGTATAAGTTTCAGTAAAAGGACGAAATCCCAACTTTAAATAAGAGTTTAAATGATGAGGTTCGCAGTCTAAAAAAACAGCTTCAACGTAATGATCCAATACAAAATGCATTACCTCCTTATACATTCGTAGAGTTGTAGTCGATCCACGATGTGTCTCATCAACCATTAAGCGTTCAACTATGCAAATTTGTTTTGCATCCAGTAAATTAATAAACGGGGATAAGTGATAGGCTTCTATTAGTGATTGAGAAAAATCAGTATCTCCGCCCCAGAAGAGCCTAAGCGTACCAATAGCAACTCCATCCTTAATTGCAATGACAGCTCTCGCTTTTTCATCATTCTCATCACGTAACTCTTTTTGAATATGGTCACCTTTATCTTTGAGCCTACCCATACATTCTACATAAACCTTGTAACGTAATTGATAGGAAGCACGAAGCTCTTCTTCGGTTTCCGCAAATCTAACGCCATCTTCCATATTTATCACACCTTTTAGTTTGAATCGTAGTCTGCTTGTGAATCACAGAATTTTGATTATGAGCACTCTAGAATAGTGAAAATCACCCTAGCCAGTCAATAAAAGTAACTGTTACTCTGCATATAACTCACATTCAAAACATTTATTACTAGCTTATTATTAAACACCTAATAATAAGTTGTTTTTAGTGCTTTGTATTTTAGCAATAAGATTGCAAATTAGGAATGGCGACAGATCAATTAAAGCGGCATTCAAGAATATAAAAATAGGCTATGCCTGCATTAACTGTTGGTTTGCACTATATATACTATTGAATAGAAAAAGAAAAAATTGGAGACATAATCATGAGAAAGCAAGATTTTCAACATTGGCTAGGTCAGGTAACGCAACTGATAAACCATCAAAAAATACAAACCACAGACGAGTTATCTGGCAATACCCTCAATCGATTAACGGAAATCAATTAAGTGAAGTTAACCATTGTCCACACTGTGACTCATCTTTATTCGGTCACTGGGGCCAATCGAAGATTTACCACGATACTACTGTAAAACATTCAACGCCTTAACGGGGGGCCTTTAGCTAGACTGTGGCATCAAGATCAATGGGTGCAATACGCGAATACGATGATTCAGAGTTTTAGTATTCAAAAGTCGGCACGATTGGTAGGCATTGATAAAAACATTTCATTCCGCTGGCGACACTGATTATTAATGTGTCCAACCTTCGATAAACCAGAACATTTAACGGATATTGTTGAAGCTGATGAAACTTTTTTCTCTAATCACACAAGAGAGAAAAGAACCTATCACGCCCAGCTCGCAAGCAAGGTGGAAAAGCCCATAAACGAGGTGTATCTACAGAGCAGGTTCCTGCCCTTATTATGCGTGATCGTAGCGGTGTTACTTCTGAAGCTCTATTGCCCAACGTAAGTGCGGATGCTTTGGCCAAGGTTTTAATGCCTATTTTAGAACCTGATGCTATTTTATGTTCGGACGGGCACAGGAGTTATTAAACCTTTGCTAGAGTATCGGGGGGTATTCATCAGCCTGTTAATTTGGCTCCTGGTATCAGCGTGGCAGATAAAGCCTTTCATGTTCAAAATGTAAATGCATACCATCACCGCTTTAAATCTTGGCTAGACCGCTTTCATGGTGTTGCAACCAAGTATTTACCTAATTATTTGGGGTGGTGCAGGGTAATGGATCAGAACCACAATTTAACACCAGAGAAATTGTTACATTCTGCTCTTGGTGATTTTCAATACTTAACGGTGACATGGCCAATTTATTTGGAGGAAAATTTAACTTAGGAATGAACATTTAAAACCCGAAAGTTTTATTATGTAGAGCTGCTAATATCTAAGGAACTGATAGTGGTTTCGGATATTATTTAACTTTTATTCCTTAGTAAACTCCCGCTAAGTAGACTGAGTTTATTTGCAATAACTCGATTTTCCAATGAAAATCATTATTTATGGGAATAAGTAGTATGATTTCAAAAAAAAACCTCATGCGGAAAAATCATGAGGTTTTCTTTGGTCATTGTACAGATATATATTATTTAGCTTGCTTGCGATGTCTTAGACCTAAGCCAATCAAACCAAAGCCTAAAAGAGCAATACTTGTTGGCTCAGGTACAGCCACAAACTCACTATCTTGTGAACCAAGTAAATATGTTGTTGCATCTACTGCTATACCAACACCATTAAATTGGCCAGTACTAACTTGAATATTGTAAAATGGAATAGGATCTACAAAAAAATCACTCCCATCATAACCCACAGCGTTATCAACAAGGTTAAAAGTTGAAGTTACTCCATAACTTCCACAGTTATTATCACCTGTACAAGTTTGATTACCATTACCTGAAGTAGTGGCACCTAAAGCCAATAAAACATCGTCAACGGTATTATTAACTGAATAAAAAGCACCTCCTGTAGATGGCTCCGAACCACCCACACCAGCTGTACCATTATTAAGAGGATTAACATTGCTATCATTGTTCATATCAGCATAGAATCTCAACTCATCAATAGTACCTGCTCCCGCGAGAAAGGTAAATTCCGTAGATTCAGTAGCAAGACCAAAATCTGTTGTTACGAAAGTACCACCACCTTGATAAAGCGCATATAGATCATAAGTAATCCCGCCTCTACTAGATGAATCAGCTAGATCGTATGAAGCACCCAAAGGAGAATGCAATGTACCCACATCAAAGTAAAGTGATGTCTGGAAAGTACCCGCCCCCGTACCAGGATCAAAGGCAGTAATTGTAGTGGCTTCATTATATGAACCACTCATTCTGTCAACATCTGTTATTGTTGCATCTGCTTTAGTCCCACCAGTAAATGACTCATTGACTGAGAATAAAGGTGCAGCAATTGCGCCATTACTTACAACACCCATGCCTGCCATCAAAAGTGCCGTTACAAGCGGTTTCTGTATTAGTGTTTTCATTTTCTTTGCTCCAAAAGTTATTTTCAAGAAATGCCAAATTACAATCAGATTAAAGCAGTTCCTATACCATATTTTTTTTTACATTAAAAAACAATGTATTACATAAAAAATGAAAAATAGAAAAATAGAAACTGTAAAATTTTCTGACATAATTTAACTATTTACTAAATAGCGGTAAGTCAATTTACTCCAACCTTAACCACTTATCACAAATCAGAAAATCTTCCATGCGTTTCTGCAAGTTCAACTGCATTCCTACTATTCGCAACAAAACACTGAATTAATGCACGCTCTAGCCGATACTCCTCACTTATCTAGTTTAACTTGATATTATTAGTTCTTATGTAAAAAAAACTGACGCCGGAAAATCACCTATTAACACGTAACAATTATTTCCTTATTTTTTGCAAGTCTGGTTATTTAGACATTAAATACCCAGCATTTTTCGAGCTATTAAAAACTTTAATTTTTGCAAAGGATTTCGGTTACCCAACCAAAGATAACCTTTTTTCAAACGATTCAGCCGAGCATCATAACAAGTATAATGTGGTATTGGTTTTAGCTCATTAGGATGCAAAATAGCTAAAATAGTTTGCGTTATTACCATACCTGTTGCTAGCTTACAGCCACTGGCAATACTGGGAGCCTGTCTTTTATTTAAATCCACTGACGCTGGGTCTACATATTTCAAATGAAAACCTGCAGGAGCACAAGCTAAGGACATTTTTAATACTTGCAGTGCTGGAGGCGCGCTGTAGTCAAGATCAAAATAATCATCAAAAGACATCCCATCAGTCGTATAGACCAGCATTCCTATACCAAATCCTAGCGGGACACCAAAAATAGCTGGTATACCTTTTTCCATACAAGCATTAATAATCAAACGGTGAACTTCGATTTCAAAAAACTCAACCGCATCAACAAAAACATCCACACCCTCTAAAAAATCATCAACATTATCTTTATTAACCCCTTCACCATAACTTTTTATATTTGCCTCGGGGTTAATATCTAGAGCTAACTCCCCCATCACATCCATTTTTTGACGACCCACAGACGACATAGTCGCGCCATACTGCCGATTAAAGTTACCCACCTCAAAGTCATCAAAATCTGATATTTTAAAGTTACCAATCCCTGCTCTAGCCAGTGTTATTAAGTAATCCCCACCCACTCCACCCATACCAGCAATAGCAACTGTCGACTTTCTTAACACCTGCTGCTGATCATGACTAACTATGCCGTGGTTTCTTGAAAAAGCCAGTTTGTAATCGAATTGTGTCATTGTATTACCTTATATTATTGTCATTGCTTCAACTATTTTTATTACTTGATTATTTCACTTACGAGCTGCTCATGATGCCTTAAGAACAACCATACAATAAGTAAAAAATACCTTAGGTAAATATAGCCAATTAGCTCTTTAATAACAATTAATTTTTACCTCTAACGGCTAACATCATTAGTAAACATCAAAAACTCGGCCGCAAGCGACCGAGTTTGGCAAAGCCAGAGCTGATTTGACTTGAAAACCATTGGTTTTCAAGCTTTCCGACTAATGTGCCGGAGGCAAGCCTCCGAGTTTTTCTTCGCGATAAAAACAAGTAATACCTCATTTTTCTTTTGGAACTCATACAGCCATTTATCAGTAAAGCAAGCTATAATGAAACCCAATTACCCACATTCTTAGCTATACTAAGAATGTGGGTAATCAGGCGATGAAAACCCATCATTCTCTTCACTTATATTTTTATCTCCAGCAATTGATAATTGCTTTTTTCCGCTTTGTAATCATTCATTGACCCTAGGGCTATAGGGAAAATCCATTAAAAAATCTCTCTACCTATCCAAATACCCTACTTGTAACCACGGAATTTTAGTCCATATCAAATAATGCACGTAATCTAAGATTTCATCGTAATGCTCTTTAATCGCTGCAAACAGCGAGGAACAAACCCAAAGAGATTTAAAAAAATTGGCTGCAAGCAGGTCGAGCCTTAAAGCCATAAGTTGTCTCAGCCTACTTTTCTTCTTCTCATGCTCTTTAAACTGACCTTGAACACTAACTGCTAGCATTCCCTGCGACTTACCAACCGATAAACATGACCTGTACTCCCCAGTAACTTCATAACCTAGATAACTTACAATAAAAAACCATTGCAAGCTATCTAGGTCGAGGCAAGTCACCCGAGATTTATGCTATAGAGTTAAACGAGATTTTGTCACAGATACCCGACACCTTACCAAAATAAATAATTCTCATTACATTCCAACCAATTACTATGTTAAATAACATTTTTACCTCATTAAACTCCAGAATCATCCTCTCATCTACTGCCTACTTCATATATCTGTCGTGTAAATATGACAATTTATTCAAATAAAATCACCTTTTATAATAGATACTCCCTTTAAAAAAGAACGCCCTCCTTATATTTAAAAGCACCTAGCATTACTTATCATAAGTGGCATACCAATTGCTTGATATATAACAAATACTTCAGAGGAGACGTAGATGTTACCAAATTTAGCTTTTAACCCAGTAAAAATACAACCTATAGCCGGATTACATTCTCAACCTCAAACTGTGAATATACTGAAAGATGGCGTTCGTTTTGCCGAAACCAAGGCTGAGCTTCGCGCATCTTATCAATTACGCCATAAGATCTATGTTGAGGGAATGAATAGATTTTCAGATAAAAGCAATCACGAGCTAAAAGAACTACAAGACGAGCATGATAAAAATGCCCGCGCGATTGTTGCAATTAAAAAAAATAAACCAATTGGTACTTTACGAATTTTCTGGGGTGGAGATACTAATTTTACTCAAGAACACGAAAAAACGTATCACATTTCAAAATTCACCTCATTATTGCAAGCAAAGAAAATTTGTATAGTTGAACGATTAATGGTTGAAAATAACGCTCGAGGATCCTTAACTATTTTACGGATGTATCAGGAAGTTATGAATTTTGTTCTTAAGAACAGGGTTGAGGTCGTATTACTTAATTGCGAACAACACCATATGAATTCTTACCTAAAACTAGGGTTTCGTCCTTTTGCTCAGCAAACTATGTATCCAGGTATTGGCCCAGTAACACCAATGGCTCTTGTTGTCGGTGACTACAAATACCTTCAGTCTATAGGCTCTTCATTTTCCCAATTAATTAATGAAGAAAACTTAAACCACTGCCATCATGTTGAAAGCCTTAAAAAGATAATTGACCACGATACAAAATCTGACTCAAAATCAAGTTCAGATAAAAATACGATCGTTAGTAATTTTTGTGCAGCTCGTCAAAAGTTATTGGCAAAAAGAACCAATATATCTGACTCGAAATTAAGAATGAAATTAAGCGTCTGCTAAATGATTTATACTTCCTTTCAAGTGATCATCAATTAATACTTACTGTTCTATTTCGGTAAGCCGAGCATAACCGAAATTTAACCCCTGAAATATCACTCAATTCGGCACTTAACGATGACATAGCCGTCCTTTTGGCTATGTCATCGTTAAGTGCTGAAAAATTTATTAAGTAATTACCCCCCCCCCCTCAATTCTCCTTTACCAAGGCATAGGTACCCACACATCTTTTGGTGAGAAAAAACACCCTGTAGGATGGGTAGAGCTATGTGCCTATCTTTTTAGGCATATAGTGAAACCCATCACAATGTGCATAAAGTGATGGGTTTCGCAAGAAGACACTCTACCCAAGTCATTGAAAGTATATATTAAAATTAATTTCTTGTAGGCCTTGTTTGTGTAGATACCTATGTTACCAAGAGGGAAGACTTAAGAGCTAACTTAAATCTACACTTAACGATGACATGGCCGTCCTTTTTGACTTATTTCTATAACTTCAATACCTATGACTATAAATATTTTTCAATATCATGAACTTTAAGCCCCCAAGCCATAAGGTGCTCGACACGTTGATTAGCTTTATTTAAGCGAGTTACGGAAATCTCAAATAAATTTTTATAAAAAAGATAGCCTAATACAGGGTGTGCATCTAAAAAAACACTCAGTTTTAAACCATCCACTTCGAAAACACAAGAATCCGTTACCGCAATAACTGTTGCTATGCGCGGGCTGGATTCATGCAGGCACGTCTCACCAAAAATACTGCCTTTTTCTAAGTCACAAATCCCTGTCTGCATATTTTTTTTATCATCCAACTCTACATTCCCGGTCACCCGAAGTGCTCCCTCCTCAATAACAAACAGCGTTTCACCTAATTCACCTTGTTTAACGACCTGCTCATTAGCTTTAAAATTATGTCGCTTCCAAGCAACACCTTCTTCAAATTGGGGATTTTCTAGGATTTCATGCAATATATTTTTCAAAACAATACCTACTGATGTGGAATACTGACTGTGGATTCGGGAAATAAACGTTTAATTTCTGTTTGTAACTGCAATTTAGCGGATTGATCGCCATGCACCAATCTAATCTCTTTAGGTTTCTTGCGCATGCCTTTAATAAAGCGCAATAAACCGGCTTGATCGGCATGCGCTGAATAGCCACTTAAGGTATAAACACCAGCATTAATAGTTAATCGCTGACCATCAAGTTCTATATAGCCATTTCTATTAGCATATTTTTGAATCTGACGACCCGTAGTACCGATCGCTTGATAGCCAACAAATAATATATCGGTACGCTGGTCTTCAATCAAAGCTTTGAGATAGTTAACAATGCGCCCACCACTACACATACCACTGGCTGCAAGCACTATACAAGGACGCGCAGTTCTTTTTAAATAATCGATAGCATTTAAATGATCTTGGTGGGTATTAATTGTCGTTAATTGCTCAAATGAAAGCGGGTGCCTACCTGCATTTATTTTTTTATTTGCTTCTTCATCCCAATAAGGGCGAAGTTTTTTATAAACTTCAGTGAATTTATTCGCTAAAGGTGAGTCGACAATGATTTCAAGATCATCCCAGTTTTTTGATTTTGCTACAGGCGATTGCTTAAAGTGATAAATAATATCTTCTAACTCGTAGAGTAATTCTTGTGTCCTACCAATACTAAAAGCAGGAATTAGAATAACACCGCTATTCGTAAAGCATTTTTCTATCACTGATTTTAATTGTTTTCTTCTCGCTTTCCGGTTTTCATGATTTTTATCGCCATAAGTACTTTCTAGTACTAATATGTCTCCTTTATAGGGTGACTTTGGCGAAGGCAATAGCGGCGTATAAGAAGCACCTAAATCGCCCGAAAAAACAATACGCTGTTTATTAAAATCACATTCCACATAAGCTGAACCTAAAATATGCCCCGCAGGCTGTAGTTTTATTCTGACTGCTTGTGAAGTATTAAGTAGAGGGATTGCCTGCCACTGCTTATATGGCAAGGCAACGATTCTAGTTTGAATAAGTGTCAGGAATTTTTCCACTAAGGCTTTATCTTTAGTAAAGCCAATTTTTATGGCATCTTCTAAAACCAGTGGCAGCAGTTGGGCGGTCGGTTCGGAGCAGTAGATTTTCCCTTTAAACCCAGCCGCTAATAAATAAGGGATTCGCCCTACATGATCAATATGGCAATGGGTAACAACCAAGGCCTGAACTTGCTCGATAGGAAAATCGATTTTTAATTGCTCAAAATTAGAGCCATTAGGTGAGGTTTCGGCTCCCTGAAATAAGCCACAATCAATAAGTATTGAATTTTTAGCATTAAGATGTAACTCATGACAAGAGCCGGTTACGCCATTAACCGCGCCATGGTGAGCTATTTTTATAGAATTACCCTGCAATTACCTTGCTCCTCTGCCCCATAAAATCACTTCCACTGTCCCCAAAATAATCGAGAGATCTAAAAATAGACTAGAATTCTTTACATAATATAAGTCATATTCCAGCTTATTAATGGTATCTTGTTCATTTGCTCCGTAAGGGTAACAAAGCTGCGCCCACCCTGTAATTCCTGGCTTGATTCGATGCCGTTCAGCATAAAAAGGAATTCTTTCTTCAAAGCCTTCAACGAATTCAGGCCGCTCAGGTCGAGGCCCAACAAAACTCATTTCACCCTTTAAGACATTAAATATTTGCGGCAATTCATCGATACGACACTTCCTAATAAACCGCCCTACTCGTGTAATACGATCATCATTTTTTTGTGCCCATTGAGCGCCATTTTTCTCTGCATCTGTGCGCATACTACGAAATTTCATAACACCAAAGTGCTTATTTCCTTCTCCAACTCGAATTTGCCTATATAAAATGGGAGCTTTAACCCCACTTTCTATCATAATCGCCAGTGCTGTTAGCAACATAAAAGGCCAAGCAACAGCTAATAAACCAAGGCTCGCGACAATATCGACGACTCGTTTTATCGCAGATCTCAATCCACTAAAGTCAAAGCCATCAGAAAATAAAACCCAACTCAACGTTAACCCATCAAGATAAATCAAGCCTTGTTCACGCTCATAAAAGCTTAATAAATCCATAATTTGCACACCTAAAGCTTTACAATCCAACAAATCTTTCAGCGGCATAGCTTTACGCCGATCATCTATAGCAATAACAATTTCATCGATTTGATAGTCAATTACTATCTGAGCCAGTGTTTGCGTATTTGCTATTAATAATTTTTCATCAACAGCACTATTCTCTTCACCTACATCAAAAAAACCAACAATGCTAAAGCCTTTATGCACATACTGATTATTGACATTATTTAATTGTTTGGCCTTTTCACCAGTACCTAGCACTAATACACGACGCAGTATCTTATCAAGGTTAACATATCGATAAAACAAATAACGACTAGTCATCATGCCTAAAAATGCAAAAACAAGCGCATAAACAAACACACTACGCGCCATAAAGTATTTGGGGAATAAATAATAAATACTGACTGTAATAATTGCGCCAATCAGAAAACTGATGCAGACACGTAAAACTAAATTATAATCTTCCCAATCAAGACTTCTTCTGTATAAACCTAACCCAATACAAGATAGATTTAAAGCTACCGAAAAAATAACACTGGCTTCAATAATATCTGTATCTGTATACCAAGAGGAAACAGTCAAAAATCGGATATCACTCCCTAAGTACATCGCGAGAAAAAAGAGTAGCCACTCGCCAATCATTAAGCCTAAATAGGCACTAGAAATATAATGTTTAAAAATCCTAATCACGTTTTTTCCCTTTATGTTCTCTGTAATACCGCTACAAACCTTTACTATTTAACAAATTTTTAACGTGCTCAATAGGAATTGCATAAGTAATGCCACTGGGCTTGGACAATATATTTTCCTTGCTTTCTTTAACGAATACTTTATTAATCACACCAATGACCTCACCTGTCTCTACACTATAAAGCGGACTACCGCTATTACCTGGGTAGGCTGTCGCATCTAATTGAAATACATTATAAGGCTTTTGCAATCGCCTAATTAACTTCTTACTCAGTTTAGTTGAATTAAACATTGGGATTGCAACGGGGCTAATCGCTGAAATAATCCCTCGATGTGTTACTGGGTATAAACCCAGTACCATGCCAATAGGATAGCCGGTAAAAGCATAAAGCTCACCCTCTCTTGCACTACTCACATCTCCCAAGGTTAAGGCCGGCAATACACCCTTTTTTAGTTTTAAAATCGCTATATCATGAACTTCATCAAGCGCTATACGCTCAACAATAGCCGCCTTAGGGTTATTACCATTGGAAATAAAAATAGCCCATTGTTCCATTTTTTCATAGTCCAATAACTTTGTGACAACATGTGCATTTGTAACCACTAATTGACCATTACCAACCACAAAACCAGTTCCTAAAAATACCCCTCGCGGACTACGAGAAGGCATAAACGTCCCAACGCCAACAATGCTAGGTTTAACTTTGTGTAAAGTTTCCGGTAGTGATTCTGCTTGTGAGCTTGTAACTAAGATAAAGCAAGCACAAAACACCCCAAGAAAGATTTTAACTAATTTCCGCACCCACCACATACACATCTAATACACTCCCCCTATTACTTAAGCTGCACTAACTTATTCTCTATGCCTTTATTATTACCTTAAACTAATAAAAAAGCTTAACTCTTATAACAATTACCCGTTAAAATATAAAAAACTTAACAAGAAACATCTTAATTTACAAATTACACCAATGCAGTATTAATTAGACTTTCTTTTAGGTCCAAGCTCTCTCTTGCTAGGTAGAATTTTAGAATATCGTCCATCAATTTATACTAAGGAACAAGCACGAAATAACTTTTACATTATCAAAGGGATGCAAGTCTTTAGTCAGCACTTTAAAAAGCAGACTAAAGGTCCGCGCCCCAGAGTTATCTGGTGTTATTTTCTGCTCATTCCTAAGTAGTTACAATAAATAAAATGTAGTGTAGTTGATAAACCTTCACTACCCCAGAAAATCAACTCTATTTAAATGGAATCTTATGACACACTCACCTGAAAAATCTAGCAATGTCGTTTGGCATCAATCAACAGTCAACAGAAAACGCCGAGAAGAAAAAAACCAGCATAAATCAGCAGTTCTTTGGTTTACGGGCCTTTCTGGCTCAGGAAAATCTACGCTTGCTCACGCCGTGGAAGAACAACTCTATCAACTCGGCTTAAATACTTTTGTACTAGATGGCGACAATGTACGTCATGGACTCAACAAAGACCTCAGTTTTAGTAATACAGACCGTAAAGAGAATATTCGTCGTATTAGCGAAGCCGCAAAACTTATGCTGGAGGCTGGAATAATCACACTAACCGCTTTTATTTCACCTTTCAGAGAGGAGCGCACCATGGCCAGAAGTCTTATGCCACATGGTGATTTTCTTGAAATCCACTGTTACTGTCCGCTAGAAGTCTGCGAAACGAGAGATGTAAAAGGACTGTATAAAAAAGCACGTAATGGAGAGATTAAAGATTTCACAGGCATCTCATCGCCTTATGAAGCGCCAACTAACCCTGAATTAAAAATTGATACTCACGCGCTATCTCTCGAAGAAAGCGTACAAAAAGTTATATCTCTGTTACGTGCTCGTCATATACTACCTAACACAGAAGAAAAATAATGCATTACGATATATTTAATGGCGATGCTGATGGCATCTGCGCACTGATACAGCTCCGACTTGCCTACCCTCTTGAATCAACACTTATTACAGGTATTAAGCGGGATATACAGTTACTTAAAAAAATCAATGCTCAAACAGGAGACCAGCTTACTGTCCTAGATATTTCCATGCAAAAAAATATGGAACAAGTAAAGGCTTTTTTAGAGCAAGGGGCGAGTATCTTTTATGCCGACCATCATCAATCCGGCGAGATTCTTGAACATTCAAATTTACAGGCTTTAATCAACACTGATAGCAACACGTGCACGAGTTTAATTATTAATCAGCACCTTCAAGGTCAATACCCTCTATGGGCCATTACCGCAGCTTTTGGCGATAATTTACATAAAAGTGCTGAGCAATTAGCCAAAACCTTGCATATTCACCCTAATGTATTGGCACAGCTAGAAAAACTAGGTACCTATATAAATTACAATGGTTATGGTAGCTGTATAGCAGATCTACATTTTTCACCGGATAAACTTTATCAGGAAATGGCTGACTACACCTCCCCGCTTGATTTCATTGCTAATAACCCGCTTATCTATAATCAACTTGAACAAGGTTATTTAGAAGATATGCGTAATGCAGAACAAACTCAAGCAGAGTTTAGTAATGATAAAGTTGCAGCCTATATCCTACCGGACGACACTTGGGCAAGACGGGTAAGCGGTGTCTTTAGCAATGATTTAGCCAATAAACATCCAGATAGAGCGCATGCGGTACTCACTTTTACCCCAGATAATGACTACCAAGTAAGTGTCAGAGCGCCATTGAATAATAAGACCAAAGCAGATGAGCTATGCGCGTCATTTGCTACGGGTGGTGGCCGTAAAGCAGCTGCGGGAATTAATCATTTGCCTAAAGATAGTTTAGGTTATTTTATTACGCAGTTTGAGAAAACCTATTCATCGACTACTAGCCTCTAACGGTCATTGTATTTCGTAATGCATTCACATATACTTCAATTTCACTCTATATCTAAAAGGATGAATTATCATGCTTAAACCTTATTATTATGTTGCAATTTTGTTAGGTACTGCTGTATCCAATAGCACATTAGCGAATTGCACCACATCGCCAACATTTAATTCTGGAGGACTTAAAAATGCACTTAAAGGGAAGACCATTTGTTACCCTGGTTCTCAAGAAGAACATCATGGAAATGGAAATGCAGAAAGTGAATTATGGGATTATAAAACCGGCAATACATCAGACCCAGTCGATCCAAGAAAACAAATTGGTACTTGGGGAGTAAGTGGTAACCCTGCTCAGGTTGAATACAATTACAATGACGGAACCAATAGCTCAGGCCCGTTCGTTTTCACTCCACATGACAATGGTGGGGGCTCCATATCATTTTGCTCTGGCAGTACGGAAGTGGTATTGGCAACTATCAAGTCTGGATTTTCTGGTTGCCCTTAACTTATTTCACAACCAATCACCTGCAGCATAAATATGGTCACAAGGGTAATCTTACTAAAATTTACTAGGCTGTCGAAATAAGATATTTATTAAAAATGTTTACTACTTGCTCATTGACTACCAAAAACATAATTCATAAGATGCACTAAGGAACGAAGTGTATTAATCACAGGTAATGCACCTCCGTGTTGGCACGCCCTATAAATATTCTTCGCCTCATAGCACTAATAAGCCAAGAGGTTAATACAAACTAAAACCAGCGAACTTCGACAGTCTAGCATTCGCCTCTCTGGTTCCCCGAATTTTGTAACAATATACAGGCTTTAGGTCAATGCGCTATGTACGCTCTAACGCAAGCAATACCAAAATACCTTTAATGAATTCACAAAAATTTCTGTATTTCTCATTTGCTTACGCCTTATTTATTATCTACGGTAGCCTAGTCCCCCTAGTCTACCGTGATATACCTTTTGAAGACGCTTTACTAGCTTTCCAACAAATACGTTATCTCGATCTAGGCGCAGCATCCAGAGCCGATTGGATCGCCAATATACTTTTATACATCCCTCTGACTTTTTCTTTAACCGCTGCTTTTTCAAACAAAGCCAAACCCTTTGCTCTCACTCTTTTCATTTCCACACTTATTCTGGCTTTCAGTATTTCTCTAGCCATTACGATCGAGTTCTATCAACAATTCTTCCCGCCTAGAACCGTCTCACAAAATGACTTAATTGCAGAGACCCTAGGTAGCATTACCGGATTAGCATTATGGTTGGGTTATGGAAAACACCTAACAAAGCTCTATCAACATATTTTACAAGGTGGCAAAGACGCCTTATTAGCCAGTGCGGCCTTATATATCTTAGCTTATTTGACGTTAAGCTTTTTTCCTTATGACTTTGTCACTTCATTTCAGGAATTGCAAAATAAACTAGCCAATGGCAATGATGTTTTTTTTATCTCTGACAGTTGCGGTGCCTTTATACAGTGCTCATCAAAACTGACGACAGAAATATTGCTCGCTTTACCACTAGGTATTTTTCTTAGCGTGCTATTAAGGTGGCATCCGCGCAGAGTAGCCGCAGTGGTCATTGTTGGACTTATTATTGGGATCATCATTGAAAGCATACAGCTTTTTCTCATTTCTGGTATTGCCCAAGGCATCTCTATATTGACCCGTATTATAGGTATGTGGCTAGGAGCAAAAATATATACGCACACAAGCCTTTTACAAAGACCTTTGGCTTTTCAAGTTCCCGACTTAAGAAAATACCTTCTTATCGCAACGGTTCCTTATTTTTTATTATTAGCCAAATTAAGTGGCTGGACTCTAGCGACACAAGGGGTTAGCACAAACATCTCAGAGAAGTTCAACAATCTAAATTGGCTACCTTTTTATTATCATTACTACACCACAGAAGCTGTCGCACTAACCAGTCTACTCAGCATATTCGCCATGTATTTACCCATAGGCATAGGATTCTGGCTATGGAATACCAACAAAGCTTATACAATAAACTCCAGTCCTAAATTAACAGCCAGTTTCTATGCAGTCTGCTTATGCTTTATTATTGAAGCAGGAAAATTATTTTTTGTAGGCAAGCACCCAGATCCAACTAACCTGCTTATCAGTTTTGCTGCTGTATTTATCAGCTATTCGCTTATAGATTTAATGTACCAATGGTTTCACCAGCCTGAAACCACTCTATACAAGCAAAATATAGATACTTATTCAAGAGATAATCAAGCAACTGAAATACAATTATTAACAAACGAAAAAAACGGGCACCCAATAGCAAAAAGTATTGCCAGCATTATTTTTGTCCTACTTTTCTGGAAAATTACAGATTACCCGAGTAGTTCTATCGCGCTAATGGCAGCACTTATTTTCTATGGAATAATACTTAGAAAATACCCCCAAGTATGGCTAATCATAATCCCCGCTCTATTACCTATCGCAGACTTATCCCCTTGGACAGGACGGCTCTTTTTTACCGAATTTGATTTCTTTATTCTATTAACCTTTGGCATAAGTTTATGGTATGGCAGATGGAAGTCCCCCATACAATCCATAAAACCAGTGGCACTTTTTCTATTAGCAACTTATGCATTCTGTTATTTTATTAGCCTACTAAAAGGACTACTTCCTTTACAAGCAATAGATGCCAATGCCTTTGCGAACTATTACAGCTCATACAATAGCTTTAGAGTGGGCAAGGGATTAATCTGGATAATTTTTTTTCTTCCCCTACTTTCCTATGCCCAACAGCATGAAAAAAAGTTCAAAAGCTATTTTAGCTATGGAGTTTTATCTGGCTTAACGCTAGCCATACTTTCTGGAGTTTGGGAGCGCGCTATATTTATTGGCTTATTTGATTACTCATCTGATTTTCGTATTACCTCAACTTTTTATAGTATGCATACAGGCGGTGCGCCTCTTGATGCATACCTGCTACTAAGCATACCGTTTATATGTATTTTATTGATAGAATCAAAAAACATTTTTCTACGTGCTTTTTTTACTCCACTACTATTTAGCGCTAGCTTATATACTCTTCTAGTCACTTACTCCAGAGGCACCTATATAGCTTTTGTATTTGCATGTATTGTCTTGGGAGCTGGGTTATTTATTTGCTATAAAAAACAAATTATCAACAATTGGCAGAAAGTACTTTGGTTACCACTATTTTTAGGCATTATAACGATTGTTGCACTACCTATTTTAAACGGCTCTTTTATTCAACACCGTTTTAGCCAAGCGACTCAAGAAATCGACATTCGAAGCAACCATTGGCTTAATTCCATTAATATGATGGACGATAACTTCTTAACTACATTATTTGGCATGGGTTTAGGAACATTTCCAAAGACTTATGCCTGGAATAGCTTTGCCGATCAAGTCCCTGCTAGTTTCCTAATACGACAAGATGAAAATGACAGCTACCTTCAGCTTGGGTCAGGTGCGCCGCTATATATAGAACAAATTATAGATATTTTGGCCAATACAGATTACCAGCTGAAGCTAGACTACCGAATGCTGACAAACAACAGCCGATTAAATATTTCTATTTGTGAAAAAGCCATTCAACACTCCTTTGAATGCCAAACAATACCGCTAATACCTCAACAGGTAATAAACACCCATTGGCAACATTTTGAGAAAACGATAAATACTCAAAAAATAGGCCAAACATTTCGCCCTGTAAAACTTATTTTACGCAACAGCCAAACTGATACTGCCATTGATATAAAAAACATCAGTTTAACTACTGTAAACAAAAACGACTTAATCAAAAATGGTACTTTTTCTAAAGGCATGGATCATTGGTTCTTTACAGCAGACAATCTTATTCCTTGGCGCACTGAAAATCTCTGGGTACAGATTCTTTTTGACCAAGGTTGGCTAGGCCTAATCACATTTAATTTACTCTTGTTTTACCTTATGATTAATTTATTAAGGCATATACTAAAACATGACTATTATGCCGCCATTACTCTAGCCTCATTAACTGGTTTTTTAGTACTCAGCATTATTAACAGCACGCTTGATCAACCCATTATTTCACTGTTGTTTTTTATGATGATTTATATTACCTCTATAAATTCAACTAAAAGCAACAAAGATATACCATTAAGGCCAAATCGCAGAACACATATCTTAAAACACTCAAAATCATTGTCATGAAAATTAGCGCAATCATTCCTGCATATAATAGCCAAGACTATATACTTGACGCCATTCACAGCATTCAAAACCAGACTCATTTAGTCGCTGAAATAATCGTTATAGATGATGGCTCAACAGACAATACTCAACAAACCCTAGAAAATCAAACAAGTGGCATAAAATACATTAAACAGAAAAACCAAGGCCCTTCAGCTGCAAGAAACACCGGCATAAAGGCGGCTCAAGGAGATTGGATTGCCTTTTTAGATGCGGATGACCAATGGACACCCAATAAAATAGAAAAACAATTGATCGCTCTAAAGCACTCTCCTGAATTACACCTTATTGCAGGAGATATGCAAGAAATTGGTATAAATAATGAACCAATTACCCAGTCTGTACTGGCTAAACACAAACAATTAAAACAATTTCAGAGCAACCAATCTTTACCCATCAGAAATGCATTAGCCGAATTAGTTAATAAAAATTTCATCCCTACGGGGACTGTATTAGTCAAACGCTCTACATTAATAGAAGCAGGGCTTTTTAACTCCGCCATTCATTTTGGTGAAGACCTGGAATTATGGGCAAAAATTGCAAGTAAACGCGCTATCACCTGCTTACCCGAAATATTAATGCTACGCCGCCTTCATGGACAAAATGCGACAACCTGCACAATGCCAATGCTGCTAGATTTAGTTAAAGTAATGCTGTCTATTAGGCAATACTCAAACGATATTCTGGTAACACAAAATATTAACGCAGATAAATTAGTAGCCAATGCATGGGCAAATCTAGGCTACGGATATTTTATGAATGAAGATTACCAACAAGCAAAAAGCGCGTTTAGGAATTCATTAAAAGAAAAACTTAACAAGCGTGCGCTTACCTATTTTATTGCCTGCATGTTACCCACAAAAATCATAAAAATTATACGTAACACTAAACAAACTTTAAGCAATTAAACTTTATTCCAAGTAAGGTTGATGGCTGCTGCTCTAAAGCCCTCTCCTGCTGGAGAGGGCTTAAAAACAAGCCCTAGCAGCATAACTTTGACGTAATATTACTATATTTTTAAATTATACTGAGTAGTCAGCCAAAATGTTAAATTAATTTTATGCACATTCCTCTACTTACGAGCCAAATGCGCCTTCCACCTCAAGCTTTCCCAGTCTCTTATTAAGCTTTCAATGCGATCTTTATACTGTATATCTGAAATGGCTTCCTTATAAGTTTTCCATACTTTGTCAGCACTGAAAAAAACTTCTTCTGAACGAAAATCAAAAACTGTTCGATCTCCATCATTTCTCACATGAGCAATCAATCCAGGACGATTTAAACTGCCCACCAACTGAAATACAGTTTTATCCTGATTAACCCATTTATTTTCCAACCCTAAAGCTGAGCGTACCGCCATCTCGGCGACATCGACTTGCCCAATAGCCTCATGCACATCAATATTAGGGTCATTAATAATCAAAGGGATTTTAGTTTGCGAATCATTCACCGCATGTCCATGCCCTAAAAAACCATCATCAAATAAAGACTCACCATGATCCCCTAAAATAACAACTGTTGTATCTTGTAGCACATAACGCTTTTTAAGTTCATTCATTACCTCACCAACAGCCCAATCAGCATTAGCAATAGCATTCCAATACGTTGCTTCGACCCACTCTTTATTTTCGATATTTATTTCAGAACGAGGAATAAAATCTTGAATAATCCGCTTAGTCATTTTAGGGTGTGAATAAGGAAAGTGAGCCGCTTGAAAATTAAGATAAATAAACTGCGGTTGTGAAAAATTCAGCTCATCAGCCCTCAACTTAAACTGCTTTACAACACGCTCTTCACTTAACCTAAGACTACCTGAACTCTTGCTAACATAAGTTCGATCTTCGATTGCCGTTCTCGCATCAAAATAATAAACACCCTCTTCTTTCATCCCTGTTCTTGTTGCTACATCACCAAATGATTCATCTTGACCTGAAATAATAGATTGCTGATAACCTGATTGTTGCAAAAAACTAAGTAAATTAGCACCATTTTTCCCAATAAGATTTCTATTAAAAATCGCCTTTAAAGACGTTGTTGTATACCCCGTATGGCTATAAGCTTGCTTTATCGAAGTGCCAGACAGAGCAATACCTCTCAACGCAGGCGCAACATAATTACCGTTAATTTTCTGATCTAACAAGTCAACACGCGCACTCTCTAAAATAATCAATACAATATGCTTGCCTTTCTTGGGTGTAATCGCTGTAAATGTATCAATTACACTATTAGAAACAATGGCATCCCCCAAAAAACCATCCTCATCAATACCATTTCCAGGAACATCTAAAGCGCCTGGGTAAATATTATCATTAAAAACTTCCTTATCTCGTGGAAAGGTAAAGCTGCCATAGCCATCAAAATCAAAGTCTGAAAGTTTATCTAAAACGTGACTGATAACATAAAAAGATGTTTTTTTCTGTAACCCAAAGCGAAGCTTCTCATTATTTAAAACAAATAATGTCATGATCGGGGTTATAACAAGACAAATAATTAAAAACCACCGTAAATTTGACTGCTGCCTAGCATTAAGTGGAAATGATTTTATGTAATTGAAACGTTTAAGGTATTGAAAACTTACAATAAATAATGCGATCACCATAAAAATCATAATAACAAATAAAGTAATCTCATTACTCGCATAAAGAAATGCATCTTTTATACTTCCACCGCCTAGGTTTTGTAAAATAAGGAAATTTACCGTGTCATTGAAATAAGACAACACTTTAAACTTAAACCCTAACCAGCCCCCCATTATCAATATAGAAAATGCAGTAAAAATGTAATAAATGTATACGCCATGCTTACTTAGTCGATCAATAAAAAAGAACCAAACAAGCGCAAAAAACCCAAAAAATACAATATCAAACCAAAGAGATAGCAAAATAAATCCTGCTCGCTCAGATAAAGTCTGATACCAAAAAGGCTGTAAAAAACCACCGGTAAAAATATTATATTTATAATGAAGTAACATTAATTCAAAAAGTTGAACAACGATAACGACTATAAATACTGAGACCAACCGGCGATAGCGCCAGATAAGCTCTTCTAGCCTGATTAAATTCACTACTTATCCTTAATTATTTGTTAGCCACTTTAAGCACCGCGAGCATAATTTTAACACTCTTTATTGACAGCCATAATACCAAAGACTAACATTAAACATTAGTTTTAAACTATAAGTGACATGCTCTAGCTATTTTCTAATTCCCTCGCTCTCCGTCACTACCATTACGTTAAGAGGTAAAACATAATAAACAACATATTACATCGTAGGCTGGGCTAGCTTATCAAGTGATGCGCAGATAACGTAACCCAGCATTTTACGTATATGGGGCTTTGCTGGGTTACCTTTTTTTGCTTCGCTAAAAAACCTAACCCAGCCTACAGTGTAATTCATTGATTATTAAATAATAATTCCTTAACTTAATGGCAGTGACAATCAGCATGAGAACGAGATACACCTTAGATACCCGTGTTAAAGAGGTAGCCAAAATGATGGAGTTCGCAAAAATTTAACACAAAAATGTTAAAATAATTATGCTTCAATACTTATTTTTAGGGCGGACTTTAGTCCGCCATTGCTAAAAAGTGAGCTACCATTTTAACGCGGGACATATTGAAACGGTAGGTCTTAAGTTGATAGCTAAAAAAGCGGACTGAAGTCCGCCCTACCGTTTTTAGATGTCCCGTATTAAATGGGCTAAACACAAGCAATAGCTTTAAATAATAGATATTAAAAAATTCATGGAAAACCATAGCCCAAATAACAAAATAGCTCTAGAACCCACTAACTTAACCCTCATTTGGCTAACAGGCTTATTATTAATAGTCCTATTCGCTCCCACAATAACCTGGCTTTTCGAGCGCTGGACTATGGGTGTATGGCATAATGGTCACAGCATTCTTATTGCCTGCGTCGTCATATACCTTATTTGGAAAGAATTACAAAAAAACAATACTCTGACAAAAAGTAGCTCCCCTTTAGGCTTTGCGCTACTCATTCCTGCTTTAATATTGCATATGCTGGATACAGGTATCCACACTCAACTCCTTGCAGCAATAGCATTGATCTTGGCTCTGCCCGGCCTGTCCCTGTTATTTTTAGGCATACAACGCACTAAAGCTATTCTGTTCCCTCTATCTATCTTGTTATTCACTTTACCAATTCCACTCGCCTTTACAGAGTCTATTCATCTTACCTTACGCCATATAGCAGCGAGTAGCGTGGGTTGGTTACTAAGACAATTTGGTATTCCCAATTTCACATCGGGTACGTTAATTGAAATACCCAATGGCTCACTACAGGTAGCTGATGCTTGCAGTGGCTTTTCCATACTTTATGCCACCATTACCATCGCCATACTCACCGCCTATATGTGTCCAAGTATCATTAGACGAATATTAGTTCTGCTCATTGCTATCCCTCTAGCCATTGGTGTCAATATAATACGAGTTTTTGTTCTCACTATGCTAGTACACTGGATAGGCCTTGATGTACTCGCGACATCTGCCCATGAAATTTCTGGCTTATTAACCTTTGTCATCGCTTTACCCATTATTTTCTGGATTGGCCAAGCCCCCATTGAAGAATAAAACTATGATATCCACTCGCTATGCAATCCCCGTCATTATTTTATTAGCTCTAGCCCTCATTCCAACTACTATACATAGCTATATCGGTGCAACTGTCAATGATGGAAAATCAGCTCAAAACATTCCTTTGACGCTTAACAATTTCACCTCAACACCAGCAAAACGGAATGCACAATGGGGTGAAGATATTTTTGGGAGTACTGATTGGTTTGAGCGTAACTATCAATATAACCAACACACAAATGTCAGGCTATTTGTAGCGCGTGCTTATGACCATAAACGCCTATATCATCACCCAGAGCTTGCTTTATCATATGCCCAAAACCTAGGTAAAAAAGAAATTCTACAGTTACCCGGACACCCTGAAATCCCAGCTCATGTTCTTAGTAAAGAGGATCACTCAATGTTAGTCGCTTACGTGCTGTTATACGATGGGCAGTTTATACAAGACCCCATCACTTATCAGATTAGCACCTCTCTAAACTTACTTGTTAACGCTAGAAAACCTATGACTTTATTTTATGTCTCTCAGTCAGGCCCATCAGCCAACACAGAATTTGACCAGTCAGCTGTTGCTGACTTATTATCTCAAGCGATTAATAGCTTTCAAACACAAACTAAAGCCATTTCTGAGGTAAACTAAACCTATAAATACTTAGAGCTCACAACACTCTAGTTCCCATGCAGGGTCATAGGGCATCTTTACAACTTTTTCTTGCTCCCAAACTCTGAGGCTGTGAAAGTATTTTTCTTTTAGCCTCCCCCCTTGAGAAGGGGGGATTGAGGGGGGATCTATGAAAACATAGGTCATTAATATTATTTAGGTTTTAATTAAACATCAAACCTCCCCTATCCCCTCCTTGATAAGGAGGGGATTATACTAAATATTTTCACAGCCTCAGAGCTTAGGAACAAGCGTTTTCCTTAACTTAATGACAGTGACACAGAGCATGCGAACAAACAAAACTAATACATCACATTAAAGGAATTTTTATGCGCACCACATACCTATTAAGCTTACTACTAATACTGTCAGCTTGTACGCAAAATATTGTACCCAAAGACATCTATGCAACCACTGAAACAGGCACTCGGGTAGTACTAAAAGGCGACTCATCTTGGGAGTACGCTCAAACAACACCTGATTCAAAAATTACAACAGAAGAGCAGAGTGAAGATAAAACGAAAGTCGATCTCAAAGTAGTGGGAAAATGGGACGCTGGCGTTTCCTGTCGAATAGGACTTTCCTTAACTAATAGAAAAGCACAATTTATTCGCAACCTTGGTATAGAGCTCACTGCTTTTGTTGAAAATGACATCGAGTTTGAAACACTTATTGTCGGCTTTTATGGTATAAAACCAACCAAATATCAATATCGAGAAGCTATTTTTAATACCCCCTGTAAAAACATACAGCATGTATTAGTACATGGCAGTGACTACTGTAGTGTTGGCGAAGATTTAGTCAAATTTTCAACAACTGTAGGAGAGTGTTTAGAAGCCATTAATGTGGAAAAAAGTGAAATAATCAATATCCATAAATAATTAAATATACTCCCTCTTCTGCTGGAGAAGGCCTTTAAACTTACCTGATTACCCATGAGTCTCCACCAAATTATGATGAGGGAACTGTAACACACTATATAACACGTCATTCCCGAAGTCTTTTATCGGGAATCTATTCCTTGGTGCTTAGATTCCTACTAAGAGAATCCAGGAATGACGTGCTGTGTAGTTTGTTATTTTTAAAATGGCGGAAGCTCATGAGTAATCAGGTAAACTTATGTAATAGTACATGTTGTAAGAGTGAAACTTAAAAAAACTGCAGCATTGACTTAGGGATGCAGTCTTAATCATATCCGAAAGTTTACGTTCTAATGTAGCCTATATGGAGCTTACGAATTACAGGAAGCGCAGTGCATTCACCTTCTCGTATTCCGCAAACTTCATACAAGCTACACAAAAAATCCTAGGTTTTATTGAATTCTCGCTCCTTAGGCCGCTTACAAGACAACTTAAGATACTCACTAAAAATAATCAAAGCCGAACACATGCCAAATAATCACACTACAAAAAAAATACTTTACGTTGAAAATGGCATTGGCTATGGTGGCGCTATTATCTGCCTACGTCATTTAGTCAGAAATCTTGATCGCAGCCTATACACGCCGATGGTTATTACCGGAAGAACAGGCCCGCAATACCAGGAAATTGCAAATGAAGCGCTCTGGAAACACATTCCCGACCGACATATTGATATCGTCGGCGCACATAGAAAACTAGACCCTACAACTTGGCCAGATAAAATTCCGGGGCTACGTTTTATTATCAATCAAATACTAGCCAGGGCAGATGACCTGTTTAATTTCTTGCCCTTTTTTCTCAGTCTTTTATGGACAGCGAAACAATTCAAAGCTGACATAATTCACGCTAATAACGAGCCCCTATGTAATCGCGCAGCCCTGCTAGTAGGAAAAATACTCAAAATACCCACCATATGCCATGTCCGTGGTGACCAAAAAGGTTCACAAGCAATGGCATGGTCCTATAGTCTGGTCGATCATTTTATCCCTGTATCACACTGGGTGTCACAAAGCATACAAAATAACCTAAACATCCCAAAAGATAAAATCACAGTTATTTACGATGGTTTAGAATTAGACAAATTAGATATTAACGCAGATGGGCAAAACTTCCGCAAACAACATAATATTTCACCTGACAGCTTTATCGTTGGTTTAGTTGGCCTACTTATTCCATGGAAAGGTCAAGAAATTTTCTTAGACGCTGCAAAAAAATTAAAAGAAAAAATCCCTAATTTAAAAATGCTCATCATTGGAGGGACGCCCGATGACTGTACTTCCTATGAAAAAATGTTAAATCAACGCGTCAAAACGGAAGAATTAGAAGATACTGTTATATTCACTGGTCACGCATCCGATATGCCTATTGTTTATAATGCTCTTGATATCATCATCTCAGCATCAACTAGTCCAGAACCATTAGGTACCGTTGTAATTGAAGCCATGGCCATGGGTCGTCCATTAATAGGGCCTAACCATGGTGGGGCAGCAGAAATGATGGATCACAAAAAAACTGGTCTCCTATTTACACCCAAGAATGCGGCAGCCCTTGAAAAAAACATCAATAGATTCTATGATGACCCACAGTTTAGAAAAAGAATGGGGAATGCAGCTAGAATAAAAGCACTAGCAACTTTTGCTATTGAAGATCACGTTGAACATGTACAACAGGTATACATCGAAAACTTAAAATAATAATTCCCTTTTCAAATCATTTCGCGAGTGTGAGTAAATATGCTACAAAAATACATACCTTGGAGCTTAAGAGGCGTAGGACCTTTTCTAAATACCTATGGAGATCCCTTTCTATTTCGAGGAATATTAAAATCAAAACCCATCGCAGTTAACCCAGATGCGCCTACAGCAATACACTCTGCAGTTCCGCACCGTTATCTTAACGCCTATTTATTTGCCATTAAATCATTTCTAAGATACTACAGCGATGTTGCCGTCATGGTTCATGATGATGGCTCCCTACTACCTGCTGATTACCAACTAATTCAAGACCATTTACCTGGTGTAGAAATCATTTCAAGGCAGCAGGCAGACCAAACATTTACAGAACAATACCCCGACCCATTTCTAGCAAAGGTTCGCTCTAGCTACACTAGTTACTTAAAACTATTTGATCCAACCCTCTTCTCAAAAGGAAAAAGAATTATCATTCTTGATACAGATACACTTTTTCTAAAAAAACCAACGGCAATAATTGACTGGTGTCAAAATGGTGGAGCCCCTTGGTTTCACAAGTCACCCGTTGGAGAATGGAAAGTAAAAAAGAAAGGTATAACTGATCATGCAAGACTTCAGAGTACTCATATCCAGACTTTGATTATGAATGATCTAGATAAAATAAATCTAGCTCTAAATAAAACATATTCTTTAGAGCAAGGTTTTTGTTCTGGCTTTATCGGATACTCGGCAGAAACAATAGATTTTTCAGAACTAAAAATTCTTTTTGAGCATTTATATACTAACTTTGGCGATCAGATATTTCGTTGGGGAGCAGAACAAACAACACATGGATTAATTTTATGTGGATTAGGCGCTAAAGATTTACCTGTAGAAGATTATTTCGTATTTACTCAAGCTAATGCACATCTAGCAAATAATGGAACTTTTGTACATTTTGTTGGAGAAAATCGATTTTATCGTTTAATTTACCCTAAATTAGCAAAACAAATTTTTACTCAATTAAAATAATCATATTCTTCGTACATATGGAAACGTTAATTTTCCAGTTTATTTGCACATAAAAAATATTTAGAATTTAGAATGAGTTTTAACAATATTAATAATGTATTAAGTGAAAATGAACAGTTTAATACAAATTTAAAAAGAGTTAATGACATGCACAAAAAAACAATACGTACAATTACATTATTATCCTTCTTTAGTTTATATTTTTTTTCTATACTGGCAAATGCTGCAAGTTTCCCTAGAACTGAAGCTGAATTTTCTCAATTACCTCCTTTTTGCAAGGCTAGATACTCAGAAGGCCCAAGTTACAAGCTATGGAATAAAAAACTAGGGCGAGAAAACTTTATTCATATACACCATTTATGTAGTGGTCTCAATGGCATAAATGCATCATTCAATATTAATAAGCAACACCCGGGCTATGCTCGAACTCTGCGCTCAGCAATTTCCGGCATTGATTACGTACTTCAGCGTACAGATAAAAGTTTCGTACTATATCCTGGAATGCTATTAAAAAAAGGAGAAGCTCTTTTACTTCTTAATAAACCTGGCGAAGCCATAACTGAGATACAGGAAGCTATATCAATAAACCCAAAATATTCACCTGCATATGCCAAACTCAGTGATATATATAAAGCACAAGGGGATAAGGTTAAAGCAAAGAAAATTCTTGAGCAAGGTTTAAAATTTAACCCAAAGTCGAAATCATTACGAAAAAAACTGAACAAAACTTGAACCAATACTGTCGCTAATATCCCAGTTGTTGAATTTTATTTATCAGTAACATAAATTCAAAAAACGTAACTTCCCATTATTAAAGGGTACAGGCTGTTTTTTCAGCTCGTCACTCCTGCGCGCTGTTAGCAGGAATCTATGTTTAACGTGGATTCCCGATAAAAGACTTCGGGAATGACGATATTTTTATATGTATTTGCCCGTGAATAATTAGAAGTCACCAAAAAATGAAATATATTTGAGCACGAACAACATATAAAACAATAGGTTAGACTTACCTATGAACAAGTTTTCTGTAAAAACTTTGCCGTAGCACATTAAGAAATGGAAAGTGGCCAAATTGACACGCCTTATAAATCACTCATTTTATTGGATAAGGGTTGACAAAGTACATACCAGAATTGATAGGTTCCAATTATTTCACGAAAAAATACAGGCAAGATGCTTACTATGTTTATCTTATCCGCAATAAAAATACGATTGCGCAAAGCTTAGAAAAGCGTAATTGTATGTTTAAAGATTTTTTGTAGATCTATTGAAGTATCCCCCCAAACCGGTTTTAATAACTTAACCCAAGTTGGAAAACTAGAACTTGATGACTTTTCTGCAAACTGTCAATAGTAATATCGGGCTATTCCTTAAAGACAATACAGCATAAATTGACGATCAACATAGAAGATACCCAAGAGTAATTTAAATAATTCTCGACTAAAATTGCAGCTGCAAGGCAATACACCACCAATTTAATAAGAAATATCACATTTAATAAAAAAACATGAACCTAGGTGAATCAATCCGAAAGAATACTAGCTGGATTTTAGGAAGTAATATCATTTCACAGGTAATTAAATTTGGAGTTGGTATTGCTTTAGCTAGACTTCTAACCCCTGAAATATTTGGCCTTCTGATTACCGTTCAGGTATTTACTGGAGCTGCTGGCTTTATAGCTGGTGGTGGTATGGGGCAAGCTCTAATTCAAGCTAAAAATGTCACCACAAAACACTTTCGTGTAGTATTTACATTACAGTTCGCTATTTGTAGCTTGATATACTGTTTTTTTTATAATATAGCGCCTTACTTTTCTGTATGGTTCAACAACCCAATTTATACAGACCTACTACGAATTTCTGCCCTGACTTTTCTTATCAGACCTTTTGCTAGCGTAGCAAAATCAAAACTTCATCGTGAAATGAATTTTAAAATTATTTCATTAGTAAGTTTCGTTGGCTTAATAATAGGAAGCGGCACTAGCATAATTCTTGCCATAAATAATTATGGTGTATGGAGTCTCGTTTTAGGAGGAATTATTGGCCCTATATTTACTTCGTTACTTTATATTACATACAGTAAATGCTACCCAGGATTTGAATTTGATAGTGTCATTGCTAAAAAATTAGGAGGTTATGGCTTTCAAGCTTCTGTTAATAATATTATAGGATATTTAAAAACACAAATACCTAATTTTCTAATTGGTAAGTTTTTAGGGCCTTCAACTGTGGGGTTATTTAATAAAGGCAGCAGTTTAAGTGAGATTCCAGTTACAACAATCAGCGGATCGGCTTACCAAACAGTATTTAGAGCCCTTTCATCATCACAAGATAACTTAGATCAATCTAAATATATCTATTTGCGAACCATTACACTTGTTTCAGTATATACCTTTCCTTTTTATATTGGCCTTTTCTGGCTTTCCGAAAGCTTTATTGTCACTGTATACGGTGAACAATGGCTTATGGCAGCAATCCCATTGCAAATATTATCAATTGCAAGGCTATTCTCCTGTGTAAATAATCCGTCTGGTGCAGTATTAGCCGCTCAAAACCTACTTGGAACTGAAATAAAAATACAATTAGTTGGCCTTATTTTATCTTCATTAGGCTGCATATATGGTATTTTTAATGATGATATGACTTTAATATCAATTGGTTTATTACCCAGCTATTTTTTTGTGTTTTTATGTCTGACCTATTACTCTCTTCGTCAATTAAATGCTACATACAAAGATCTTTTTTTTGCATTAAAACCTGCCTTCAAATTAAATATATTTTTGATTCTAATTCTTGCAGTAACAGATATTGAAGTACAAATTTATCTACCTGATTTAAAAGCCAATGAATACCTATTAGCATTATCAAGCATAGGGGGGATTTCTTATCTCATATTATTTCTCTTTTACCCCATTCCTGCGTTAGAAAAGGAAGCCTTACGCTGGAAAAAACTGCTAAGATTGCCAATTTAATCAACCTACAAAATAAAATTTAATTAGCTGCAGGATAAGTTATTGAAAAATATTTGGCTATAAAAGACATTATGAATTTTTTATAACACAACACATAAAAGTCGTATGAATTCTTAGTTTGTACTTCAGAGTTGAATATACGCAGCATAAAATCACCTTAATTTAACAAAAGAATATGACAGAATTTATTTTCACTAAAACTCCCGAAAATGATAAAGCTTCCAGCTTATCTTCTTTAAATGGAGATTATAGATATGGAAGAAAATGGACTCATGCAGAAAATGGGTACCAACTAACTGTAAGTCGTGTCGATAATGCTCGTTACTGGGATCCATTTTACGACTCATTAACAAATACAGTTTTAATGATTGGTGGACGCAATGCATTTGAGGACACTGTATGGAGAGAGATAGACCCGCACCCCAAAGAAGAAATAGGCTTGACTGGACTTATTTCTCGTTACCTTTTAAAAAAATATAGTAACAATCCTGAAATACTTGCCAATGAAAATAATGGAGCTTGCATTGTTTTAATTTGGGAAATTTCAAAAAATCGTTTAACCTTGATAACGGATCGACTCGGTGCTTTTCCCGCATTTTACTTTAAAGATAAATATTTACATATTGCTACAAATGCTGATGATATCGCAAACTCATGTCAACTAAATCAACTAGACATGGGAAGCCTTGCTGAAGTATTAGCCTTCGGTGCAAGCATCCACCCTTATTCTTTTTATAAGGACATAAAAATGCTTAGCGCTGGTATGGTTTACCGCTGGGATTTGATGAATTTAGAAAAAAAATCAGCTAACCACTATTGGGAGCCTTACTATGAACCATGGAGCAATATTAATGACGCGGTCGATGATATTGAAGAAGCTTTCCGTTCCGCAGTAAATCGCCGTACTGGTCCTTATTCTGGAAAAGTGGGTATGTTTTTAAGTGGAGGTGCAGACTCGCGAACTCTCCTATTTTCTGCAAGAAACCCTAGTCAAATAACGACCATTTCTATGCACCAAGAAGATGCTTATGAGCTAGAGATTGCAAAACAACTCAGTCAGTGCGCTGGAGCATCACACTTAACCTATCGACGAGATGACAATAGTTATTTTGATCACGCTGAAGAATCTATGCGTCGTGTTGGAGGCATGTATAGTATAGTTGATGACCATTTCTCATTTTGCCTTAAACAATTACAAAGTGAAAATTTTGATACTTTACTTTCTGGTTGTTATGTTGACTATATGTTCAAAGGACTCCTGTTAAATAGAAAGAAAACTTCATTCTTTGGATTAAATTTTGATACCGAAAGTTGTGGCCCATTTCAGTATTGGTATTATCTATGGCGCAAACCAATTTCAGATCATTGGTCTAGAGTTGCTTTGGAACGTCAACAAGAGAGGCTTGAAGGACTTCAGGTTCCGCCTCAAAATAACGCGGATCGACTTGCAATAGAAGGTAGAAGATTAATCCCTCTTTCATGTGAGCCTGATTGGTTATTTCGTGGGTTGGCGTGGCGCACTTTACCTTGGGATTTGCTAACATCAGATACTGACATCATTAATGCATATCTCCGCACACCTGTAACCTCTAAATTAAACGGGGTAGCATTTCGTGAGGCTGCAAATCGGATATGCACTAAAGCCATTAATATTCCAAATGCAAATAATGGTTTGGCATTAAATGCTAGCCGCCATACTTTGATTTTGAATACATTGAAAAAACAGTTTTTTTCTAAAAAATCAAGTAATAGCAGGCAAAGTATTAGCCCGGACTTTCAAAAATTAATTAATACTTCTAGCACTTTAAAAGCGCAGTGGTTAAATAAGTCCTTAGAAGAAGTCGAAATAATTTCCGAGTTATTAGGCTACAACCCTTGGACGATTTCATTAGAAGAGTGGTCCAAGCCAGAAAAAGTCGAACTCTTTTACCGTATTTATTCTCTTTCTTTATGGATACGAAAATGCCCGGCCTTTTAATTTAAATACAAGTCGCTTTTCAGTTCTATAAGCAACCACTAGAAAATTTATCTCTAAAGAAGATTCTAGCAAAAAACCTTCGCACACAAAAAAAACGAAGATTTAATTGACAGGCTGGAATTTATTTAAACTAAGAAATTATGAGATTACGTGAAACATGCTATTTAATTCATACCAATTTATTTTTTTATTTTTACCCGTCACGCTACTCGTCTTTTTTCTAATTGGCAACAAAGGACATCACCGTATTGCTTTAAGCTGGCTAGTGGGGGCTTCTTTATTTTTTTATGCATGCTGGAATCCTGCTTATCTTGGCTTATTGCTCTTCTCATTATTATTTAACTATGCCTGTGGTGTTGCTCTTTCTAACAAAGATGAGCAAGCACAAAATCCCAGCCGATTACTCTTGTTTGCAGGAGTTACCATTAACCTTCTACTTCTAGGTTACTATAAATACGCCAACTTCTTTATTGATAATATAAATGCCTTTAGTGAATCAAACTGGCACCTAAACACAATCATCCTACCTCTTGCCATATCCTTCTTTACCTTCCAACAAGTTGCCTATTTAGTGGATGCTTATCGCGGTGAAACAAAAGAATATAATTTCTTACACTATGCTCTTTTCGTAACTTTCTTCCCTCAATTAATTGCCGGCCCCATCGTCCATCATAAAGAAATGTTACCTCAATTTGCCAAAGAGGAAACCTACCGATTAAATAAGCAACATTTAGCGATAGGGTTAACCATTTTTATTATTGGCCTATTTAAAAAAGTTGTAATCGCTGATACCTTTGCAGCTTATGCCACACCTATTTTCCTAAGTGCCGAAAGTGGTGAAACATTATCTTTTTTCCAAGCATGGGAAGGAGCCATAGCTTATACACTTCAACTTTATTTTGATTTCTCAGGCTACTCTGATATGGCTATAGGACTGGCTCGTATGTTTGGCATTAAATTACCTCTTAATTTTAATGCACCTTACCAAGCTTGCAATATAATAGACTTCTGGCGTCGCTGGCATATAACACTGTCCCGATTTCTAAGAGATTATCTCTATTTCTCTCTCGGTGGCAATAGAAAAGGTGAATTCAGACGCTATATCAATCTATTTTTAACCATGCTGTTAGGTGGCTTATGGCATGGCGCTGGTTGGACGTATATTGCCTGGGGTGGGTTACATGGTAGCTACCTAGTTGTTAATCATATCTGGCAGAAAGTTTGGAGTAAGCCCATTGACCAGTGGTGGTCGCGCGGAATTGCACGTGGAATCACGCTTATTGCTATTATTATCGGCTGGGTATTTTTTCGTGCTGAAACATTGTCCGGCGCACTCACTATAATTGACAGCATGGCAAACCTTCCTAGCAGTCTGCACGGACGACTCGGCCCCATAGAAAACCTACTTAAACTATTTGGCTTTAATTTTGAGGGTGGATATGTTGCTTTAGAACATTATAAGAAAATCATCTGGCTCGCCTTTTGCTTGTTAATCATTATCTATTGGCCCACAACGCAACAAATTATGAATAAGTTTCAGCCAGCGCTCAATACACCACAAGAGCAAGAATCATCGTGGTGGACTAATTTTTCTTGGCGTCCTAATACAGCTTGGGGCATAATTGTAAGCCTAATGGCAGTCATATCAATACTTCACCTAGGCAGTATCAGTGAATTTTTATATTTCCAATTCTAAGGAATACTTAATGGATTCTTGTAACTCATATTTGATAAAGGTTGGCATTAGCACTGGCCTATTACTTATCTTTATTGCGGGCTTTAATGCGCTTGTTGACCCTTTTTCTTTCTTTAATAGCCCATTGATAGATAATTTCAACCAAGAAAAGACGGAATTTTCAAGTCATACAAGAATGACAAAAGCACATCAAATTCGACTCCAACAACCTGAAGTTATTATTTTAGGTTCTTCAAGAGCAGAAATTGGTTTAAATCCTAGCCACTCTGCACTTTCTTCACCCCAAGATAAACGCTACAACCTTGGTATAAGCGGTGCAAATATTTACGAAATTCTTCGTTACTTACAACATACACAATCAAGTCACCCATTAACACAGGTTGTGCTTGGTCTCGATTTTTTTATGTTTAATGTTAATAAACAAAATGAGGCCGATTTTACAGAAGATCGACTTGCCCCAATGAAAACAGGCTGGCTTTTAGATGTAATGATGGCTCTTTTAACCTATGACGGCCTCCAAGCTTCTATTAAAACTATTGATAATCAAAACAACAAAACAAACCTTCAAAATTATTCCAATGGCTTCAGAAATGATCAAAATTACTGGCCAAAAACTCATTTAAAAGGTGGTCACCTTCAAGCTGCAGTTAACAATGAAAAAAATGCTTTTAAGGACTTTGATGGGTTTACTTTTTTTTCTTTAGTAGGTACGAACAAACAATCACACAGCTTAAATACATTTTTACAAATAATTACTTTCTGCAAAAAAAACAACATCGATTTAAAGATATTTATTTCTCCTTCACATGCTCGAAATATGCAGCTAATGCATCAAATTGGTTTATGGGGTGAACGTGAAAAATGGAAAAAATCCATCGTTGAGTTGTTGGCAAAAAACACACCAGATTATTCTCTCTGGGATTTTAGTGGATACAATGAAATTACAACTGAGCCATTCCCGCCCTCAAACGATAAGACTACGCAAATGCAATGGTACTGGGAATCCAGTCATTATAAAAAAGAAACCGGCGACCTTGTATTAGACACGCTTCTCAACTACAAAATAGCCGGTAGAAAAGCACCCACTAAATTCGGTGTTAAATTAACATCTAAAAATATAGAACAACATTTATTTGATCAACGCATAAATAGAGATAAATTCACGACAAGTCACCCAGAAATTGTGAATGAAATAAATGATATGATTCTTAACACAGCCTCTAAACGAGAAAAACTAATTCGACAACACCCTGAATTAACCCCAATAGATTATTTTAAGAAACCCGTAATCACAAAAAAATAGCAATACAGCTCAACAGGCACTATGAAACCAATCAAATCTTCTCCCAAAAACAATATAATTGTTTTAATGTTTCACGGAACACCTAAAAATAAACCTAGCAGCCAATATTCAACACAAGCAAAGAGATTTCTCCAACAAATAAAATACCTCAAGAAAAACGGCTGGCACACTGCTTTAATCAAAGATCTGGAAAGGCCAGAAAAATTACCACAAAAGTCGGTTATACTAACTTTCGACGATGGCTATGCAGACAATTATGAAGGAGCCTTTTTACCTTTATTAGACTATGGCATGAAAGCGACATGGTTTATCACTACTAACTGTATAGGTAAACATGCGCAGTGGATGGGGTCTGAGACGGAAGAAACTAAAATGCTATCAACGCAACAACTGCAAGAAATGGCAGCGCAAGGAATGGAAATTGCGTCACATACCTGCTCTCACCCAGATCTTTCGACACTAAGTTACGCGCAACAACTAAAAGAATTAAAGCAGTCAAAAGAAACTTTGGAAACAATTTTATCGACAAAAATCACTAGTTTCGCCTATCCTTATGGCAGATACAATGATGACACTATTATGGCTGTTAAAGAAGCCAGCTATACGCAAGTTTGTTCAGTTAGGTCAGGTTTTTACGAGAATAGTGAAAGCCCACTACTGATTCGACGGGTCACTATTTTTGATACTGATACAGTAAGATCAATGTCCAGAAAACTGGTTTTTGCAGATAATGATGTTTCATGGAAAAAATTGTCGCTTTATTATTGGCAAAGACTAAAACACAAAATTCATTTATAGTACTATAACAATGAAAAAACCTAAAATTTCTATCATTATGCCTTGTTACAATGAGGCGACAAGAATTTCACAAAGCGTAGCGAGCGTATTTCAACAAAGCTTCACCGATTTTGAACTGATTATCGTTGATGATGGTTCAGCTGATAACTCGCTTGATATGTTAGCGCAACTTAGTGCCAAATACCCTGATTTACGCTATTTTTCTCAAACCAACAAAGGCGCAGGCCCTGCGAGAAATAGAGGCTTAACGGAAGCCAAAGGAGAATATATTGCTTTTCTTGATGCTGATGATTCCTGGCACCCAGACTGCTTATTAAACCTTTACCAAACACTAGCCTCTAACCCTGATGCAACTATTGCTTATGGTGGCTGGCAAAATATTGGTCTCGAAGAAAACAAATGTAAGCCCTTTATTCCCCCAGATTATGAAACACCCGAAAAAACTGAATCACTCCTTAGGGGGTGCAGGTGGCCGATTCATGCAGCCTTAACGCGTGCATCAGCGATCAAAGAAATCAATGGCTTTGATGAGCAGTGGACCTCATGTATGGACTATAACCTTTGGTTAAATATTGCTTCTTTTAATAAAATACTCCTTGTCCCTCAAATACTGGCATATTACCATCACCACCAAGGTGAACAAATCACCAAAAATCGAATTCGTATTGCATTAAACCACTGGCGTATTCAATTAAAATTTTTACACGATCACCCAGACATTGCAAAATCACTAGGCTGTAAAAAGGTAAAAGAAATTACCGACGGAGAATTATTACATCGTGGATATATAAGTTATTGGGCGCGTGACCTTAAAACATCACATACTTTATTCCGAAAAGTGCTTTTGCGAGGTTATTTTAAATTAAATGATTTAAAATACTTACTACCCACTCTATTGCCTTTTCGCCTATATCAACCTCTAATATTGGTTATGGAAAAATGAACACCCCCCCTGAAGTTACGGTAGCAATATGCTGCTATAATGCCGAAAAATACTTACCTAAGCTACTTGAGCTGTTAATACAGCAGTCCTGTCCTCTGCCATGGGAAGTTCTCATTGTTGATAATAACAGTAGTGACAACTCAAGTTGTATCATTAAGGACTTTTCAAAAAAAAGTAACACTCCCGTTAGATATGTCCTAGAATTAGAACAAGGTATACCGTACGCACGCAACAGGGCCATTATGGAAAGCAAGGGTAGCACCTTTTTAGCCTTCATCGACGCTGATGAATTACCTGATAAAAACTGGTTAACTACTGCAATAGGAAGTTTACAGGCTAATTCAGCAGATTGTGTCGGGGGGGAAATTGGCCTTGACCTACCTCAACGTCCTGCTTGGCTTTGTGACAACCTGCTGCCTTTTCTAGGCCAAGTAAATCATGGTAATACATCCTTTCAAATCCAAGATAGAAGCACTCCGGTATGGAGTGGTAATATTGCCTATCGTATGTCTTTATTCAGTGATGATTTATGTTTTGATGTCAGATACAATAGAAAAGGCCAAGGAATTGGCGGTGGATCGGATGCTGTTTTGTTCTTAAAGTTGTTAGAAGCTAAATGTCTCATTTACTATGAGCCAGAAATGCGAATTATTCACCTTATTCCTCATGAAAAATTGACTCGCACATATTTTCTTAAGCTTCATTATATTTCAGGAAAAAAAAACGGCTTATATGAAATAAATATAGGCAGTGTTAGGAAAATTTTCGGTGTTCCTCGGTATATGTTGTTACTAGTTGGGATGAAACTCCTTACCACCTTAAAGCTTTTTATAACAAATCGACCATATATGAGGGAGGCAATGAACTTATCTCATCTAATAGGACAAATAGTCGGCCTTTCACAAAACGATAATACTAAAGGACTTTAAATGCCTAAAATTGTGAGAAGTACTCACTCACCTATCTTTATTGTTGGAGCTCCACGCTCAGGCACAACTTTACTGCAATATATGCTGAGATCCCATCCTGATCTCAGCATCCCAACAGCAGAGTCACATTTCTTTATTCCATTTTATCAACGAAGAAATGAGTTTGGCGACCTAAATCGAAAAGAAAATCTTCAATCTTTTATAGAACAAATTTATCATGCTAAAAAAGATTTCTTTGATGATGATTTTCATGGTATTAAATTTGATATTGAAAAATTTACAATAGACTGTAACAAACAAGGCATATCAACAATTCCCAATATAATTGATTATATATTTCAAAAAAATTCGCTCGCGGAAGGAAAAAAACGTTGGGGCGACAAGACACCCTACTATATATTGCATTTGAATACAATAGTTGAAATGTTTCCACAGGCTCAAATAGTACATATTATTCGAGATGGCAGAGACTGCGCTCTTTCCATGTTAGAGCGAAAATGGGACTTACAAATTTTTAATACCTATCATGCTGCCTATACTTGGGATAAATATATCAAAGCCGGTAAAAAATTTGGCTCTGAACAGCCATCATGCTATTTCGAAGTAAGATATGAGGATATATTGGACAAACCAGAAATATCTATGAGTCAACTGTGTAATTTCCTAAATATAGAATTCAATCCAAAAATTTTAGACTTTAACAAACCTATAGGATCGGGCAAAACACCTCTATTACGTCAACCACTACAACCCAATAATCAAGCCAAATGGAGGAATAAAATGTCTGACAAACAATTATCAATTTTTGAAGCGCTTGCAGGTGAAACATTAACTGACTGTAAATATGAACTAGCTACTAAGAACCAACACATAACCAATAGCGAACGATTAAAAAATGAGGCTTACATCAAACTTTGCCAGCTATATAAAAAATACTTTTAATCATGAATTTTGTGACAAAAACCGATTATCGGACAGTTTTATAAAAACCGGGAGTTAACTAAAACATGAAAGTCGATGTAAAAATAGCTTTTATATGCACAGTATTAAACGAAGAAAATGGCATACACAGTCTACTTAATAACTTACTCTCTCAGGTCGTTAAACCGGATGAAATTATAATTGTTGACGGAGGTTCAAGCGATCGAACTCTCTCTATTCTGAATAGTTACAAAAAGAAACACCCTTTCATCAAGCTGATTGAAGCACCGAATACTAATATTGCCGAAGGTAGAAACATTGCCATTAGGCAGGCGAGCAGTGAAATTATCATCGTTACTGATGCCGGTTGTAAACCTGATATGAATTGGGTTGAGGAAATAACAAAGCCGTTATATGAAGATGCATTAGTTTATGCCGTATCCGGAAAAATAATTCCCGAACCAATCAATAAGTTTGAGTTTTTTAGTGGGCTTCTATCACTACCTGATCATTCAACTAAAGGGCAAAAAACACTTTTTTACGGTCGATGCTCCGCCTTTCGTCGAAAATTATGGCAAACAACAGGGGGGTATCCAGAATGGCTGTATACCGCTGAAGACTCTTTATTTTCTCTCAGTGCGCAACAACAAGGTTATAAAATAGTTCATAACTCTAAAGCTACAATTCACTGGCGACCACGACCAACTTTATCAAAACTTGCAAAAATGTTTTTCCTATATGGCCGAGGTAACGGCCGCATTAACTGGGGTGATTTACACGGCACTCTTTATTGGTTGCGTTACTATGGTCTTTTATTTTTAACGCTTGTACTTGGTTTTTTTTACCCTATTGTTTGGATTGCCAGCTCCTTCATAGTTGCATTTCTATATTTTTCTATCGCATTACCTAACTTAAAAAATATTCGCAAACTAAGCACTGATTGGAGTCGAGAATGGCATATTCCTCTCATTACAATAACTCGTAATTTTTTTAGTAATTTAGGTTTTTTAGTCGGCCACTTTGAATACATTAAAAATCCAATGTTCAAAAAAAACCTAGATCAATACCTGAAAAAATCATAAATAACTCAAGAACTATCCAATAAAAAACTTATGTATTTTCTTAACTTCCTCAAAGATCAATTAGGAAAAAAACTAGCTCAAAGAAGCCTAAATAACCCTATTTTTATTGTAGGTACGGGGCGTTCGGGTACCAGCATCTTACTTCAAGCCCTAGGAAAACATCCCGACATTATTTCATTTCTAGGGGAAGCACCATTCCTTACCTCTATCGGTGGGAATGCCTCATTATTCTGTTCAGAAAATGCAGAATTTTACTGTTCAAGCCTAAAAACTGATATCCACTATTTCTATCATACACTATCTCGTCTCGGGTTAGAGGTAGCTGGTGGCGAACACTATGCACTCAAAAGACATATAGAAGCCTTTCATTATAATAAATATCACTGCAAAACACACTGGTGCACAAAAACATTTCCAACAGAGAACGTGACACAAGGATTATTGAAAGTTTACCCTAATGCTAAATTTCTCTATATAGTTCGAAATGGAATTGACGTTGTAAATAGCATGACAAAATTTCATGGATTCCGTGATCGAGAATTTACAAACCATTGCCATGTCTGGAGAGATTCAATAAATAAATATCGCTACCTCACATTACATAAGGATGCATTATTTCTTAAGCATGAAGACTTGATTTCAGACCCTGATATCTTTTTTTCATCTATTTATAATCATCTCGACCTAAAGGCTTCTCAACTATGTATAGATTTCACCAAAAACAATATTGTGCACCCTCTTGATCAGCCTAACCAAAATAAACAGAATGCTATACTTCAGCTAAAAAACCGACAAAGTCCTTTTAAATCATGGACAACTGATCAACAACAGACTTTTATTTCAATATGCTCTGAAGCTATGAATGAGTTACATTACCCTATTTGCTAAACAAGTATCTGTAATCCCATGCGTGATATTATTGTACTAATTTTTATTTTTTATTTATGTGGTGTTACACTCAAACACTCTTGGCTAGGTGTACTCTCCTTAGCTATTTTTAGTTATTTAAATCCTCACAGCTATGCTTGGGGCTTTGCTTTGACTATTCCAGCTTACCAAATTCTTTTTTTTATAGTATTAATCGCCTATTTAAAAACGAATGATAAACAACCTATTCCAAAAGATTGGCGAGTCATCTTTTTTATTTTCTTATGGTGTTATTTTATATTTACAACCTTTTTTGCTTTTAGTCCAATGGCAGCACAGCAAAAACTACTTGAAACCACTAAAATCTTCCTTCCATTCTTTTTTACCTTAACGCTAATAACCACACGAGAAAAACTATACTACCTGATCATTACAATTGGAACTTCTATCGCTTTAGTCGCAGCAAAAGGTGGGCTTTTTGCCTTAGCTACAGGTTTTAGCTATCGGGTATACGGCCCTCCCCACTCACTAATTACCGGTAACAACGAATTTGCAGTTGCAACAATTATTGTCATGCCATTACTTATTCTCTGGTTTCGTGAAACAAAACATCAATGGATAAAATACGGACTTTCAGTTGTAATACCATTATGCATAGCTTCAACTATATCTTCGTGGTCACGCGGCGCATTCCTAGCTCTTATTGCAACAGGTTTAGTACTAATATGGAATAGTAAGAGAAAATTTTTAATTATTCCAATTATCGCTGTAAGCATATATTTTTCTATTCCACATCTCCCTAAAAAATGGTTTTCTAGAATGGATACCATTGAAACATTTGAGCAAGACAGATCTGCACAAGGGCGATTGGAAGTGTGGAGTGATGGTTGGAATAATACACTTGAATATCCCTTCACTGGTGCAGGGTTTGAAGGCTGGCGCTATGTTTCCATGCGCGACTGGCATAGCTCTTATGTTGAAATGTTTTCTGAACACGGCTTCATAGCATTTTTTATCTGGTTATCTATGATTCTTGGAAGCCTAATGAGCCTAACTCGTTTACCCAATAAAACAAAAGAATTTCCTGAGCTTCATAAATGGGTGACTAATTACAGCCACATGATACGAGCATCCTTGATAGCTTATATGATCGGGACAGCCTTTCTTGGACTTGCTTATTGGGGTCTTCTATATCATTTAATTTTTATTTCCGTCCTAATTAAAAAATTTGCGTTTGAAGAGTTGGCAGAGTTAAAAAAGAAAAGGGATTTAAGTATAGAAACTTCTGAGGCTTAATGAAACAGCCTTATTTCATACGGATTACAGCACTTTCTCAGCAACCGTTCAGCCCCCCCCCCTTATGAAAAATAGAACTAAGAAAAGGGGGTAAGCTATTTTTAGCTCGTCATTCCTGCATGCGGTTAGCAGGAATCTACGTTTAACATGTATCCCCGATAAAAGACTTCGGGGGTGACAATATTTTTATATGAAATTTAGGGAGCATGTGAACGGTTACCTTTCTCAAAGCCGTATTAATTAAAGATCACATATTTACAGCGATAGAGCCAAGAAAAAGACATAAACTCAACGGGAAATAACAAACGCTCACTTAACCCTTTTTCCTACATGAAATAAATGAAAAAAAACCTTACTGCAATAATTTTTCTTATTCTTATAGGGATACTCTTTCGCTATAATTTTAATAAACATAGTTTATATAACCCTTTAACAATTAATCAACCTGTAGTAAATAAGCAGCCTTTAGCTTTCGGAAGAGTGGAAACTGATCTATCACAACATAAAAAAAAATTAATGGTAGCGCTAACCTTTGGCCAATCCAACTCTGCAAACTATGGGGAAACACGGTATTCATCTACAGAAAACGTATTCAATTATTTTAGAGGAAAAATTTACCTAGCTAAAGATCCTCTGCTTGGGGCAGATGGAATCAATGGCAGTGTATGGACACGACTTGGTGATAAATTAATTAAAAAAAAATTGTATCAAAATATAATTTTCGTTCCAATCGGTGTTGGAGGATCAAGTATTGCACAATGGAGTCCAGGAGGAAACTTGCATAAGCGCTTACTACATAATATAAGGCATGTAAAAAGGTCAGGTTTAAAATTTACACATTTATTGTGGCACCAGGGCGAATCTGATGCATATCCACTGCGTACTCCCAAAAACGAATACAAATACCATTTCAAAAAAATAATTAAAAGCATTCGAGAAGAGGGAGTTGAAGCCCCTATTTATATTTCAATTGCATCAAATAGCAAGTTAAATGGTAACAATGAAGTAGCAACAGCCCAGAAAGAGCTAGTCAATAATATAGATATATTATTAGGACCAAATACAGACAAGCTTGGGCCTACTTACCGATATGATGGAGTACATTTTACGACGGAAGGGTTAGAGAAATTTTCTAACTCATGGGTAAAAATATTATCTAGTAATTAATTAAAAACCTGAATTCAGAAAATTTTAATAGCAGCTATTTTCAATATAGTTTGCACTTACTTAATGAGAACAAGTTGAGTTTTTCAAGCTATTAATGACATTGATCCCCAAAGGAATAAACATGAAACAGATTATATCAATTCAAATATTGCGAGGAATCGCTGCATGGTTTGTTGTATTTCATCATTATATTCAACTTCTCCATCTAGAGCATAATTCAGGGTTAGCATACTTCTTTGCAAAGAAAGGTGCATTTGGAGTAAATATTTTCTTTATAATCAGTGGTTTCATTATGTATATTACATTAACTAACAAAAACTATTCAGCCAAAGATTTTATAATACATAGGATTATAAGAATATTACCTGCATATTGGTTTTATACATTTTTAACAGTATTATTCTGTTATTATTTTCCACAAGAAATATTAAATACATCATATAATATTAAATCGCTTTTTTTATCTCTACTATTTCTCCCATCCGTTAATCCATCAGGAATAGGTGTTTTTCCCTTACTAACAGTTGGCTGGACTTTAAATTTCGAATTATTCTTTTATTTAATGCTATCTATATGTATTTTATTTTTCAAGAAAAATATATTTATTACTTGCTCAATAATTATGTTAGCCCTTCCATTAATTAAATTCAGCACCATTCCATTACTTTGGAGATATACACACATATTAAATAACTTCATTATTTACGAGTTTATTTTCGGCATTATGATTGCCTCCCTATATAAGAAAAAAAACATTTAGTTATAATATATTTTATACATTAATCATCGCTATTACAGCAATGTTTCTTTTAATGATTGGTGATAAAAAAAGTATATATTGGAGTTTCTCAGCCACATTATTAATTATTTCAGCTCTTTCAATTGAAAAGCACTTATCGAGTTTAAACTTTAAATTTCTACAATTATTAGGAGACACATCCTACTCTACTTATTTAGTACATATATTATTAATTGGTTTATTTAAATATTATTTTTCAGTAAAGGAACCATTCTTAGAATTTATCTTTTTATTAGCCCTTAGCATGTCTATTTTTTTCTTATCTTGGCTTAGCTACATAATAGTTGAAAAATACCCAGTTATTTTATATAAAAATCTCATCAGCACAAACCATAGTAGTTACCATACCTAATTTGTAATTTCTTAACTGTTATAAGCCTTGTACTTAGTGATCAACCTAATAAATCCAAATAAAATTAACACACCACCACAAATACAAGCACTTGCAATCGTAAGTAAAAGTTTGGGATCTTCTAAAAAGTGAGGGCGTTGAACCCAATAAGGGTTATCATAAAAATAACCGACAAACTCCCCTATAATCAAAGTTACTGAGTTTTTTTTCCAATTAATTGTTTTAGGCCATGAATAGGTTTCAATATCACGTTTATAAAAAGAAATTTTATTTTTTTTTCCTCTTTGTTCAATCAAATAATCTAATCGATTATTTAATATTTTCGGATTATCGCTAAGCTCCTGTAAACCTAAGTAAGTGGCATTTTCTTCCTTAGGAAAAACTATATTATATACCGGATCAGCCACCATATAATTCCCTTCAAAGCGTGCTTCAATAACTGTATGAGTAGGGTCGCAACCATTACATCTATACAGCATTACTAATGTTGATGATATTCCAACAGACTTTAACATCGCAGCGAGTAATCGTGATTTATCAGAACAATCGCCTCCTTTGTCTAATATTTGCATAGGTGTGGGACCAAGCCGTGAGAATAGATAATAACTCTGATTTTTTTCAAAACCCTTATTATGATAAACCCACTGGTTTAATTGTTCAATAAACTTACCATTACCTGGAGGTAATGTAATTTCTGATAGAACTAGATTTCTCAAGTGAGTCATATCTTGAGCTCGGCTTATTGCGAAAGACAAACTTGCAACAGTTGCCGTAATTGCAATAACCACTGTTAAAATTTTATACGTCTTGAATAGTTTCTGTTTCATCTAGGTAACTCATATTTAGTTTTATCTAACAGACAAAGCAGTGTATTTTCAATTAAACTCACTCCTTTCCAATATAATATATTCTTTTTACGCTTCGCATACGCAATTATCACTCACTATATCTAGATAGCATACAATCATCAATTTCAAAGACTTATTACTGACAACGGTATTTTTTCTACATATTCAGCATCAAACCATAGACTTTGGCTTTCTCGATCTACAAGTATAGGTATCTACAGAGTATAAAAATTTTTATTTATACCCAAAAAAAGGAATTCTCATCAAATAGATAAGTCCAGAAATCACCTCAATTGAAAAGATACTAATAATAAGATAATAAAATTTAATTAATTTATAAGATTTATAAGATTTATTTTTTATTTTTTATTTTTTATTTTTTATTTGAATAAAATACAATAATTACCACCAAATGTAAAATATAATTAGTTATAATGTTTTGCCATAAAAATTTCCCATCCCCACTTCTTCTTCCCGTTTCATAAAATATAGAAAATAATAATAAACTTATTACTTGTAGAGCAGCAGAAAATTGAAATCTTTTATTAAAAAAACACTCTTTTGGGTATCCGGTTAGTATCAATAGTGGCAATAATAGTGAATTTAGTATACTTAGTGGTATATCTATAGAATATTTATTCCAAACATCAAGCCACCCAAAAGAGACGCCACTATCTTCAGAGGATAGTTTGAAATTTTTACCTTGTATTTCCTGTATGACTTGAATATTTATTTTGTCAAAGTCGTGAAAAATATAGATTATATCATATTGAAGCAACAACACGCACCCACCTGATATAACAGGAATTAAGGAATAAATAAGTTTTTTACTAGCTCCATAATAATATAAACAAAAACATGGAAACACAAATCAACTACCACGCTTATAAAACGTGGTTTGAATTCGACCTAAAAGGCCGTCCTCAGCAAAACCCCAAGGGGCCTTGCTGAAATAAGATCAAGTTGTTCCCGCTATTTCAGTGATTATTTTTTATCTTGGAACTTAACATACTTTCTTATCATTTCTGCTTCCATACCTACTGTATCAACACAATAACCAGCCGACCAAAAATGATTTCCCCAGTATTGCTTTGTCCGCAAATGCGGGAATTTCTGGAAAGCTTGAATCGCTGTCTTTCCTTTAACTTTCCCAACTTAAGCTGATATTGAAATCTTTGGCGGAACTTTTACAAGCAAATGGACATGATCTGGCTGAACATTTAATTCGATAACTTCACCCACTGATCTCTCTGCATGAGCATAAATACTCTGGTAAACAAACCTACCTATATTGTAATGGTTTAATAAAACAGGACACTTCTAAAGACAGATTTATAATGTCATTAGAGGTGAATATGAGTAAGCAAAATAAACCAAAAAGACCTGTATATAATCTTGAATTCAAACAAGATGCAGCCAAATTAGTTATTGAGAAAGGATATACCCACCAACAAGCCGCCGACAGCTTAGGCGTATCTTTAAGTGCGATTGGGCGCTGGGTTAGAGCAGAACGAGGGCCAACAATCGAAACAAAATCAACACCTAGTTTATCTGGTCAGGCCGAATTAGTCAGGTTACGTAAGGAAGTTGAACAATTGCGTATGGAGCGTGAAATATTAAAAAAGGCAGCGGTCTTCTTTGCGAAAGAAGTCGAGTAAAGTATGTTTTTATTCGAGAGCAACAGAAGACCTATCCTGTTACGGCATTATGTCGGGTTATGAGGGTCAGTACCAGTGCTTTTTATGTGTGGAATCAGCAGCCTGAAATGACAGAAAAAAACAGAGAAAGAGAAGCGTTTGATATCAAAGTGCGCAATATTTTTGAGGAGCACAGAAGAATTTATGGGTCACGTCGTATCTCTAAAGAATTGAAAAAATCAGGTGTTAATGCGGGACGCTATAAAGTCAGACAAGCAATGGCACGATTAGGACTAGAAGTGCGTTACCCTAAGAAATTTAAAGTAACAACTGACAGTGATCATAATGATTCAATCTCACCGAATACTCTGAATCGCGACTTTGAGGTAACAGCGCCTAATAAGATCTGGGCAACTGATATAACGTATGTGTGGACACTTGAAGGCTGGCTTTATGTTGCGGTTGTCATTGATTTATTTTCTCGGCAGATTGTAGGGTGGGCGGTTGATGATCATATGCGAACGTCATTATGTGTCAGAGCACTGCAAATGGCTTTTTGGAGAAGAAAACCAGCGCCCGGTGTATTGCATCACTCGGACAGAGGGAGCCAATACGCAAGCTATGAGTATCGTCAACACCTGGATATCATGCAAATGCAACAGAGTATGAGTCGAAAAGGCAACTGTTGGGACACACTAACAGAACGCTTTTTCCGCAGTCTTAAGCATGAGGAATTAAGTTACAACAACTTTAGAACCAAAGAAGCAGCTATTAATAGCATTATTGATGTGTAGCTTTTTATAACGGCAAACGTACTCACTCAAAACTTGGTTATCAATCACCATTACAATTTGAGCGAGTAGTTATAGGAAAGCGTCTTAAAAAAGTGTCCTGTTTTTGTTGACCATTACATCTTTCAATGGGCTTATACACAGCTGACTCTATATCAATATAGCGTCAGCTTGTGTGCCTGTGGCACACTCCCTAATTTTCAGCGTCAGTTTATGAAAATCAGGTTATTTTATTTGATAAATTAATCCATCAGAGAATTTTGCTTGTAATTTTATAAATGATGATTCATGACCTTGATGTAACTTTGATACGAAGTCTCCATACCCTGGTTTATCAATACGGGGATCTCCTGACTCACCTAAAAATAGAACTATCCATTGCGCACCATTTTGTTGTTTAATTCTTAGAAAATCTTTTTCTTGCAATTTTATTTTATAGAGGGGAGATGTTTTATATTCATCAGCTGGAGGAATAGGCATCCAGGCATAATCATTAGTTTCAGCAAGCAATTGAAATGAACATTGATTACCTAAAATAATTTCTCCTACTGGGATATTATGCTTGATCCAAGCGAGTGATTTAGGTGACGGACACATTTCTCTAGATGCTTCTGGGCCAGCTGGGGAGTTTTTAAAAGAATTAAATAATAGGCGCTGACCATTAATAAAAAATACCATTAGTAAAATCGAAAAACAACTTATGACAACTCTATAAAAAGATGACTGACCTCTATAAAACATCCAAATAATAAATATTAATATTAATATTAATAAACCTTCTACAGGAAAAATAAAGCGTTCTTCACCTGGATGACCTTTTAATGCTAATTGAGTATTTAGAACTAAAAGATAAAAAAATATATAAGTTGTGATAGGTGATAATTTTGATAGTTTAGAATCAATTTGTAAAGCCCAATAAAAAACCAGTACAAAAATAAGTATAAAACCAATCACAATAATTAAATCGTATTTAGATTGGTCATAAATCCAAACATATAAACTACCAGCAAGATCAATCTGTAAGGTACTTATTGTTAGGGATAAATTTTGGTACCATGTTGTATCAATAGCTTCAAAAAATGATGGCCGTATACCTTGAATCCAATATCTAAGAAACCGCATAAAAGGCACCCAGCTTACTAGCCCTAAGCCAGTGAAAAATAAAATTAATTGCTTGAATTTTAATTTTTTATGTAAGATATCAACCGTTATAACAAGTGCTATTGCTATAACTAATGATATTCCCATGTATCTAGTTAGAACCCCTAGTGCAGTTAATACTCCCAGCCCTAGCCATGAAATCCACTGCGAATATTTTAACTCCCTTAACTTAGTAAACCATAGCAATGAAGTTAGTGACATTGCTAAATATAAGGAGTCCTCTTTGATAGTTATTCCCCATTTTGAAGTTGATATTAAAAAGCAAAATGAAATACCTACAATCAAAGATGGAATTTTTGGCATACATGAGCGAGCTAGACTAAAGAGTAGAACTGCTGAAAGCGAAAATGCTCCTTGTGAAATTATCCAACCAGCCCATTTAGCAGAAATGCCAACTTTTACTAGACCGGCTATGAGGTAGGAATATAATGGAGGTTTAGTAACAGCAGGTCTTAATATTAGTGATTCATATTCTTTTGGCTGCACTACAGTTAAATAGTTTAACGTTGAATGATTTATACCTTTGCCATCGACAATATTCAAAGCCAGATTAATTTCACGGGCACCATCAGGGCCAAAACCATATCGCCCATCAGCAATTAATAGCGATGAAGCTAAAGCAATAAGGAGTATGAGCAATGATAAACTAAAATCGGAAGAAAGCTTCCGTAAAAAAAAACTTTCCTGGAGTTGCATTTTATTCATTAATTATCACCTTATAATTTATAATTTACCAATAATAGAGCTTCTAGAAAATACTCGATTCTCTGCCTCACGCCGCCCCTCTAAAAATTATTTTTAATGCTTAAACCTAGCTAATTGATCCTAAATATTTTAGGTTCTTCACATCAATTCAGCTAATGAAATAATATTTCTTCGCTTATTTATAGTTGTCTTCCTGCTTAGAGATCGCATCAATTTTACCTTTAAGTACTATCCTCTTAATATATTTTTATTCTAACCTGAAAAGTAAAAGTTATAACTTTACGTGCAGAAAACAACTCAATTAAAATACTCTGAAACCCTTTGGCTAATTCGCTCAATATCCAGCTCTGTTAGTTCATAGTAAAAAGGGAATCGTAATAAACGATCACTTATACTTTCAGTTACTGGTAACAATCCTTTTTTATAACCTAATGACTCCCCCATAGGTGAGCTATGCAATGGAATATAGTGAAAAACGCTCTGTATATTGTCTGCTTTTAAAAATTGAATCAGCTCTGCACGCTGTTTATGATCTTTAAGTAAAATATAAAACATATGATAATTAGATTCACAATGCTCAGGTATAAAGGGTAGCTCTATCAACCCTTTATCTGCTAGTGGCTTTAGTGCATTGTAATAACTTTGGTATATTTTTTCACGCTTAGCATTAATCTCATTCATTTTTTCTAATTGACCGTATAAAAAAGCAGCCAATAAATCTGAAGGCACATAAGAAGAGCCCACATCTACCCAAGTATACTTATCAACCTGTCCTCGAAAAAACTGACTTCGATTAGTGCCTTTTTCTCGAAGAATTTCAGCTCGCTTAATAAATTGGTCTTTATTTATTACTAGCGCGCCGCCTTCACCACAAATAAAATTTTTGGTTTCATGAAAACTATAAGTCCCTAAATCACCTAATGTGCCTAAATATTGATTTTTATATTTGGCATTAACTCCTTGGGCAGCATCTTCGATAACATATAAATTATGTTTTTTAGCTATCGAATTAATTTCATCCATTTCACAAGCTACGCCAGCATAATGAACCGGCACTATGGCTTTTGTTTTCTGAGTAATAGCTTGTTCAATCAATGTTTCATCAATATTTTTAGTATCAGAGCGAATATCAACAAAAACAGGCTGCACACCTCTTAAGACAAAGGCATTAACAGTCGACACAAAGGTATAGGAGGGAACAATAACTTCATCACCAGGCTTTAGATCACATAGTAGCGCTGTCATTTCCAGTGCAGATGTACATGAGGTCGTTAATAAAGTTTTCTTTGCGGAAAATGACTGTTCAAAGTGTGCTTGGCATTTTTGTGAAAATGCACCATCACCACTTGTATGCCCACTTAATACTGACTGTGCAATATAATAAAGTTCTTTCCCTGCCATATAAGGCTTATTAAAAGGAATTTTTTCACTCATTTCTTTCTCCTTTGTTTAGAGTGTCTTTTTTTTGATTTTTTCTTTTTTCGTTTATGTACGGGGAACGATGTTGCAATAACTTGATTATATTCTTTAGGTTCTTTCTTATGCACTACCTGTTTAAATACCCAAAACTTTTGTAAGATAAAAAGCATAAAAGCATTATAAATGATCATTATTCCTTGAACAATTTGATGCGGAAATAATAGCTTATCAACAAAATAATATAATACAGCTAAGTTAAGAAAATACCCCAGTGCATAAGAAATAATATAGCGAATAAATGTTCTAGAAACTTCACCATGATGCGAAAACGTCCACTTTTTATTAAACAAAAAAGTTTGTACGACACCTAGAGTATATAGCAAAGTCATTGCTGTTTTATAACCTAATCCATAGGCTGTTAAGAATAAATAAGCAAAATAAAGCACCCCATTGGATAACAAGCCAATGACTACGTATTTGAGAAATTGAATATGTAGCATATTTCTTATATATTATTTTTTGTCCAATGGAACGTAGTATATGGCTCAGGGAACCTAAACCCTAAAGCGACATATAAATTAAATACGGCTACATTATGTGAGGATATACTGGTACTGACTTTTTTTATTAACTCTTCCTGGTGATACTTTAGCATGGCTTGCCATACTATTTTCCCTAAACCTTTCCCTTGGTACTTAGGCAACATACCAACCAGTGACCAAAAGCAATGATTAGGCTCTGGGTATTCAACAACAAAAAACGCTACGATTTCTTGGTTTAAAATACATTTCAAAACTGTCTGATGATTTTGTTTAAAGGCATTCTCCAACCAAATACGATAGCGCTTATGCGCTAAATTTGTCTCTATCTGAGGATCTTGATGAAATCGTTCATTATTAAATAATGTTTCTGCCACATTTGCCAAAGTTTCTTGATCAGAGGATTCTGCTAGGCTTATATCAATGCTAGAAACTTGAAAATCAAATTTTTCCAAGTTATTAAGAACTGGCTGATAGTTCAACTCAATAAATCTAAATCCCTGCGTTTCCAGAAAAAAACCTTCGTTCATTTGGCTATGAAGAAGGCGACAACTACTAAAATCAATTTTTTTTTGCGCACACCATTTTTGATAAAAACTAAAATCTTTGATTAATTCTTTAGAGTTTTTTATTTCGAATTTTGATATTTGTGCAACGTTTCGATTAAAAATCTCACTATCCCAAGGAACATGAAAAAACTCCATATTTAGATGACTGCTAGTAATTTTTTCCTTAACAACATCAAAATTCATTGATTATTCCTCCACTTTATTTGATGCTTTAGTTGACTCCCTAACTAAATAGGTTGGCCGGTTTAGCGATTGAAAATGAATGCGAGCCAAATACTCACCAAATATGCCTAAGACAAATAATTGTGCTCCCGAGAAGATAGCTACTATAGATGCTAAAAACGTAAATCCAGGAACAGCAGCTCCATAAATAAAATACCTTCCACTTACCCACGCTAAAATTCCAAATCCAAATAAAGTAAAAACCACGCCTAATGCACTGGCAATATGAAGAGGTAAAGCAGAAAAACCTGTCATCAAATTCAACGCATGGACAATTAATTTTTTTAACGTGTAGTTCGATTCACCTGCAGCACGGGGTGAATGTTTCACTCTAATAGTTGTAAAATTAGTTGTTGCCCAAGTCAAAAGTACATCAATTGAAACATTAGGATTATTAAAATCAGAAAATGCTTCTCTTAGTTGTGTATTAAATGCACGAAAAGCACTTACATTTCTTGCCGTTTTAACCCCCATAGCTCCCTGAAGCGCGCGTTTCGTAATTCTTGAAGCTAAATTCCTGAATAGTCCATGCTGTCCTTTCTTAGGGTATCCATACACTACGTCATATCCTTCATTTAGCTTATCAAGCATAATAGAAATTTCTGACACTGGATTTTGTAAATCATCATCCATGGTAATGATCGTTCCATACTGAGCTGCACGAATCCCACAAAGCAATGCATTATGCTGCCCATAGTTTTTGCTTAGCTTAATCCCTGTTATTCGCTTATCATTATTTGATAAATGTTGAACAATTTCCCAAGAATTATCTTTACCACAATCTTCAACTAAAATTACTTCAAAAGTATCGGTAATTTTTTCCATTGAAGGAATTAATTGTTTACAAAGATCATTAAGCGATAGCTCAGCATTATAAACAGGGATTACAACTGATATAGGTTTCATATATTCTCTTTTTCTATCCTATGTTAAAAGCAACTGTTCACTTGATTGTAAAACAACGCTTGAAAAAATTTGATTGGTAAGCATAATCCAGTGCATGTAATCATCACTATGTATGAAGCATGTTTCCAGATTTAAGACCTGAAGAGCCTTCAAGCGTTATGCATTTTTCACCCACCCGCCTCTCCGTATGTAAAAATAGCGATGAGAAGAAATTCGTCCTACAGATATCTTTTCAAGCTGTTCTTGTTTGAAAAAAAAGAGAGTACTCTGCTTTCATAATAGCTTATTTATTTGTAACTACTCAGCGTAATTATCAGTTAGCTAAAATTATAAAGCAAATTCAGGCAATTTCCCCTCAAATACCAGCGTC
>CBDUDP010000010.1:0-102346 GCA_965365945.1 uncultured Gammaproteobacteria bacterium
CCCTTCTGAAGCAACTTATTCCTAAGTATTTTTAGGATTTATTTAAAATAAAGCTGGTGCTTGAAGAGAGTATCTACGCATAATACTTTCACATCCTCGGAGTTTGGGAATGAGAAAATATGTTTTTTGTAGGGCGCGGCTTTAGCCCGCCTTGAAGACTTCTGTTTGACATTTGCGGACTAAAGTCATGTATTTAAAAAATTAATTTTAAAAGAGTAAAAAGTGATTAAATTAGCAAAAAAAATAGCCTTAATTTTACTGGCCTTCAATTTAATGGCATACAGTCATTTATTGCGTGCTGAATTGACTATAGAAATTACCGAAGGCGTGCAAAGTGCGCATACCATAGCGGTCGTTCCTTTTGCCAGCCCTTTAGGAGAGCAATTAAAGGATGATGTTGCTCGGCTTATTGGCAGTGATTTAGCTAGAAGTGGCTATTTTAAAGTATTGGATAAAACGCAAATGCTAACGCGCCCCAGCCAGTCTGCGCATGTTAAGTTTCGTAATTGGGAAGCATTAGGTCAAGATTATTTGGTGATTGGTGAAGTAACTAAAGACAATAATCTTTATCATGTAAAAATGAGTTTGTTCGATGTTTATAAAAAAGAGCAATTAAAAGGTTTGCGAGTAACGGTTGAAGCTTCAGCATTGCGCATGGCAGCGCATCATTTAAGTGATGCGATTTATGAAAAACTGACCGGAATTCCGGGGGTATTTACTTCGCGTATTGCTTATGTAACCAGTGAACTAAATAGCCGGAATAAAACTAAATATAATTTATATGTAGCGGATTACGATGGTGAAAATGCAATCTCTATTGCTCAATCTAAAGAGCCAATTATGTCACCGGCATGGTCTCCTAAGGCTGATAAAATAGCTTATGTTTCTTTTGAAAATAAAGTCTCTGAGATTTTTGTGCAAACGTTGGCTACAGGTGAGCGGAAAAGTATTGCTAAATATAAAGGAATTAATGGCGCGCCTGCTTGGTCACCTGATGGCAAACAACTGGCGCTGACTTTATCTAAAGGTGGTAATTCAGATATTTATATTTTGACCTTAGCGAATAAGTCTTTGCGTAAACTAACCAAATCATTAGCAATTGATACCGAAGCGGCTTGGTCACCAGATGGTAAAAAAATACTGTTTACTTCTGATCGTGGCAGACGTCCGCAATTATATGTTATGGCAAGCAATGGCCATGGTGTTGCGGAGAGAATTACTTTTGATGGGGACTATAACGCTCGCGGTAGTTTTTCTGCCGATGGTAAGTCTGTGGTCATGGTGCAAGGGGCGCAAGGTAATTACCGTATTGCGGTACAAAATTTAGCAAGCCGAGCAACAACAGTTATAAGTAATGGCCCGCATGATGAATCACCAAGTTTTGCACCTAACGGCCAAGTGATTATTTATGCGCGGCGTAAAGGAAATGATGATATTTTAGCAACCGTTACCCTCGATGGAGCGAGCAAACAAGATATACAGCATACTGAAGGTATGGTGCGAGAGCCGGCGTGGGCGCCACGTAAATAAGGGTAGTATGGTACGTCAATATTTATACAAACAAAGGTTAGAAATATGAAACTTAAAATAGGTATAGTCGCTTTTTTTATTGCAACATTGTTATCCGGTTGTAGTCTTTTTAATAAAGATTCTTTAAGTGAGGAGGATAATTCTGCGCAGAATATGTTGAATTCTCTTAACGATCGTTCGGGTGTTGATAGCAATACTTATAATGCCGATGGTCTGCAGGTAACGGAGCTTGGAGTAGATAATCAGATTAGTGAAGGTATTGATGCGCTTATGCAAAGCCCTGAGTTTTCTGACCCAAATAGTCCTTTGTCAACGCGTACTATTTACTTTGAATATGATAGTAGCCAAGTGAAAAATGAATTCGTGCCGATATTAGAAGCACACGCAAATTATTTAATGGCCAACCCGAATCAACGTATTACTTTAGAAGGGCATTCAGATGAGCGAGGTACGCGTGAGTACAATATTGCTTTAGGTGAGCAGCGTGCTAAATCAGTATTTAAAATACTACAGTTGATTGGTGTTATGACCAATCAGATGGATATCGTTAGTTATGGTGAGGAAAAACCAGTGGCTTCAGGCCATACTGATGAATCTTTTGCACTTAATCGTCGAGTAGAGGTCGTGTATAAATAATGAAAAAATTACCTTTAATATTAGCCTTGTCTGCAGTAAGTATTGTACAGGCTGAAACTAGGCCTTTACCGCCAATCATCAATAATTCGACTTATGCCAGTGGTGCTTCTTATTCGGGCCGAGCGACATCAAATCAACCTATGTTGGAAATGCTCGGGCGTGTTGAGAGTTTGCAAACTGAGCTACAGCAGTTACGAGGTTTGGTGGAGCAACAAAATTATGAAATTACGAATTTAAAGCAACGCCAGAAAAATATTTATGCTGATATAGATGCTCGCATACAGCGTATGGAGACAGGGCGCGGCACTACAGCAATTAGTACTAACGCTAATAGGTCAGTTCAAGGGAATTTGGCTGTTCCAGTAGCGCAAAGAAAGGCTGCGATTGAAGCTGCTAAGCCTAAGCCAAAAGTTAAATCAAAAGCCAGTGAAAAAGCTGATTTTGATAAGGCGTTTGAGAGTGTTAAAAATAGCCACTATCAGCAAGCAATAAGCTTATTTAAAAAATTTCTACAGGATTATCCTGCGGGAAAATATAGTGATAATGCCACTTTTTGGTTAGCTTCTGTTTATTCCGTTGTTAAGGATAAGGCAGCTGCTAAGAAAAGTTTTGAGGCGGTTTTTACTCAGTTTCCAAAGAGCGAAAAAGCGGCGACATCAATGCTTAAGCTAGCAGATATTTATTTAGCAGAAAATAACAAAGCTAAAGCCAAGCAGCTGTATACGCAAATAACCACAGATTATGCCAATAGTACTTCCGCACATATGGCAGAGAAAAAATTACAGAGTATGGGGCAGTAAGCTTAGTGAGACATAATGATTTACGCATTAGTGAGATTTTTTATTCATTACAAGGAGAATCTAAATCAGTTGGTATGCCCACTGTTTTTATTCGTCTAACAGGCTGCCCTTTACGTTGCCAATACTGTGATACCAGTTATGCTTTTTCTGGTGGCGAAATGACCAGTATCGCTGATATTATTGCGCAAGTTGAACAATATAAAACGCGATATATTACCGTGACCGGTGGTGAACCTTTGGCGCAGCCCGCCTGTTTAGAATTACTTACGCAATTAGCAGATAAAGACTATATTGTGTCTTTAGAAACCAGTGGTGCACTTGATGTATCTCAAGTCGATCCGCGTATTGTTAAAGTTATGGATTTGAAAACGCCAGCTTCGGCTGAAGAGTCTCGCAACTTATATACTAACTTGCCGTATCTTGAAGCTAAAGATCAGTTAAAGTTTGTCATTTGTAATGCTGAAGATTATGCATGGTCTAAAGACAAGCTAGATGAATATCAATTAGATAAACAGTGCGAGGTTTTATTTTCTCCGAGCATGGGTGAGCAAGATCCGACAGAATTAGCTGAATGGATTTTACGTGACCAATTGCCTGTGCGCTTTCAATTACAATTACATAAAATCCTGTGGGGTAATTCTCCAGGTAAGTAAATACACACCCATTAATATGGGAAAATAAAAATAGTAGGGCGGACTTTAGTCCGCCATTGCTAAAAAGCGGGCTAAAGTTCGCTCTACAAGTTAAGTCATTAGCTAATATATTTAGCTGATTTTTAAACAAATCCAGAAAAAGATAAAACACGTGAAAACACAAGCCCCTGTCATTAATATAAAACCTTATCAAGCAGATGAGGAGAGTGCTGAGAATACAGCTCAAGATGTTGCCGCATCTCCATCAACTAAGCCTAAGAGAAGACCTGCGGCAGATGCTGCAGGAGAGAGGATTCAAAAAGTTTTAGCGCGTGGTGGTGTAGGTTCGCGTCGTGAAGTTGAGCGTTGGATTACCGAAGGTCGCTTACTTCTTAATGGCATTAAAGTTCAGTTAGGCGATCACCTGAAAGCTGGCGATAAATTACAGTTAAATGGCCGGCACTTAAAGTGGGAAGTTTTTGGTGTGCAGCCAACTCGTGTACTGATTTATCATAAACCTACAGGTGAAGTGGTGACGCGAAATGATCCTCAAGGCCGTAAAGTAATTTTTAGTCAATTACCTAAGATTTTGAAGGGGCGCTGGATTGCCGTAGGTCGCTTAGATATTAATACTCAAGGTTTATTATTAGTCACTAATAACGGTGAGTTAGCTAATCGTTTAATGCACCCTTCTTCAGAAATTGATCGTGAATATGCTGTGCGTATTTTAGGTGAAGTGACTGCAGATAATATTGCTCAATTAAAAAAAGGTGTTGAGCTAGAGGATGGTATAGCCAAATTTGAAGATATTCAGTTCAATGGTGGAGAAGGTGCAAATAGTTGGTATCACGTAACCGTTACTGAAGGGCGTAACCGTCTAGTGCGACGTTTATGGGAAGCCTTAGAGTTTCAGGTAAGTCGTTTAATGCGTGTACGTTATGGACCTATCTTTTTGCCAGACGGTTTAGGGGCAGGACAGTGTTACGAGTTAGCTGCAAAGGAGTTGGATGATTTATTAACTTTCGTTAAATTGCCGTTGGAACGGATTGAGGGGGCTGCTAACCAAAGGGTGTCACAGAATAAAGCTAGGGCAAATAAACCGAGAGAAAACAACGATTCATTTGCTAAGAAGGGGAAAGGCGCACCTGATAGGCGTCATCACGAAAAGAAAGATCCGTTTGAAAGAACTAAAAGAAAGCCAGGGCCGCCAAGAGGTCGAGGTCGGTAGTTAAAATAAGGTTGTATCGTAGGGCGGACTTTAGCCCGCTTTTTAAAATGTAAGCTAAAGATCGGCTCATCATTTGATAATGTAAACGTTATTTCGACCCATTCCTAAGTTAGTACATTGTTCAAAATAGGCGGACTGTGAAGTTCGCCCTACGGATGTTTGAAGTTTCGCTCTGTTCCACATCATTTAATACTCCCCTATGTCTTCTCAAGAACTCATCCAGCAAATATCTAAAAACTTACCCAAAACACTCAATAAAGATCGTCAGTCAATCAAAAGGCAATTAGATCGTTTGCGTAGTGAATTAAGAAAGAATAAGGACATTAAGGAAAAGCTGTCAGCTCTGGAACTTAAGCTAAAGCAATCTATTGAAAAGCGTAATGCACGCTTAGCTAGCTTCCCCGTATTAGAATATCCAGATTTACCCGTCACTGGCAAAAAAGAAGAAATAGCAGAATTAATCCAGAAAAATCAGGTGGTCATTGTCTGTGGTGAAACCGGTTCAGGAAAAACCACGCAATTACCCAAAATTTGTTTATCTATTGGCCGTGGTGCGGCGGGGCTGATTGGTCATACACAGCCACGACGTATTGCAGCACGTACCGTTGCCGACCGAATTGCCGAAGAGTTGAAGCAACCGCTAGGTCAGGCTGTCGGTTATAAAGTCCGCTTTCATGACCAAACGCGTGAAACGTCGCTGGTTAAATTAATGACAGACGGGATTTTACTGGCGGAATCGCAAAATGATCCGTATTTAAGTCAATATGACACGATTATTATTGATGAGGCGCATGAGCGTAGTTTAAATATCGATTTTCTTTTGGGTTATATGCGTTGGTTACTACCTCGCCGCCCTGATTTGAAATTAGTGATTACTTCCGCAACGATTGATCCTGAGCGCTTTTCTACGCACTTTTTTGATGCCCCGATTATTAATGTTTCAGGACGTACTTTCCCAGTAGAAATGCGTTACCGTCCCATTGAACAAGATGAGGAAGAGGACGAAACAACGAATGACGTACAACAAGCCATTTTAGATGCAGTGGATGAGTTATACGGTGATATTGGCGGCGATATATTAATTTTCCTTAGTGGCGAGCGAGATATTCGGGAAACAGATGAATCAATACGTAAGCATAATAGTGGGCGTTTTGAAGTGTTGCCGCTGTATTCTAAGCTCAGTGTTAGCGAGCAAGAGCGTGTGTTTAAGTCTAAGGGTGGAAAACGTCGTATCGTTTTGGCAACCAATGTCGCGGAAACCTCTTTAACCGTTCCCGGTATTCGTAGTGTTATTGATGTTGGGCATGCGCGCATAAGTCGTTATAGCCATCGCAGTAAAATTCAGCGTTTACCTATTGAAAAAGTTTCTCAAGCGAGTGCCAATCAAAGAGCGGGGCGTTGTGGGCGTGTTGCCGATGGTATTTGTATCCGCTTGTATTCTAAAGAGGATTATCTAAGCCGCCCTGAATTCACTGAGCCAGAGATTAAGCGTACTAGTTTAGCCTCAGTTATTTTGCAAATGGCATCGTTAAAATTAGGCGATATACGTGAATTTCCCTTTGTTGAGCCGCCTGAAGATAAAATGATTCGCGATGGTTTAACGAGCTTGCAAGAAGTCAACGCTTTGGATAAGTCAGGAAAACTAACACCCACTGGATTGAAATTAGCAAAACTCCCCGTTGATCCAAAATTAGCGCGCATGTTAATTGCAGCAGATGAAATGTCTTGTTTGCATGAGGTTTCTATTATTGTTTCGGGCTTAAGTATCCAAGATCCGCGCGAGAAGCCCGCAGATAAAATGCAGCAGGCGGATACCAAGCATGCTGAATTTGTAGGCGTTGATTCTGATTTCCTAAGTTATATTAATATCTGGAATACCTTTGAAGAACGGAAAAAACATTTATCCAATAATCAATTGCGTAAATGGTGTAAGCAGCATTTCTTATCCTATGTTCGCCTAAAAGAATGGCAGGATGTACATACGCAAATCTTGCAGGTGATTAAAGGGGAGTTGAAACTCAAGATTAATAGCACTGAAGCCTCTTATGAGGCAGTACATCAATCTTTATTGCCGGGTTTATTATCTAATATTGGTTTCAAACATGAGCAATATGAATATTTGGGGGCGCGCAATTTAAAGTTCTATATTTTTCCAGGGTCAGGGCAACATAAATTACGGCCTAAATGGATTATGGCAGCGGAACAAGTGGAAACAAGTAAGGTTTACGGGCGTTGTGTGGCAAAAGTTGAGCCTGAGTGGATTGAACGCTGTGCTGAACATTTGATTAAGAAAAACCATTTTGATCCGCACTGGGAGAAAAAATCAGCGCGTAGTGCTATTTTTGAGCGAACGCTATTATTTGGTTTAACTTTACAAAGCCGGCGCAAGATTCCTTATGAGCATGTCGACCCCAAAGCCGCACGCCAGTTTTTTATTCGCAATGCACTGGTTGAACATGACTACCATACGCGTGCGCCATTCTTTAAAGCGAATGAAACCTTATTAGAAGAGGTCGGTTATATTCAGCATAAAGGCCGTCGCGTTGATTTAATCGAAGATGAAGAGTGGTTGTATGATTTTTATGATCAAAAGCTACCGGAAGATGTAGTTAATGGCATTACCTTTGATCAATGGCGTAAAAAAGCAGAACGCGAACAGCCAAAATTATTATTTTTAACCAAAGAAGATTTAACCCGTCAAGATGAAGGTCATATTAGTTCTTGGGAATATCCGGATGAGAAAAAGGTGGGGCGTTTAACCTTACCTTTGCAGTACCGCTTTGAATTAGGGCATGAAGAAGATGGTGTGACGGTAATTATTCCGGTACACCAGATTAATCAGCTTGTAGAGCAACCGTTTGAATGGCTAGTTCCAGGTTTGCTGAGCGAAAAAATGATTGCTTTGATTAAAGGCCTGCCTAAGCAATTGCGCAAACATTTTGTTCCTGTACCCGCTATGGTCGAGCGTTGCCTTGAAGTTGAACCAGATGGCACAGGTTCTTTATATGAGTGGGTTGCTATGCGCTTGCGTAAATTGACGGGCGAAGCGATTCCTTTAACGGCATGGAATAAAGACGTTATCACTGACCACTTACGCATGAATTTCCGGGTGGTCGATGAGCAAGGTAAGCACTTAGATAATAGTCGCGATTTAAAAGCCTTACAGCAAAAATACACAGAAAAAGCAGGGGATAGCTTTAATCAACTCGCTGAAGATGAGCTTAATTACACAGGCTGTATTAAATGGGCATTTGATGATTTACCTGAGGTCTATCAATTTGAACAGGATGGGCAAGATTTTGTCGGTTATCCGGCGATTATTGATGAAGGTGATACGGTTGGTGTACGTATTTTGGATACTCAAGAAAAGGCGGCCTTACAACATGAAGCAGGCTTAGCGCGTTTATTCCAAATACAGTTAAGAAAAGAAGCTAAATATATTTTAAAAAACTTACCGTTTTCACCTGAATCGGAATTAGCTTATAACCGCTTAGTGAGGCACCCTGATTTAACTAAGGATATTTTAAGTCGTAATTATAAAGAAGATATGCTGGGCTTGATTATTAAATCAGTGTTTGTTAGTGATCATACAATTCGTAGTGAACAACAATTTGAGCAGTGTTTAAAAGATAATAAGCCAGAGTTAATTGCCATGTCGACTAAAATTGGCGACAGCGTGGTGAATGCTTTAGCGCATTATGCCAAGCTTAAACAGCAAGTGGATCGTATGCCGCAGCAAGATAAGTCAGTGCAAGATGTGCAATTGCAATTAGCGCGTTTGTTTTACCAGGGGTTTTTAACCAAGAGTGCTTATGAGCATTTAAGACATTATCCGCGCTATTTAAAGGCTCTCGAAACACGCTTGCAATCAATGCTTCAGCAGTCGGGTAAAGATCAACAGAAAATGCAAGAAATTGCGAAATTCCAGCAATGGTTTTGGCAGAGTATTGAAAAACGGCAGAAAAATGAAATCGTTAACCCTGATAGCGAAGACTTCCGCTGGATGCTCGAAGAATTTAGGGTATCGCTCTTTGCTCAGCAGTTAAGAACCCCGTACCCGGTTTCGGCTAAGCGACTGGAAAAGGCTTGGAATGACTTGTAGGCTTTAACTATGCTGAAAAAGTAATAACAGGCTATAAAATTAAGGTGGGGCAAGGAGATTCAAAATATTGGGCAGGAGTACAATAGCTAAAGCTATTGTACTCCTATTACTCGTCCCGCCTTAAAATGGAAGCCTAATAACATAATCGATACTGGAAATGACTGAACATTAATTCGGTATCAGGTAATCTTAATCGTGAACTTGTATCGGTATCATCAGGTGATAGCCTTGATTTCGTATGGCGCGAATAGGGCTTAACGAGTCATCGCTAATATTTTTCATTTTTGTGCGTAGTCGAGATAGTAGTAATTCAAGGCGATTTTTCTCAAAGTTGATCCACTCTTCACCCCACGATTCAATAATCAGTTTTGCAGAAACAGGCGAATTAGGGCTGTTTGCAAGTTCACGTAATAGTATGAATTCACGGTGGGATAGGTTAAGGGATTGACCCGCTGGTGAATGTAGGATTAAGTTACCAGCATCTAAGCGCCATGTCGGTTTAGTTGCCGAGGACTTAGTTATTTCTATTCTGCGATAAACGCTTTTGATAACGGCCCCCAATTCTAGATAGTCTATGGGTTTTACATGGTATGCATCAGCAAATTCTAAGCCTGAGATACGAGCGCCAATGTCGCTACGAGAAGTAAGAAATATGATGCCAATTTTGTTTGTTTGCTCATTATTTCGTAACCTCTGAGAAATGACTAGGCCAGTTTCATCAGGTAACATCCAATCTAATACCGCTATATCTGGAAGTTGCTTTGATATTAAGTCATTAAAGCTTTGTCCATCAGGAGCGCCATAACAGTCAAATCCTTGAGCATTCAAGCATAAGGTAGCATCTTCTAATAATTGTGCGTTGTCCTCTACAATATAGACACGAATCATTTCTTGTTTTCCTTAACATTGTGGCTGGGTAACCAAAAATTGACTGAAATCAACCATTGATCGGCGTGAGGTGTGGGTGTGGCGTCGCAGTTAATAATACCTGCATGAGCTTGAGCTACTTGTTGCACCAAGTGCAGGCCTAAACCTAAGCCATCGATATTGGCTTGATTTTTTTCTCGGTAATATTTAGTGAACCATTCAGTCGTATCAGGTTTCACTAGGGAGGTATGCCTATTGCTGATAGTGAATAGTGTGCCGTTTTTCCCATGGTGCGTGCTCTTACTGGCTTGCAAAGTGATGCGTGTATTAGCTATCCGGTATTTTTCTGCATTCACCAAAAGATTACTTAAAGCTAAATTAAGTAATCTACGGTCAGCAGTACAGCGATAATTATCAGCTATTTTGATGTCACAGTTATTCTCTGTTAATACAGTATTAACAGTTTGTTTAACAAAGGGAGCGAGTAAAAATTGTTCAGTATGGAGATGTAGCGGTTGGTTATCATATTCAGTAGATAGAGTATTTTCCAATAAACTATTGAGATGCGTAATGGATTGACGAATTCTATGGTAACGTTCGATCACCTGTTCATTAGGTATAGAAGGGCAGGTTTGCAAAGTTTGAACAGTGCTATCTATAACGGCTAGTGGTGTTTTTATTTCGTGGGCAACAAGACTGAAGAAGGTCGATGATTCTTTGTTATGCTGTTTTTCTATAGAGATCAATTTTTCGGCAATTTCACTACGTATATTAGCTTCCTCTTGGTTTAGCTCCAGCTTACGAAAGCGTTGATATAGTCCAGAGAAAAGGAGTATTGCGAGTACGCTCATTTGAGCGACTAATAACTGTGTGATGTTAACTGAAATTAAACCTAATATAAAAAGTAGCAAAAGCATGGAGAAAATTAGGTTTAATAAAGAACCATAAAAAATAGCTTGACCACCTGATTGTTCACGATAAGCTCTTACCCAGCTGATATATAGCTGTGCAGGTAAAGATAAAAGGGTAGCTAGCATTGCAATAGGTGCAAAAGTAATCAACTGACCAAAAGATATGCTTAGTGCAGCTAATAATGTTAAAGCCATTACGCCATAAAAAATAAAGGTTAAGCGTGGAAAATAACGCGGAGTATCAAAGAATAGGATACTGAAAGAAGCAAAACAGAATGCCATAATACTGCCTCCGAGTGGTGACATTAGCATAGCGATTTCAGGATGATAAGGAAGTAAATAATTAGCTATTATGCCATCTATTGCGGTGAGTGACATACTCCAGCCAACGATGTAACTGACTAACACGATATAGATCCAATGGTGCTTCTTGTTCCACATCATTAAAGTCAGGAATGATACAACCAATAAAATACCCAATATAACGCCTAGCAGAAGTTTCTTCTGGCTGTTAGTCTGCGCAAGGGTTGCCGATGTCGTTATTGAAAGATTAAGTGCGGAGGTTGATTGTGTTTGTAGTCGAAGATAAAAAACGGTCGAATTAGTATCTGTTAATGCAATTGGAAAGGTGAAGGCTCCGAACTGCTTATCGATTGGATGTAATGCCGCCGCTACCTGATTACCAGATTGATGTAGAGTGAAGCCGCCATTGTTATTAGGTGTATACAAACGTAAATTATTTAGGGTGGCAGGTGTGACTGATAATAACCAGTCTTTTCGGGTGTCTTCCGTACGTTGCAAAGTAATACGAAACCAATAAGCATCATGAGTATGACCTCGATTGAAGGGCAGTTTAACTAAGCTAAAGTTGTTTTTCAATAGCAGTACATCAGCTAGCGTTTTATCACCGGTTTGATCGCGTAGTACTGTGACTTCTGTTGTGAGTTGCCTAGAGTTTTCACTCGATGTTAAAGGCAAGTTTTTTTGAGCGTAGAGTAGTTGGGGTATAAAAAAAACTATCAATAATAAGAAGTGCATCAAATAATATTATTAGGTTGTGTTGATATTATTCTAACTAAGTGAGAAGAAATAGCCGTTTCCTTAAGATAAAAGCATAGTTCAATATGCTTATTAAGCTATATGATTATGCAATTAAAAAAGTGTGCCAGTTTTGGTTACAAAAAATATAAAGGTTTCGGTTTTATTGTAAGGGAGTTGGAAGCCAAAAATTGCATTAAAAAGGGTATAAACCCAATCTACACTGAAAACTCTCCTCATTCCCGAAGTTTTTTATCGGGAATCTAAACACCATCAATAGATTTCCACTAAAAACATGCTGGGATGACAGGTACGAAAATAGTATTAACTAAAAACTGCACATTTCAAAGTGGATAAGGTTTATTAACAACAAAGCAAATATACTAGCGCAAAATAGTACTGCGATTCTGCCCCCCCCCCCCCCTATTGTCAGGTATTTTTACAGTCATTATTGACGGAACAATCCTAATTACCGGCGAGTTTTCCTTAAAAAATTCTAAATTACACATATTTTCTTTGTGTAAGTGTACTTCACCTTTATCTGCGTTATATCAAATCCATATGTTTTTAACTTAAAAACACTATATGGTTAGGAGTGGCTTAAGGTAATAAAATCAATATCTTATAGGTTCTCTCATATCTCATCCCAGCCTTCTCTTTTAGGAGAAGGCGTTTATTCTTAAATCAGCAGCCCATTTTTCGTATCTCACGAGCTATATAAATACTTTTATAGGTTGAAGCGTTGGTAACCGAGTAATCGTCTGCGCTAAGTATCTAATAGTATTTAAGGAGTTTTGTTATCGTAGCTTTTATCGCGAAGCAAAACTCGGAGGCTTGCCTCCGGCACATTAGTCGGAAAGCTTGAAAACCAATGGTTTTCAAATAAAATCAGCTATGGCTTTGTCAAGCTCGGTCGCTTGCGGCCGAGTTTTTGATACGAGAAATGTTTAGGTTGCAGTAATAAGGCTTTCTATGTACGACAGCAAATGACAGCTTAAGGGCAGTAAATGACAGTTACAGGTATTAGGAATACGTAGAATACACCGGCAAAAACAAAGAAAAACGGTGTCTAATTTTTTTACACTTTGGTTGCTACTTATAGCATTTGTATTTTGTATTATTTGCCACACTCGCTGTGAGGCGGGGTCGGAAAGTTACAGGTCTCTTTACGCGTAATTAAGTGAGATGGCTGGATTGCAATACGATGGAAGCTTTCGTATTTAACCTTAAATATTTTTAAATTTTAGAGATCTCAATATGAAAAAATTAGCGTTAATTTTAAGTGCATTAGCATTATCACTCTCTCTTAGCACGCAAGCAAATGCTGCCTTTATCAATGGCTCAATATCTTTTAGTGGTGGTCTTGATGCGACTACTTTAGGTGATATTGTTTCACCTTTAACTACTTTTACGCCTGATTTACTTGCATTAGCGAGCGGTTCTACAGGTGATTTAGGCGGTTCAAATGGGCTTGCCTCCGCATATGTTTTTTCAGATGGTAGTTCTGGTGTTGTTATTTTTGAAGCAGGTAATTTTTCCTTTGAGTTACTGTTGACTCAAAACTTGGTTCCTAATGCTATGTCTTGTAATGGAAATGGGCTTTGTACAGATTCTATAGCATTAGATATCTCAGGTAGTGTAACAAGTCTAGTCAGTGGTAGTGGTTTTGATGCAACAGCCTTTGCGGGTACTTATACTGCAAACGGTTCTTGCCAGGGGGATGCTTCCGGTTGTGTTTCAGACCGTACAGCAAGCTGGTCTTCTTCTCTTACAGCTCAAGGGAAAGGGGCGCCAACAAATGTTCCTGAGCCTACTTCTTTAGCTCTATTGGGTATGGGATTATTGGGGTTTTCTTTTTCTCGTCGTAAAGCAGCTTAATTACTGATTTAGCATTCTCTAAAAAAAGCGGTTCACCTTATGGGTGAACCGCTTTTTTTTTGCGTAAAATTTATAAAACCTCTAAAGTTATTTGATGTTTTTAACAAAAATTTTGTCAAGTATGTTAAAAAGTAAACATAAATCATTCATATTGGGAGCTTGCTATGAAAATTCGTTACTTAATAATGTTGTTCAGTTTTTTATTTGTTACTGAAAGTGTGTTAGCAAAATCTCCAGCTCCTGAACAGGTAGATGGCGCGGTGACAATAAGCACTAAGCGTGCGAAATCCTTGATGAACCAAGGCGTTACTTTTATAGATGTGCGTAGAGTTACGGATTACCAAGCCAGCCATATTCAATGGGCCGTGCATTTGGATTTGGTACTGGATTTAACTGAAGAGTCTTTAGCTGCAGTTGTGAAAAAGCATCAGCCAGTGGTGTTTTACTGTAATGGTGATATGTGTCAGCGCAGTGCAGTAGCCAGTGAGAAGGCTGTTGCTTGGGGTTGGACGAAAGTATTTTATTATCGTGGTGGTTTCCCTGATTGGGTAAAAGCAGGTTTACTCGTAGAATAGAATTTTTGGGTTTACATTTAAGGCGAAAAATTAAGGTAGGGAACACATTGCGTACCTTTCGGTGTAACAAGGTATGCAGTGCATACCCTACATTAAATTATACAGGCTTAAAATCTTGCTATTTTTTAGGCGGGAAGTCAGATAATATTTTTGTCACATATTGCTGAATAAGCTTATCTTTTTCCGCTCTGTCAGCATTTTTTGGTAGGCGTCCATCCGCAGCTCCACGCCACATAAGCTGGTCTGTTTCCGGATTAATGATATCAATTATTAGTGTGCCTTGTTGGTAATGGGTTACTTGCACATCAGGTCCTGAGCTATAACCTACGCTCATGCGACGACCATAAGATCCATAGCCCATGCCATAGCGAAAGCCAGGATAGTAGCCATTGTAGTTATTGTAGGTATTTATGTCGGTTTTATCTTCTACAACAACACTGTAATTAATTAGAAAGTCGACTTTATCAGAGCTTACTACCGTATAGTTTTGGGTTTGTAATTGCTTATCTATAGTGGCGCGAATACGCTGATCCATTAGGTTGTTAACCTTTAAATATTGTTGGCTCGCAGTATTGTATTTATTTTGAGTATGCCAGCGGTAAGTTTTGAAATTAGAAAAATTTATAGATTTATCGTAATCAGTATCTAAAGTAAGTGAAGAGCAGCCAGTTATAAAAGCTATAACGATAAACGATAAGAGGTATTTTCTCATTTTAGTGTCCTGTTAGAGTGAGAGTAAGTGCTTAAATAATAGTCTATGTGGTGTGTTTTTAATAGCAGTAAACAATATGTATCTATTTTATTGTATACTAATATAGTTTTTGATTTAGAGGCGCGAATTTCCCGTATTCCGCAAGCTTCATAACGGGCTACAAGAAAACTTGCTTAGATTAAGCGGTGTTTTGAGGAGAGAGAGGTAAGAATGCGCCGTTTTTTCTCTTCGGCATACAACAAACAGCTATAAGTGTTTTATAGCTGTTTGTATAGAAGTGGAAAAGTAGAGCAAGTAAGGCGAATTTTACGCTTAAGGTCTATTATCCTTACTTTTTTTGATGAAAAATAAGCTTATTTAGATGTTAATATAGTTAACGCTCTTTGTATATGCTCAGCAGTTTCAATACCTAAGTCAGTTAAATAGCCACCATCATCTCGAGAAATTAAGCCTTTATCAAATAAACGCTTAACGGCTGCAATGGATCCTGGTTGTGCTGTGTCGTGTACTTTAATACCTGCTTGCGTTGATGCTTGGTTGTAACGTGTTAAAATAGTGATTTCTTCAACAAGATCTGATGAGATTGGCATAGCTTGGTTCCTTTGGTTGTATAAATTGATTTTTTACTATTATACAAAGCTCAGGGGATACAGAGAAACAAAGAATAAAAATAATAATAAGGATCGGGAATTTAAGTTCCGGGTTTTTGATAATAATAGAGAAATTATATGATGAAAATTCTAGTAAGAATTGCTATGTTCGTAGTGGTTGGTAGCGTATTTTTTAGCATTATGGGACGAATGCAACCGACCTATGAGCAAAATTATACGATTCTGTATTCCGATTTTATTGAAGATATTCGCAATGGGGCTGTGTCTGAGGTCACTATTGAAGGCGAAAAGGTCAAAGGTAAGTTGATTAATGGTGAGCCATTTGTAACTTATAATCCAGATGATACACATTTGATTGATGACCTGATTCAGTATGGTGTAAAAATTAAAGTGGCAACACCAGAAAAGCAGTCAATGCTGACGCAAATTTTTATTTCTTGGGCGCCAATGTTGCTACTCATTGCCGTTTGGGTTTATTTTTTCCGCAAGCAACAAGGTGGTGCTGGCGGTGGTGGCGGTCAAATGGGCATGGGGAAAAGTCGTGCTAAGCTACTTGAAGAAGATCAAATTAAAGTTGGTTTTTCTGATGTTGCAGGGGTAGAAGAAGCTAAAGAAGATGTGATGGAAATTGTTGATTTCCTGAAAGATCCTTCGAAATACGAATTTGTCGGCGGTAAGATTCCTCACGGGGTGTTATTAGTTGGTCCTCCAGGAACAGGTAAAACTTTATTAGCGCGAGCGATTGCCGGCGAAGCTAATGTGCCATTTTTCTCTATTTCAGGTTCTGATTTTGTAGAGATGTTTGTTGGTGTTGGGGCATCGCGTGTGCGTGATATGTTTGAACAGGCTAAAAAGCGCGCGCCTTGTATTATTTTTATCGATGAGATCGATGCTGTCGGTCGTCAACGTGGTGGCGCAGGTACTGGTGGTGGCGGTAATGATGAACGTGAGCAAACCTTAAACCAATTATTGGTGGAAATGGATGGTTTTAGTGGTAATGAGGGCATTATTGTTATTGCTGCGACTAACCGTTCGGATGTTTTAGATAAGGCTTTATTAAGACCGGGTCGTTTTGATAGAGAAGTGCATGTTGGCTTGCCTGATATTAAAGGTCGTGAGCAAATATTAAAAGTGCATATTCAAAAAGTACCTCAAGCCGACGATGTTAGCATGAAAGATTTAGCGCGCGGTACGCCTGGTTTTTCTGGTGCTGAATTAGCTAACTTAGTTAATGAAGGTGCTTTATTGGCGGCAAGAAATAATAAACGCGTAGTGACTATGGATGATTTAGATCGTGCGCGTGATAAGTTACTAATGGGTGCTGAAAAACGCTCGATGGTGATGCGTAAAGAAGATTTATTGATGACTGCTTATCATGAGGCGGGACATGCCATTGTTGGCCGTCACGTGCCTGAGCATGACCCAGTTTATAAGGTTAGTATTATGCCGCGTGGTGGTGCTTTAGGGATCACCATGTTTTTACCAGAACGCGATACCTATAGTGCTAGTAAAGATAAGTTAGAAAGCCAAATATCTGGATTGTTCGGTGGGCGTATCGCTGAAGCATTGATTTACGGTAAAAATAAAGTAACGACAGGTGCATCTAATGATATTGAGCGTGCTACACAATTAGCTCGTAATATGGTCACTCGCTGGGGTTTGTCTGACAAACTAGGGCCTATGGATTATGGTGATAGTGAGGGTGGCTATATGGGGTCGCAAGCGAAACCTATGTCAGAGCAAATGGCGCAAATGATTGATGAAGAAGTGCGTAGTGTGATTGATAAGAATTATCAGCGTGCCGAAGATATTCTTAAAGATAATATCGAAGTTATGCATAATATGGCGCAAGCTCTGATGGACTGGGAAACAATTGATAAGCATCAAATTGAACGACTGTTGCAAGGTGAGAGAATAGATCCACCTGAAGATGAGCCAGAAGAGATGGAAATTAAAGATAAATCTGAGCAGGAAGAGAGTCAGGATGAAGAAGTTCCCGTTGTTGATGAAAAGAAAGATTTAAGCGATAAAGAGATTTAATAAGGCAGGTTTTTTCTGCTTCCTAAGAAAAATTAAGCCCTGATTTTATTGCAAGCTATTAAGCCACTCAATCTATCATTTGATTGAGTGGTTTTTTTATGGGTTTAAAAAAGGGCAGTGCTGTTCACTTGAAGATTTAAGATAAGGTTCAGTTGTTATGGATACAGAAACTAGTAAACGAATAAAAATGGATGCTTCCTGGAAAGCATTATTGCAGGATGAATTTGATTTAGATTATATGCAGGCTTTACGTTGTTTTTTACAGCATGAAAAGCAACTAGGTAAGACTTGTTATCCACAAACAAAGCAAATTTTCTCGGCACTGAATTTAACTCCTTTCGATCAAGTCAAAGTCGTTATTCTTGGTCAAGACCCCTATCACGGCCCAGGTCAGGCTCACGGGCTTTGCTTTTCTGTCCCGCCTGGTATTGCTCTGCCGCCTTCCTTGGTTAATATCTATAAAGAATTAAGTAGTGATCTTGCAATTGAACGCGCGGAACATGGCTGTTTAATTAGCTGGGCTATGCAAGGTGTGTTGTTATTAAATAGCGTACTGAGTGTCGAAAAAAATAGTGCGGCAGCGCATCAAGGGCAGGGTTGGGAACGGTTTACGGATAAAATTATTGAGCTAATCAATGCTCAAGCTGAGCATGTTGTATTTATTTTATGGGGTGCTTATGCGCAGAAAAAAGGTGCTTTTATTGATAGCTCAAAGCATTTGGTACTGCAAGCGCCACATCCAAGCCCTTTATCCGCATATCGTGGGTTCTTTGGGCAAAAGCCTTTTTCTCGTAGTAATGAATATTTACAGAGTGTCGGGAAAACGTCTATTCAATGGCAGCTTCCGGATGTAATGACAGCACAAAAGCAGTTTAATTTGGCGCAAGAAATTAATCAGAAAATAGCTGAAAGCCATTGAGTTAGTGTGGGAATAGTGTCTAAAGCATGTAATGACTTTGGATTGTTTTGTGGGAGGGGCTTTTAGCCGCGATTTCATACAAGTCGAGGCTAAAAGCCCCTCCCACGATTCAGTTGTTTTTTATGAGCTTGGATTTGTTTTTATGCCGCAGCTTGTACTTTATTTCTACCCGTTTCTTTGGCTTGATACATGGCATCGTCAGCTCTTTTTACGAAGCTATCAGTGGTATCATTTCCGCGTAGGCTACTAACACCTAAACTGGCGGTTAATTTAATGACTTCCATGCCGTAAGCTAGAGTATGGTTGGCAATTTTTTCACGAATTCTTTCGGCGAGTAGTTTGGCGCCTTCTAAATCTGTATCGCTAAGTAATACGACAAACTCTTCACCGCCATAACGGTAGGCGATGTCACAGCCACGGATACTATTTTTAATGCATTGTGCTGCTGATTTTAATACTTGGTCGCCGCAATCATGCCCATATGTATCATTAATGGCTTTGAAGTGGTCAAGGTCAATAAAAACAAGAGACAGGTGATTGGCATGACGTTCAGCTAAAGTGATTTCTCTTAGGAGTGAATCATTAAAGGCTGTTCTATTATTAGTTTGAGTTAATGCGTCTGTAAATGCCATTTTCAATGCGCCATTAAACAAAGTTGCATTTCGTAATGGGTAAATCAGGCAGCAGAGCAAAGTTTCTAATAAATCAATTTCCTGCTTATTAAAGCGAGTATTACGCATGATTGTAAGTTCGCCCAAGTCTTGGTCTTCAACTTTTAGTGCATAACTGCATGTGTTTTTAGTTTGAATGCCATTTTGTATGTTGAGACCAAATTCAGTGTTAGTGTAGATAAAACCATTGTGCGGCACTAATTCTTGAATTTTATTGCTGAAAATATGCACTAATTCATGGAATTCTAATGTTGTTTGCAACGCACTGCTGATGTCGTAATGATTTAAATTAGACGCTTTTGTTGCTTCAAAAGTGTTGTTGCTCACAATGGCTAAACTATCTGTTTTTGGTGTCATCATCTTTCCTCATGCCTTGAGTCTTTATGTTATTAAGCATGAAGCGATTAATGTGCCATTCTAATAAACTTATGCTAAATCATATTGTTATGTTTATCTTTAGGGGGAGCAATAGGAGTTATTGATTCGATTTTGGGTTGTGGCAATTTTGTGCCGTTATTCTGACGCCTTGTGTGGTAAGTGTATATCAGCTATGAAGCCTGCTTCAGGGTCATTAAAAACAATATCATCAATATTATTTTCACCGCGTGCGACTATGCAAGTTACCGTCGCATCTCCGGTGATATTAACGACGGTGCGCATCATGTCCAGTAAGCGATCCACGCCTAAGATCAAGCCTATTCCTTCAACTGGTAAGCCAACTTGATTGAAAACCATGGCTAGCATAATTAGGCCGACGCCAGGAACGCCTGCAGTGCCTATGGATGCTAGAATAGACATGCCAATGATAGTAATGTATTGGCTTATATCGAGATCAATTTGATAGACATTGGCAATAAATACGGTAGCAACGCCTTGCATAATGGCGGTGCCGTCCATATTGATAGTTGCTCCTAAAGGTACGGTGAAGGCGGCTGTCGTATTACTGACACCGATACGTTTTTCTACTGCTTGCAAGGTAACAGGTATAGTTGCATTAGAGCTGGCCGTGCTAAAGGCAAAAATATGTGCGGGACGCATTTTTTTTAAAAATGTAAGTGGGTTTAATTTGGCGAAAAAATACAGTAACAAAGAAAAAGTGCCTAACGCATGCAATAGTAAGCATAGAATTACTACGGAGAAGTAACCGATCATGGGCACAATTAAAGCAAGTCCTTGTTCTGAAAATGTTTTTGCCATTAAACAAAAAATACCTATAGGCGCAAAATCCATCACTAAAGTAACTACTTTCATCATTACTTCATTTAGTTTTTCCGCAGTGTCAGCAAGTTGGCGACCTATTTCACCTGTCATTAGCATGGCAATAGAAAATAAAATAACAAAAAAGATAATTTGCAGCATATTGCCTTGAGCAAAGGCCTCAATAGGGTTACTGGGTATTAAATTAATAAAAACATCGCTAATAGGTGGGGAGGCTTTTGCGACAAAATGGGTATTGGCTTGCTGTTGAGAGAAATCTTGCCCCGGTGCTAAAGTGATAGCTACAAATAAAGCAAGGGTAATAGCAAGTCCTGTAGTCAGTAAGTATAAAAGAAATGATTTTAAGCCTACGCGCCCGAGTACGCTAATATCACCAATACCACAGACACCACAAATCAATGAAAAGGTGACTAGGGGAACAACCAGCATTTTTAGTGCGTTAATAAATGCCGAACCAATAACGTGAAAGATGCCGTTAACAAAATAGTTTTGGATAATGACTTGGTCTATTGCGTAGTGATTAATTAAACTACCTAATAGCAGGCCAGAGCCCATAGCAATCAGGATTTTGTTAGTCAGTGATATTTTTTTTGTCATGAGGATTGGCTTGAGTGTGAGTAAGTAAGGGAGGAAATAAAGTCAGTTATGCGCTTTATTTGGCTTGAAGTTTTATGAGTATTGGGCGTTGGTTACTTGTGCTTTCTAGGGGTTACCGCTAAGTGACTTAAGTTACTTCTGAAACGTATATGTAGGTATCTACGCAAGTCTAAAGCCTTCTCCAGAAGGAGAAGGTTGAATTGGTAAGCTCATTTTCAGCGGTAATTTCTCGTCCGTATGAAGTTAACGGCAAACGGGCGGTTAATGCTTAGTGTGGCTATCGTTAAGCTGGCTTATTAGTTGGTGTCGTTGGTTCTTTTTTCACATCTTCAGTTACAGTGTTAAGTAGTAACATCCTATTAAAGTTAGACATTGTCAAACCTAAGCATTTACTGCGTAAATCAGCCCGTGATGATTTTATCCGTTTGCCGCCACCTGATTCACTAGGAGTATCTAGCTTTTCTTGGCTCAGCCATTCTTCAAGTTGCTTTTTGTTATTGAAAACGATGCACTCACCTGCAATAGAGGCGTTGCCAGATTGCTTGTGCCGTTTGCCTGCGGTTGTTTTATCGCTACCGAAATATCTAAAACCGAAATACTGCTTCATTTGATTACCTGCTTATTATTTATGCTTAATTATAGCAGTGTTTTGACGTGATTTTTTATGTCTAAAATTCCTGCGTAGGAAAGCAGTAGCAGAGTGGGGTGATATATTTATTAGCTATTTTGAGTAAACCAAACCTTGATTGATTTTGTTGGAGCTAGAGAGCTTGCCGAGGTTAGAAAAGTTACAAATGAAGATTCCCGAAAAATTTCTCGGGAATGCTAGGGCTAGGGTTATAGTTTAATCGCCTATGAATCCTAGAGTTTAATCAAACTTAGCCGAATTTTTAGTTTTATTGTTTTTTAAGCCACGAATACTATCTTGGCCTTGTATGGCTTTGAACGTAGCGCCATTTAGTGTGGCATCAGTAAAATTTGCTTCACGTAATTTAGCGGAGGTGAAATCGACATTGCTAAGATTAGCTTTTGTGAAATTAGCTGAAGTTAATTCTGCTGATAATAGGTTGGCATTATTTAGATTGGCATTTGTTAAATTGGCAAAGCGCATGCTGGCGCGGCCTAAATCGGCATTTTGTAGGTTGGCGTTAGTTAAATTCACTTTATTTAGATTAACGCGCATTAAGCCCATAGGCTGGTTTTTCATATCTGCGCCCCACTTAACATTAGATAGGTTGGCATTACTCATATTGGAGTTATCTAAATTAGCGATAACGCGACTGTTGCTAAAATTGGTATTGCTTAAATCAGAGCGCATCATGCTAACGCCAAAAATACTGACTTTTGTTAAGTCAGCGCCGGATAAGTTGATGCCGGTCATGACGGTTAAATCTAAAACTAAGCCGGATAGGTTGCTTTTACTTAAATTAGCGCCGCGTAAATCAGCGCCCCATAAATCAGCTTTGCGCAAATCCATATTGGATAAATCGACACCTTTTAAGTCTTTGCGTCTTAAATCGGCGGGCTTATTGGGGCTGGCTTGTTTTAGTAGCTGTTCAACTTGCTGGCGAGTTAAATCAGCACCGTAGGCAATGTTAAAGGCTGAGGTAGATAAGAATAGGCTAAGTGCCAGTAGTATTTTTTTCTGATGTTTCATGAGTGATGCTCCTGTATGAAATATGAGTGTAAGTAACTAGCGGGGTTTAGCTATGTCGATTGAACTGGCGGACTGAAGTCCGCCCTACGGTTTGTTCGGGTATTTTAAGGTTAAAAAAGACCGAGCTGTACTTGGGCGACTTCAGACATCATGTCGCGTGACCAAGGCGGGTCTAATACGATTTCGACATTAACAGATTTTACGCCCGGTAATGCGCGGACTGCTTTTTCCACATCGCCTTGAATAACAGGCCCCATGCCACAGCCTGGTGCAGTTAGCGTCATCATAATATGTACGTCATTTTCACCTTCAGCGACACTTTCGACATTGCAGTTATAAACGAGCCCTAAATCAACGATATTAACGGGTATTTCAGGGTCATAAACGGTTTTCATGACCTCCCAGCAATTCTTTTCTACCGCTACAGCACTGTTTTCTGAGACTAAAGTATGTAGTTCATGTACTTCTTTGCCAAGGGCATCTGCATCGGTGCTGGAAATTCTAACCATGTGACCATGTTCGGTGACAACGGTATAGTTATTACCTAGGGCTTGGTGTATGGTCACCTCTTTGCCTTTGCTAAGAGTGCCATGGTTTCCGTCAGGGATAAGAACAACGTTTACATCACGCGTTAAGATAATAGTTTCTCTTTCAGACATTGTCGTATTTGCTATAGTTTAAAGGTTCGAGCATCAATGGTTTGCCCTGTCGTGCCGATGCTTTTATTGCTGAATAAATACAGATAAGCTGGAGTTATTTCAGCCATAGTGGGCAGTTTATGTTTATCTTCGGCAGGGAAGGATTTTTTGCGTAATGGCGAATCAACAGGCCCAGGAATTAAAGTATTCACTCTAATTTTTCCTGCGTCTTCAAGTTCTTCCGCTAAAATTTTTGCGAAGCCAGATAAGGCGATTTTAGATACCCCATAGGCTCCTAAATAGGCCTTAGGTTCACGAGTAAAGGAGTCACCGGTAAAAACAATGGAGGCGTGTTCGGCTTTTTGTAATAGAGGGAGTAATACTTGTGTTAATAAAAACGCAGCGTTTAAATTAACATTGATAGTATGGCCCCAAGAAAAAGTGTCATGAATAGCGATGGGTGTAAAAGCATTTAATTCGGCTGCTGAGTGCAATACGCCCTCTAAATGGCCGTATTTTTGCTCAATGGCTGTGGCAAGTTCATAGTATTGAACTTCCGAAGCACCCGCTAAATCAAACGGATATATGATAGGTGTAGGTGCATTCGTAGCAATAATGGCATCATAAACTTTTTCTAGTTTAGGGATGCTTTTGTCTAATAAAATAATCGTTGCGCCTTGTTGAGCAAGCGCAAGTGCAGCGGTGCTGCCTAAGCCACCTCCCGCACCCGTAATAAGAATAGTTTGCTTAGTTAAAGGCATGCGTATGATTTTTTATCCAGTGTGAAATTTCATCAGGGTGATGCACTAAAGCGTCAGCTCCCCAATCTTGCGGTTGATCATCAGGCCTTAAGTAACCGTAGGTTGCTGCTAGTGTTTTCATATTAGCGGCTTTGCCGGCGCTAATATCATGCGCTGCATCGCCAATATAAAGGCACTCTTCAGGAATGACTTGTATTTGTTGACAAGCGGTCAGCATAGGCTCAGGGTGTGGCTTGCTATGTGCAGTTGTGTCGCCGCAAATAATGGATGCAGCACGCTGAGTTAGGTCTAATGCATTCATTAGTGGGTGAGTCATACGTTCGCGCTTATTAGTCACGACGCCCCAAGGGATGTTTCTTTCTTCAAGGTTAGCTAGTAACTCAGGCATGCCTGGGTATAGATGAGTGTGATCTGCGATATGATCTTCGTAGTAGTTTAATAGCCACTCTAAAACCTCTGCTTTTAAGCCGTCAGAAGTCGCTTGCTCTAATGACTGTTCGATCATGACTGCAGCACCATAAGAGATATACGGTGTAATAGCGGCAACAGAGACGCTAGGGAAATGGAAATTCTCTAGCGCTTTGTTTAGAGCGGCAGTTAAATCAGGCGCAGTATTAAGTAGGGTGCCATCCAAGTCAAACAGTACACAAGATAAGCTAAACGAGTTGTTCATGGAATTATTCAGGACGTTTAAAGGCCGCTATATAATTAATGTCAATATCATCACTTAAACTAAAGTTTTTAGTTAAAGGGTTGTATTGAATGCCAATCATGCCTTGTAGTTCTAAGCCTGCATCGCGTGCAGACTGGCTTAGTTCGGAAGGCTTGATAAACGTTTTATAGTCGTGCGTACCAGCAGGAAGCATTTTTAACACATGCTCAGCAGCAACGATCGCTAATAAATAAGCTTTAGGTTTGCGATTTAAAGTCGAGAAAAAAACATAACCGCCTGGTTTAACCATTTTTGCGCAAGCCGCAATTACTGATCCTGGCTCAGGAACATGTTCTAGCATTTCCATGCATACCACATGATCAAAGCTAGCAGGCTCTGCTTCGGCTAGTGCTTCAGCGCTGATTTTTTTGTAATTAGTTTTTACGCCCGACTCTAAGCTATGTAAATCAGCAATATCAATTAAGTCTTCACTTAAGTCAATGCCGAGCATATCTGCGCCTTTTTTGGCTAGGCCTTCGGTTAATATGCCGCCACCACAGCCTACATCAACGATGCGCATGTTTTGCGGGTTGATGAATTTTTGGATGAAATTTATGCGTAGTGGATTAACGTCATGCAGAGTTTTGAACTCTCCATTTCTATCCCACCAGCGTTCTGCTTGCGAGCCAAATTTATTGATTTCGTGTAAATGTACGTTTTCAGATGCTGTCATGATGTTAGAACCGTATTGATTTTGGCTATAGTATACTAGAATACTAGGTTATTAAAATATGCCATTTAATAAAAACCGTAAACTCTTATAAGAGACGAATTTTGATTAGCGGTATAATGTCTGATTTACTATTTTACAGGTTTTAACTATATAGTGGGACGAATAGCAATATTTACCGATGATCCGGGCTGGCACGGTAAACAATTAAGATTAGCCTTTGCTGCTCGTGGTTATGTGGCTGAGTATGTGTCGTTGACTGAGTGTCGCATTGTTGTCGAAGAGGGGGCTTTGCCGCTTTATATTCCAGGCTTTGAGCTGGCTTTGCCGGATGCTGTTTTTGTGCGCGGTGTGCCGGGTGGTTCTTTGACTGAAGTGGTGCTTTATCTGGATATTTTACATGCACTGAAAGTCATGGATATCCCGGTTTATAATGATGGGCATGCGATAGAGCGGAGCGTCGACAAGGGGATGACCAGCTTTTTATTGCAACAGCACCAGCTGCCAACACCGCAGACTTGGGTACTAAGGGATAGGACTCAGGCACTAGAGATTGCTGAGCGAGAATTAAGTCAGGGGCATAAGCTAATTAGTAAGCCTATTTTTGGCTCACAAGGTGAGGGTATACGCCGGATTGTGAAAATGACCGATTTATTTTGGCTGGCACATAGTCAAGGGGTGTATTATTTGCAGCGTTTTGTGCCTTGTGCGGGTGAAGGTTATTCTGATTGGCGTGTCTTTGTGGTTAATGGTAATGCTATTGCTGCGATGCGTCGGCGTGGTATACATTGGTTAAATAATGTTGCGCGTGGGGCATCCTGTGAAGCTATACCATTAGATAACGCGATGGCTGAACTAGCAATAAAAGCAACAGCGGCATTGCATATGAATTATGCCGGTGTGGATATTATTTGCACCCGCGAGGGCGGTTATAAAATTATTGAGGTTAATAGTATTCCAGCTTGGAAAGGTTTAGAAAGTGTTTGTTCTGTTAATGTAGCTGAAGTTCTAGTGGATGATTTACTTAGTTATTGTCAATTGGAAGAGCAGGGAGTTGAAGCGGTATGTTGAGTGAACAGCAATTAAACACTGCTTATCAATATGCTTGTGAAGTTGAACTGCAAGCTTTTAAGCCTGGAAATGTCAGTGTTTATGCTGATGGCCATGATATGACGGTCGAAGATTTTCGTGTTAGTGCCGAGCAAAGTGCCACGCCTATTAGCAATATTAATTATAGCTTAGGCGAGCGAATTTATTATGCGGTTAAGGCGACCCGTGACGCGGTTGGTTGTAATACTAATTTAGGCATTATCTTGTTAAGTGCACCTTTATTAATGGCAGCGCAAAAGGCACAAACTGCCGATGAATTAAGAGAGCAGCTTGCAGGAATTTTAGCGAATACGACAGTGACTGATGCGGAATGGGTTTTTCGTGCTATCGCATTAGCTGCCCCTGGCGGCTTAGGTGAGTCAAAACAGCAGGATATAGCGCAAAAGCCAGAGGTGACGCTGACTCAAGCAATGAAAATCGCCAGTGAGAAAGATAGAATTGCATTACAGTTCACAACAAATTATAAAGATGTTTTTGATTTTTTAGTTTTAAGGTATAATTTAGCACTCAATCGATGGGGTGATGCAGGTTGGTCTGCTGTTGCGGTGTTTAGCGCAATGTTGGCTAAATATCCTGATAGTCATATTGAGCGAAAGTACGGCAATATCTACACTAGGATGGTGATGGATACGATGGCTTTAGTTGACGATAAGTTATCTAAAGCTGGAAAACCTGAGCAATTAGTAGACTATTTGAAAATAATAGATACTAAGTTCAAGTTAGCCGGAATTAATCCAGGGACAACTGCTGATTTAACCGTAGTAACCGTTTTAACTGTACAGTTACAGCAATTGCTAGGTTAAAGAAGGCTGTTTGTTTGGTTTATGGGTTATTGTCATCCAATAAATAGTAGTATTTGAGGACATTTTTAATGTCAATTTTAGATAAAGTTTTTTCATTTTTTTCTGAGGATAAAAGTAGCATGGCTAAAATCAACAACTTACGCGTAGGTGAATCTTTAAACGGCGACGGAAACGAAGTTGCTCACATTGACTTAATGATGGGACCTCGTGGTTCAGCTGCTGAGTCTGCTTTCGCAAACTGCTTAACAAACAACAAAGATGGTTTTTCTAGCCTTCTAGCTGTTGTTGCTCCTAACCTTATGGTTAAGCCTGCAACTGTTATGTTCAACAAAGTAACAATCAAAGGTTCTAAGCAAGCTGTTCAAATGTTTGGCCCTGCACAACGTGGTGTTGCAATGGCTGTTGCTGATTGTGTTGAAGATGGAACTATCCCAGCTGATGAAGCTGATGATTTATTCATCTCTGTTGGTGTTTTCATTCACTGGTTAGCAGAAGATGACGCAGCTATCGAGAAAAACAACTATGATGCTGTTAAAGCATCTATCAAACATGCTGTAGCTGGAACTCCAACTGCTGCTGAAGTTGTTGCTCAAAAAGCTACTGCTCAACACCCTTTTGCAGCTAACAACGTATAATTTATACGCTGTAACTGTTAGGGAAGAATGCCTCGGTTTACCGGGGCATTTTTTTGCCTAGAATTCAGGGTTTCTCATTTAGGAATCTGTTTGAATTTGGTTGAACAAGTGATTATTTGTGGATGCGGGTTTGCTGCACGGTGCGAATAGAATCGCTCCTAAAGATGAAAAGTAATATTATAAAAGACTTATTAGGGAGTGACGTGTTTTTTACTTAAGTAGGCAATGCAATACTGTAAGCGAATTGAAAATTCCCCCTGCATTCAGGCTCTATATTGGTTTTATTGCTCGCTAAAATAAAGATTAGAATAGTAACTGAGCGCACTTCCTGATGAATTGTCGGTATCACTCATAATAGCAATGGCATCAATATAGCGTATATCTTCACCAAAAATATTTTTTAGATCATTGAGTACGTTGCGCTTTTCAGTGTGCCACTGTTTTGTTGAATCATCGACAGAGCGAATGGCAAGCATCATAACATTTTCGCCTGCAAATGGATTTGGCCATGTTGTATTTTTGTCTGTGTTGTTGGCCCATACATAGTTGATTGCTTTGCTTTTCCAAAAGAACCATTTATTTCCGCTGATAAGGTAAATTCGAGCGGCAAAATCATCACCTTGTTTGCTTTGTTCGTTGTTAATGGATAGTCTTTTATCAATCCGCCATGACCAGTTCAAATAAGGGGTTTTGTATAAATCTATACGGATTTCTTTATATAGGCTTGATGCGGCTGCTGTGCTTTTAGCTTGCAGTGCAGCTTGCTTATCAATAGAGACTATTTGATACTGAGTTTCCCCTTTAAATGATTTTTGTTGCCAATCGTTTAATTGCAGGTTGGAAAAGCTGCTTATGGGGATTGTTATTTCTTGGGCTTGAAGGACTGGGCAGATTAAGAGCCACAATAGTAAGGTGAACTTTAGTCCGCTAAGGAATGCGTATGCAATAACTTGAGCATAATGGGATGGTAGATTTTTAGTTTGCCATTTAAAGTGCAGGCTAAAGGCCTGCGCCCCATCTGATGGTGCATGGTTTATTTTATGTGCATTCCTAAGTGTAGGCATTGCTTAATACAGGCGGACTAAAGTCGCCCTACTGTGTGTTTGGGCGTGAGAAACAATTACCGTTCCGCTTCAAGCGCAAGCGCCTCTAATTTATTCAGTACCATAATACTGGCAGATTCCATTTTTTCAAGTGAGCTTAAAGCAGCTTGTGTATCGCCTTTATCTAAGGCATCAATTGCAGCTACACCATTTTGATGGACGCCTCTATGATGTGTCTCTAAATCTCTAAAGCTGGGTGAGTGAGAGAAATGACTTTTGCCTTCACCTTGATAATACCACTTCCCTAAGCGGCAATTAAGGTGACTAGCGAAGTCCGCTGTTGTTTTTTTAGAAACCCGCATGATCACTTTGTAAACTTCCATCTTATAAATTAAGTGATCGAGTTTTACAACTTCAACGAAACTACGCAATGCGCTACCAGTGATAGCCGCTTGCATATTTCCGGATAATTGCACCAATTCCTGCATTTTTTTACTGGCTTCGGTTCCTGTTTCACCAAATTGTGCAGAATCTGCAGCCACTTTGCCCATTTGATTTTTTGCAGCATCTGTTTCATTGCGGATCGTGCCCACCAGACTTTCAATATCTGTTGTTGCGTCATTAGTGCGTTTAGCTAATGTTCTGACTTCATCGGCAACTACGGCAAACCCTCGGCCGTGCTCGCCAGCGCGTGCAGCCTCAATGGCAGCATTTAGAGCGAGTAAGTTGGTTTGATCAGAGATGTTTTTAATAAGATTAATAATGCCTTCAATATCTGATGCGCTACGATTCAAGCCATCTACAGTAATTGCTGTTTGCTGTGTGTCAGTCGCCATGATGGCAAGTGAGCTAGATATTTTATTAACCACTGAGTGAGTTTCAGTTAAAACGGATGACGTTTTCTTGGTGTTATCGCGCTCAGTTATCATTGCTGTTGATAGAGAGGCTAACGAGGATTGCATCATAAGCATCGATGAACCAAATTCTTGCAATAAAACAAAGAGACCTTGATGGAAATCTCCGGCACCCTGGGTGTTTTTAATTTCTTGTAATAGGCGAGAATTCTCAGTGCTTAAGCCATCTATTTTTAGGCTTAAAGATTGATTTTTATTTTCTAATTGAGCAATTTTTTGCTCAGCATCAAGTAAGGCTTTTTTATTGGAAAAAAACACTCGGTTCTCCAGAGAAAGTAAATTATATTTTCCTTATATTACGCGTCGTCTAGTTTTATGGCAATCATTTAAATGCTTGGTAGCGGATGTAATTATCCAGATAAATAAGGGGTTGTTAATTTAATTACAGATCATGTAGAGTGATCTCAAAAGTAAACTTAATTATCCTGCCTATGATACCTATTAGAGATACTGCGCCATGCTATACCAAGTCCTATGTAAGTTGGGCGCTAATATTTATTTGTAGCAGTCTATTTGTGTTGTTGGAAATGTCTCCAGAGCGCTTCCATCGCTATGTTATTTATATTTATGGCATGGTTCCCGCGCGCTATACCAATCCTGAGTGGGCTGTGGCTATGGGGTATCCTGCTGACTATTACCTGTCTTTTTTGACAAATTTATTTTTACATGGCGGCTGGATACACTTAATAATGAATATGTGGTTTATCTGGATTTTTGCCGATAATGTGGAAGACAGAATGGGGCATGGCCGGTTTATTGTTTTTTATTTGCTTTGCGGGCTTATTGCTACTTTTGTGCAATGGCAATATACGCCAGAAGTTGTCAATCCTGTTGTTGGCGCTTCGGGAGCAATAGCGGGCGTTTTAGCAGCGTATTTTTTTCTTTACCCTTATGCGAAAATTGTGCTTTGGGTGCCGATTTTATTGTTACCTATTTTTATTGAAATTCCTGCCGTTGCTTTTATAGGTGTCTGGGTTATCTTTCAAATGCAAAATGCAAGTACGGCAGCTTTGTTCTATGGCGGCGCAACAGATGTCGCATTATGGGCGCATTTAGGGGGATTTATGGCCGGTATCGTTTTATTTCGCTTTTTTCTTAGAAAAGATTATCCTGAATAATTTCCTTTAAGGTATAATTCACGGCTAAAATTATTATAAAAAACTCAACGAGTGGATTGCATGGTCTACTTTAAAGTTATTATTAGGAAGTTGAATTCAAATGAAAAAAATTAATGTTGCTTTAGTTAGACTTATTCAGTTTGTAGTTTTTGTTATTTTTACCTTTATGGTTATTGCGTATTTTGGTGCAATGGTATTGATCCCATTAGATGCATTAGTAATGATTACTAAATTATTGGGTTTATTTGGCTTAAATACTTTTATTGGGGCATTAATCGGGCTTCCTATCGTTGGTTTTTTAGGCAAAATCGTCTATCAAACACCTGGCTTAATCGCGATGGTTACAGAGACTGGAATGGATCTTATTAAAGTAGGTAAAGATAAAGTTGAAGCTTTCAATCATATCGCTGCATCAATTAAATAATTAAATGACAGCCTAGCTGTCGTAGAAAAGGTTCATATCTTATGGGTATGAGCCTTTTTTTATGCCTATAGTTTATGAAACATCTGCACATACAGCTGAATGGATTTTTACAGGGCGTTGGCTTTCGTCCCTTTGTGTATAGATTAGCAGGGCAATATCAGCAAAAAGGTTGGATAGCTAATACCAGTTCTGGAATTAGTTTACATATAGAAGGTGTTTCCGATTTACAGCAAGATTTTTTAGCTGAATTAAAATCTAATTTACCGCCTTTTGCGCAAGTAAAGTCATTAGCGACTGAAGTCCTTCCTTTAGAAAATTTCTCTCATTTCACTATTAAACCTAGTCAGTTTGATGGTCAAGCTTCATTATTTGTACTGCCTGATATAGCGACATGTCCTGACTGTGTCGCTGAATTATTTAACCCTGCCTGCCAGTATTATCAATATCCTTTGATCAGCTGTTGCCAGTGCGGCCCGCGCTATAGCATTATGCAGCAACAACCGTATGATCGGGCGAGAACCACAATGGCTGATTACCCGCTGTGTGCCGCTTGCCAGAGAGATTTTACCGATCCTGAAAATAGACGATTTCATGCGCAAACAATTGCCTGTTCTATTTGCGGGCCTGCGCTGCAGTGGATGAATGCGCAAGGGCAAGAGTTATCGACTAAAGAGCTGGCTTTAGCTTCCTGTATAAAGCAATTACAGGCAGGAAAAATCGTTGCAGTTAAAGGTATAGGCGGCTATCAGTTGTTAGTCAATGCGCAGGATGAAGTGGCGGTTGCACGATTACGACGAAAAAAAATGCGTCCAGCCAAACCCTTTGCTTTGTTAGCGGGTGATTTGTCTATGGTAAAGTCTTTGTGTGTTGTCAATGAGCAAGAGCAGCAGGCTTTGCAGTCGGCTATGGCACCGATTGTACTGCTTAAAAAACACGCATCTATAACGCAATATCAGGCGGTTGCACCGAGCAGTCATTTATTAGCTATCATGTTACCCAGCTCAGGCTTGCAGCATCTTATTATGCGCGCATTTGGGCAGCCACTTATTGCGACCAGCGCTAATCGGTCGGGTGAGCCAATTTGCATAGCGGATCAACAGGCTTTAGCTGCTTTATCGGGTATTGCTGATTATTATTTAATGCATGATCGTGCTATTTTACGCGCTCTAGATGATTCCATAGTGCGCGTGGTAGCTAATAAACCTCGTGTTTTGCGTCGTGCTCGAGGTTATGCGCCATTACCGGTTCCTTTATCGGTTGATAGCAATATGCTTGCATTAGGCGGGCATTTAAAAAGTAGCTGGGCCTTGAGTTATCAAGGTTATGTGCTGCTTAGTCCGTATTTAGGTGATATGCAGAGTTTGGCAAACCAAGAGCATTTTAGGCAGTCTTTGATTGATGCGCAGTGTTTTTATAAGGTACCGGCTAAGCGTTTAATCCATGACCAGCATCCCGATTATTTTACCAGTCACTATGCCGCGCAGAGTACTTTGCCTAGTATGGCTGTGCAGCATCATCATGCGCATGCTTTCTCTTGTATGGCTGAGCATCAATTAAAACCACCGGCATTGGCGATTACTTGGGATGGTACTGGCTTAGGTACTGATAATAGCAGCTGGGGCGGGGAATTTTTTCTGATTAAATCCCAATCAATTGCGCGTTTTGCACATATTAAGCCCTTATTATTAGTGGGTGGTGATAAAGCTAATAAAGAGCCGCGCAGAGTGGCGGTAGCCATTCTTTATCAATTATTTGGTGAGCAATGGCTAATAGAGGCAAGGCATCTCGCTTGTGTACAAGCCTTTACAGATCATGAGTTGCAGGTGTTGTCAGTGGCATTAAAAAATAAGCTAAATACCCCGCAAAGTAGTAGTATGGGGCGACTATTTGATGCCGTGGCAAGTCTATTAAATCTTTGCCAGATTAATGAGTACGAAGGGCAGGCGGCAAGTTGTTTAGAGGCGGTTGCTTCTTTATCAAACAGTACTGAAATCTATGCCTGTCCGTTTATATCTGGGCAACCTATCATCATTGATTGGCAGGAAATATTTCAGCAAATTCTAGCTGATTTGGCTGTGTTAAGTGCTGAGCTGATCGCGGCAAAATTTCATAATACTTTAGCGGATATTGTTTTACGTGTCGCTCAACAAGCAGGGGAAAAGCAGGTTGTTTTAAGTGGCGGCTGCTTTCAAAATGCGACTTTAACTGAAAAAGTTCATCAAGTATTAGATAATGCAGGTTTTCAGGTCTATAGCCATGAACAAATCCCGAGCAATGATGCTGGGCTTGCTTTAGGGCAGTTATACTATACCCATTTTTATAAAAACGAATGAGAGACTTATGTGTTTAGCCGTACCCGGTAAAGTTATCAGTATTAGCGAAGGTGACTCATTAAACCGTACTGGACAGGTTGGATTTTCAGGCATTAGCACGCAAGTTAGTTTAGCTTATGTACCAGAAGTGGAGATTAATGATTATGTGATTGTCCATGCTGGCTTTGCTATTTCAATTTTAGATCAAGAAGAAGCCGAGCAAAGTTTATTAGCTTTTGCACAAATGGATGCTTTAGAAGGTTAATAACATCCTCTAGCTCGCCTTTCTCATTCCCAAACTCCGTTTGGGAATGCATGGGACATAGCTCTGCTTACTTAGAAAGTCATAGCAGAGCTATTGCATCATGTATTTCCAAGCTGGAGCTTGGAAACAAGAAATAATATTAACAGGCTGTATTGGAACCAAGGCATATGAAATTTGTAGACGAGTACCGAGATCCTGAAACCGTCAAAAAATGGGCGCAAGCTATTGCTGATATTACTACGCAGCCTTGGACGATTATGGAAGTGTGCGGCGGTCAAACACATAGCATTATTAAGCATGGCTTAGATCAACTATTACCTGCAAATATAAACCTCGTCCACGGCCCTGGCTGCCCCGTTTGTGTCACCCCAATTGCCTATATAGATAAAGCGTTAGCCATTGCTCAACAAGATAATGTCATACTTTGCTCATTTGGCGATATGTTACGTGTGCCAGGCTCTCAGGATGATTTGTTAAGCCTTAAATCGCAGGGCGCAGATATACGTATTGTTTATTCACCGCTTGATGCACTTAATTTGGCAGAAGAAAATCCAGATAAACAAATTGTTTTTTTTGCTGTGGGTTTTGAAACCACTGCACCGACTTGCGCTTTAGCAATTTATCAAGCGAAACAACGGGCTTTAACTAATTTTTATATGCTTGTTTGTCATGTGCGCGTGCCCCCTGTTATGCAGGCTTTATTAGGTGCGCCAGATAATACCGTGCAAGGATTTTTAGGGGCAGGGCATGTGTGTAGCATTATGGGCTATCATGAATATCATGTGATTAGTGAACAATATAAAATCCCCATTGTTATTACTGGCTTCGAGCCTGTTGATATATTGCAAGGCATCTATCAATGCATACAGCAATTAGAAGCGAAAACCTATCGGGTTGAAAATCAATTTAAACGTGTTGTCACTGAACAGGGCAATGTCACCGCTCAGCAACTCATGCAACAAGTCTATATAACTGTCGATCGACAATGGCGTGGTATGGGGAATATTACTCATAGCGGCTTGGCTTTAAGTCCTGAATATGATGCTTGGAATGCCGAAAAACATTTTTCTGTAGCTGATATACAAGCTGATGAACCTAAAGAATGTCGGAGTGGTGAAATTTTAAAAGGGCTGATTAAACCGGCTCAATGCCCCGAATTTAACATCACCTGCACACCTGAACATCCTCTAGGCGCAACTATGGTTTCTTCAGAGGGCGCTTGCGCAGCTTATTATCGTTACCGACGTTATCAAAATGACTGAAATAAAATTAAACTGTCCTGTGCCATTGCATTATGAGCGCATCGTTATGGCACATGGCGGCGGTGGGCGCTTAATGCAGCAATTATTAGATGACGTGATTCAGCCGATTTTTAATAACCCGATCTTAGAGCAAAAAAATGACAGCGCAGTTTTGCCAATTAATAACGCAAATATTGCCTTTACTACCGATTCTTATGTGGTCAAACCATTGTTCTTTCCTGGTGGCGATATAGGTAAGTTAGCCGTTTGTGGTACCTTAAATGATCTAGCCATGAGTGGCGCGAAACCTTTATATCTCACTTGCTCGCTGATTTTAGAAGAAGGTTTTGCCATTAAGGATTTACGCCGCATATTAAGCTCTATGCAAGAAACAGCCAGTGCCGCAGGCGTGAGTATTGTGACTGGTGATACCAAAGTCGTCGAGCACGGCAAAGCTGACGGTGTGTATATTAATACAGCAGGTATTGGTGTTTTAGAAACTGAACAAGCCATTAATGCTCAAGCGATTCGCCCTGATGATGTCATTATCGTCAATAGCGACTTAGGCCGACATGGCTTGGCGGTAATGTTAGAGCGCGATGGCTTTGATTTTCAGCATAATATTCAAAGTGATTGTGCTGATGTTTCTGGCTTGGTCAATGACTTGCTGCAAGCTGGTGTTGAAATTCATTGTATGCGTGACTTAACCCGTGGCGGGTTGGCGAGCACATTGATTGAGCTAGCAACAACAGCTAAAGTACATATGGAAATTAGGCAAGAAGATCTTCCTATTTATGATGATGTACAGAGTCTATGTGAGATTCTCGGTTTTGATCCACTTTATATTGCCAATGAAGGCTGCTTTGCTTTAATCGTGCCAGCAGATAATGCTGAAAAAACGTTAAAAATTATGCGCAATCACCCTTTAGGTAAGCAGGCGAATATTATTGGTACGGTTGGGAAAGCAGCAGAGCAGGGCATGCTCACTTTGAAAACTGAATTTGGCATGAGTCGAGTTTTAGATTTATTGAGTGGCGAACAGTTACCTAGAATTTGTTAGTCTCGGGTGGATAGTATTTGTCTGAGACTGTATTGTTTTGTGTAATATTCCCCCTCCACCTTCCATAGGAGCAGGTTTTTATGCTTGCGTAGCTTTTTATGTCTAAGTATTTGGACTTATTTGCCGTTTAATTGAAATCCGAGCCCACTGGGAAGTAATACCAATAAATAATAACTGCAATAGTCATTCCCGAAATCTTTAATCGGGAATCCATTGTCACACATAGGTTCCTGCTAAGAGCCTGCAGGAATGAACGATTTCTCAGCTCAAGTATAAATATATTGGGATTGGTATAATGCATATCAATGCATTCAGCATCCTGCGGCCCTATAATTACGATTATAAAATACCTTAGAAGCGGTTTGGTTAATGTATTTCCTGTAAAATCAAGGTTTTTTTTGGTGATGAATTGGGATACCCAAGTGATTTGCATGATGAAGAGTGGGATATAATCGCGAGCAATTTTCATCCTAAAAGCAAAAGAGGCCGACCGCGTGAGCATGCTCAGAAAGATATAGTTAATGCAATTCTATATGTTCTGAAAGGAGGTGTTACTTGGAGAATGATGCCGAATGACCTTCCTCCCTGGCAAGCCGTTTATGATCACTTTAGTCGCTGGAGCAAACGTGGAGTATGGGAATTAGTTTTAGATCAATTAAACCGTAAGGCTCGTAGCAAAGTGGGTCGAACCGAGTCTCCTAGTTATGGCATTATTGGTGCACAGAGTGTTAAAACGCAATACGCCAGCGAAGAGAGAGGTATTGATGGTGGCAAAAAAGTAAAAGGGCATAAACGCCATATCATCGTAGATGTTCTTGGTAATTTACTTCATGTTCAAGTACATGCTGCGAATATAAGCGATACCAAAGCCGCTGGTAATGTATTTGAGAGAACTTCTGAAAAACACCCTTCGATTGATGCTTGCTCGGGGGATGCAGGTTATCGTGGAACAGCGGTCACCTTTGTGAAGAAGGTATTAAATATGACGCTACATATTTCAATGAAAATTAAAGATGGCTGGGCTGTATTCCCTAAGCATTGGGTCGTCGAGCGTACATTTGCTTGGTTAAATAATTTTCGACGATTAGCTAAAGACTTTGAAATTTTACCTGCAACTGCCGAAAATATGATAAGAATTGCAATGATAAAATTAACGGTTGCAAAATGTTTTTAAAGTTTAACCAAACAGCTTCTTAACTATATGAAAAAAATATTTGATCAATACAGTGACTTTTTACAGTCATTTATCATCATTTCTGCATTAATGTTAGCAATGGTATCGGGAGATGGTGCGCATACCCTGATGAAATGGGGTTCTCTTAGTTTGTTATGGGGACTTGCGTTGTGGGTTTTGCGTAAACCGAGTAATGCCTATGCCATTATTAAAGATAAAGCTTTTATCGGCTATTTACTGTTTATAGTCTGGGCTATTTTTTCCAGTTTTTTTCTGTCTACCGTTAAATCAGTTAGTATTATTATGCTGATGCCCTTTATTGGGGGGGGGGTAAGTTACCTGATAGCTTATGTAAGCAATCAAAAGAAAGGTCAATTTTTTGATTGGCTCTTATTAATAATAGGTGGCGCATTAGTGCTGTATACCTGTTACCAGAAGTTTGCTTTAGGAGTTTCTAGGCCAAGTGGACTTATGATTAATTGGAATACGCATGCGGCTTTATTAGCTATGATTTTTTTGCCTTGGTTATTGCGCTATGCACTAAAGCCATCGGTTAGTCATGGGCAAGTAGTATGTGTGAGTTTGCTAAGTGCGTTCTTTGCTTTTGCGATGGGTTTAACTTTAAGTCGTGGGGCTATATTGATTGTCGCGGTCTGTATTTTTTGTTTGTTATTATTCGCAGGGCGGCAGCGTTTATTTTTTAAACACAGTTTAATGTTTATAGCTGCGTTGATCGTTGGCTATTTGCTGAATAATCTTTTTATTGAAGATAATATTGTGCAGCGCCTTAGTGCTGTGACTGATGTTAACTCTAATTCTTTAGTAGCATTAGGTTCAGGTCGACATTTATTGTGGCAACCTGCTTGGCAAATGTTTGTGGATAAACCCTTTTCAGGTTGGGGGTTAGGTACCTTCCATTTACTCTACTCTCAATATAAACCCGCTCTTTCTGCTGAAAGTGGTTATTTTGCACATAATGATTTTTTGCAAATTCTGCTTGAATTAGGGCCCATTGGATTATTGTTATTTGTTGGCTTTGTAACCTTGCTAGGATACCGTTTATGTCGCGTGATTATAATACCAGCCTCTAAGTTGATAAATTATAAAATAGAGAGCTTTATATTTTTAGCAGTTTCCTTAGCCTTGTTGGTGCATAGTTTTTTTACCTTTCATTTATATCAATTAGCGATGCAAATTATTTTTGGCTATTATTTGGGGCGTTCAGCTCGATATTATCAACTAGATCAAGAAGTCGATTCCCAGGAAGTTGTTGAGTACAGCTCTCCTGTATTTAACTGGCTGTATCGTGGATTAGTTGTAGTGGTGGCTTTATTTACACTCTGTTTTGGCTGGTCTTTTTATTCTTTAGAGCAAGCAAAGAATAGTGTAGATGAAGCACAGAAATTGAATTATTATCTGTGGGCAAGCTTGTTTTTTCCTGCGTTAGAGCATCATGATGTGTTAAGTGCCTTTATTATATCTAAGCACCTAAGGTCCGAATTAGATGTAGCTCAACGGCAGAAATTGGTTGAGCTCGCTTTAACGCATATAAATATGGCAATTGATAAAGTGCCTTTGAATGCTAGCAATTATGCAACGAAAGCAAATATTTTAAGGTCTACTCAAGCAGATGTAAAAGTAGTGAGTGAAGAGTATAAGCAGGCTTTAAAGTATCAGCCCAACTTTTTATCTGTTCGCTATGAGTATGCTCAATATTTAGTCGTGCAGCAACAAACAACACAAGCCATTGCGCTACTGTGGGGCGCTTGGGGGAAAGTAACTGTCGGCTATTATCAAGCTGCGTTGGATTTTTTGAACTATCAATTAGAGATTAATAATAAATACGGTAACCAACAAGAAAGTGTTTTTATTGAGCAGGAAATTCAGCGCTTAACCCCATTAAAAGAGACAGTAGATGGCGGTGTTTATGTGTTACAAAAACCAAGTAGTGGCACGGAAGGTAATAAAATAATTGAACTTCCGTAATTGAATGTGACATTAAGTGTCACTTTAAGACAAAATAATCAATAGTGGCTAACTTAATTTAGGTTTTATAAAGTAGCTTGAGGTGTGAATAAAGAGCTTATTTCATTACGTCATAACTTTCTTTAGCTTTGCAAAGGCTGAATTTACTGGTTTTATACGTCGATAATAATCCATATATTGGATTTGACATGTTTTTGGCATGAACTATGCTTTGACTGAGATGAAGTTCACCCAATTTTATATTTCTAAACTGAAGGAAAAACATTATGAATATGCAAAAAGCACAACAAGGTTTTACCCTAATTGAATTAATGATCGTTGTCGCGATTATTGGTATTTTGGCATCAATTGCGATTCCTGCTTATCAGGATTATATGACTAAAGCGAATGCATCTGCTGCGGTTGCTAATTTAGCAGGTCAAAAAATTAAGATTGCTGAAGCTTATACAGTTGGTGTTGGCGCTACTGGAGCTCCTGGTGTTTTGGGTTGTAACGATTCAGCAAATATAGCAATTCCTAATTGTACTGGTTCTGGTGTATTGGCAAATACTACTGCTGTCGGCGGTATGATAGCGACACTAACCCCAACTGAGGGCACTGGTGAGTTAACTTGGGGATGTGTTATTACAAGATCTGATGGTACAGCTAATACTGTTGCTCCTAAAGGATGTAACGCTTCATAGTATTTACCCTAAGTTACTATAAAAACCGCTACTGACTTGATTAGTAGCGGTTTTTTTCGTTCTAGCTAAACATATTAATGTTAATGATGTCTGTATGTAAAAAGATAAATATTAAGGTAGGCAACTTCGTATTCGTTAGTTTGTCTGCTGTTTTACTTTTTTCTTATATTTGTATTGCTCCTAATGCAAATATATTTTTTTATAATGGCAAACGAATTGCTGAAATTAGTTTAATTTTACTGGTATTAATTATGCTATCGGTTTCTAGTGCTATTCAAAAAAATTTCATTCAATCACTAACCATTTTCGATAAAAAATCTCTGGTTTTATGGTTGATTATTCTTGGTATGGGTGGTATTTCTGCTTTTTTATCGGCGTCTCCCCGTAATGCTTTGATAGAAATTATCACCCTTTTTTCTCTTCCTCTCATTGCTTTGCAGTGCGGACCAGCGTGGCGGTTATTCCCTAAAATACTACCATGGCTTAGTTTAGCGCTATTGTTCAGTTTTAGTCTCTTAGAAGTGAAATTTTTCAGTTATTATTGTGCATTTTTAATGGCTGACTTCCCCTTTTCAATTCATAATTTCTTTTTCAATTTTGCTCATCCACGCTTTTTTAATCAGTACCAAATATGGACAATGCCATTATTAAGCGCCGTTTTATTAATGGATCATGATCTTTTTAAACAAAAGAAAGTGAGGGTTTTTATCTGGAGCATTGCCGTTGTCTGGTGGATGATTTTTTTTGTCTCAGGCGGGCGTGGCGTTATAGTTGCAGTTATTGCTAGCGCTGTTTTTACTTATATTCTGTTTGGAGAAAATTCGAAATCCTTTTTAAAGTTAACTTTATTTTTGGGGGGGGCAGGCTTTCTTTTATTCCAAGCTCTATTCCACGCCACCCCTTATTTATTAGCTAGTGATTCTTTGGCGGATACAGCTTCATTGTTTGCACAATCATTAGAAATAAGAATGACGAGCTCTCATCGCTTAACCTATGTTTGGCCTAAAGCGATAGAATATATGACTAAAAATCCTTGGTTTGGTGTAGGGCCTATGCATTATGCTTGGTATCCAAATAGAGAGGTGGCTCATCCGCATAGCAGCGTATTACAATTAGCTGCTGAGTGGGGTTTGCCGGTATTAATGCTTAGTATTGTGTTATTTTATCGTACGTTCCAGGCTTGGATAAGTCGTTTTAATAGGCACACTTTAATTGAGCAGAATGGCGATTATAAGCTTGCTGTTATTAGTTTAAACTTTGCACTTTGCTCGGCTTTGATTCTTTCTCTGTTGAGTGGTGTTATTGTGATGCCTATGAGCCACCTAATGGGGGTATTTGTGCTTAGCTTGGCTTTAGCTATTTATCAAAAAACTTCGCTTGTTATTGAAGACTTTAACTTTAAACATAACTGGACAATGACCTTTATATTTGCATTCATCGCGATTAGTTATTTTTGGCTGTTAGTGCCAGAGCTTATGCCGCGTTTAATTGATCCTGCTTTTCAGTCCGAAAATAAGTATGATGTCGTTGGGCCTCGGTTTTGGTTTAGAGGGGATATTTCACCTTAATAACCAATAGTTTTCTCGTTCCCAAACTCTGTTTGGAAATGCGTGGTTAGAAGCTCTGCTCCACGGTTCGCTGAGTGGTTAATACCACAGCATGAGCTATGAGTGCACGTATCCTATAAGTTTTAGAGCAAGCGTTCTTAGGCTTATAGGATACATAAATTTTTGGATTGTGTTCCAGAAGAATTGAGGGGGTATTTATTGCGAGTTACCTAAGATAAAAGAAAGTTTCTCTATCTTTTAGTATAATTGCGCAATGCTAGATATTAGGCACAATCTATAACGAGTATCTCAATCGAATGAATGAAGAATTAGAATCTATACACACGAAAGAAATTAATAAAAGACGCACCTTTGCTATTATTAGCCATCCTGATGCCGGTAAAACAACCTTAACTGAAAAACTACTATTATTCGGGGGTGCTATCCAGCAGGCGGGTTCTGTTAAAGGACGTAAGGCTGATCGACATGCGACCTCAGATTGGATGGAAATGGAAAAAGAGCGGGGTATTTCGGTGACCACCTCGGTGATGCAGTTTGAGCATAAAGATTGCATTATGAATTTATTAGATACGCCGGGGCATGAGGATTTCTCTGAAGATACGTATCGTACTTTGACTGCTGTTGATTCTGCGTTAATGGTGATTGATGTTGCCAAAGGGGTGGAGAACCGTACTATTAAATTAATGGAAGTATGTCGCCTGCGTACTACGCCGATTGTCACTTTTATTAATAAGTTAGATAGGGAAGGGAAAGAGCCTATTGAATTGCTGGACGAAGTTGAGACGGTATTAAATATTGAATGTGCGCCGATAACTTGGCCTATCGGCATGGGGAAGCGCTTTAAAGGGGTTTATCACTTATATGAAGATACCGTGCATTTGTTTAGTGCTACGCATGGTGGAAAAATCATGCAAGGTGAAACCATTAAAGGCCTGCATAATCCTGACCTAGATGGCATTTTAGGTGATCAGGCGGAAGAGTTGCGTGAAGAGATTGAGTTAGTTCAAGGGGCGAGTACGGAATTTAATTTAGAGGAATATTTGGCGGGTAACTTAACGCCAGTGTTCTTTGGTTCAGCGGTTAATAATTTTGGTATTCTAGAGTTATTAGACGCCTTTGCTGATTATGCGCCAGCACCTAAAGGACGTGAGGCCGATCAACGTTTTGTGAGTGCTAAAGAAGAAGCGTTTTCTGGCTTTGTTTTTAAAGTGCAAGCGAATATGGATCCTTCTCATCGAGATAGAATTGCTTTTTTACGCGTCTGTTCCGGTAAGTTTGATAAGGGCATGAAAATTAACCATGTACGTATTGGTAAAAAAATTCAGGTATCCAATGCGATTACCTTTAAGGCTGCTACTCGTAAAAATATAGAAGAAGCGTATTCGGGCGATATTATTGGTTTACATAATCACGGTACTATTCAGGTCGGTGATACCTTTTCTGAGGGTGAAATTTTAAAGTATTCAGGGATTCCTTATTTTGCGCCTGAATTATTTCGTCGTGTAGTGTTGAAAGATCCATTACGCGGTAAAGCGCTGCAAAAAGGCTTAGTACAGTTAACAGAAGAAGGTGCGACGCAGCTATTTAAGCCATTAAAAAATAATGATCTTATTTTAGGCGCAGTCGGTATTTTGCAGTTTGATGTGACCGCCTATCGTTTAAAATCAGAATATAATGTTGAATGTGTTTATGATGCTGTTTCTATTAATACAGCGCGTTGGGTAAGCTCCGATAATACAGCGAAATTTGAGGAATTCAAGAAGAAAGCGTTTGATAATCTAGCGGAAGATGGCGGCGGATATTTGGTGTATTTAGCTTCTAGCCGAGTTAATTTGCAGTTAACAGAAGAGCGCTGGCCAGATATTAAGTTTAGTTCGACTCGTGAGTTGTAGTTTTTTGGGCGGCTGTTATTAAGTTAAGGGGTTGTAATGTATTGTGGGAGGGGCTTTAGCTGCGACTTGTATGAAATCGCGGCTAAAGCCTCTCCCACAAACCAAGGTTGTTGACTTAAGAATAAGCTCCTTCTCCAGTGGGAGAAGGGTGGGATGAGGGGGAATTATAAATGCATGATTTATGCTCCTCACCCAACCCTCCCCAGCAAGAGAGGGCTTAAGGCAACAGCGTTGCCCCTTAAGGAATGCAGACTTAATAATATCCGAAAGTTTACGTTCTAATGTAGCCTGTATGGAGTTTACGGAATACAGGAAGCGCAGTGCATTTAACTTCCCGTATTCCGCAAGCTTCATATGGGCTACACAAAGTTTCGGGTTTTATTGAAATCTCGTTCCTTAGTTTATGGGCATATTATGGAACTTAAGCATATTATTAAAGTGTCTGTTAATTTTATGTAGGTACTTATAAGGCAGAGGAATGTAATGAAAAATAAGCAATACTGGGTCTTTTGTCTTTGTAGTACTATGTGTTTTGCTGCTAATGCTGGATGTTTGGATGAGTATCAAGCAAAAGCTATGTATTTACGTGCTCAAGGTCAGACTGCAGTGGATTCTGAACATTTACTAAAGCGTTCTGCTGTGCTTTGTGAAAATTATGATGTGTATTATGAGCTAGGTTTGAATCAACAAAAGCTTAAGCAATATCCGCAGTCGCTGGTAAGTTTTGTTAATGCACAGCAATTTCTTGGCTCAGATGCACAGCGAAAAGCGAACCTTTTAGGGCGAATGGCGAGTTCATATATTCAGTTGAATGACTTACCAAATGCTCTCGCCGCTATGAAAGCTGCAGATAAAATATATACAGATAAACAGATAGATAAGCCGGAGTGGGCGAACTATGTTAGCAAGGATATTGAGAAGGTAAGGTTAGCGGGCTTACCTAAGGCTAGACCCAAAGTTGATATAGATATTTTATTTGATCCTCAAAGTGTGGCAATAAATGAAAAGGGTTTAGTTAAAATAAAAAAGCTAGGGCTCGCGCTAATGCCTTATGTAGAAGCGGGAAGGCATATTCTCATTGTCGGACATAGCGAGAAAACAGGCGATCAAGGGTCAAACCTACAGCTCTCTGAAGATAGGGCGAAATCAGTTGTTGTTGTGCTGGAAACTCTTTATCCAGAATTAGAGGGTCAATTGGACTATGAAGGGAGAGGTTATAGTCAGTTACGCTATCAAGGTAATGATAAGGGGTTGCATGCTTTAAACAGGCGCGTAGATATAGAAGTTAGGTGAACTACCTCGTTTTGTGGGAGTGACTTTAGTCGCGAAATCCGTTGTGGACTATAGGTGCCTTGTAATTATCAATTTTAAAAAAAATCAATATGGATCAATCTGTAAAATTCGACCTAGATTTAATACATCGCTACGATAAATCAGGTCCTCGCTATACCTCGTATCCTACAGCTCTAGAATTGCATGATGGTTTTACTGCGCAGGATTATCACCAGCAAATTAAACTTTCTAATGAGCGCGGTGGGCCTTTATCGCTTTATTTTCATATCCCTTTTTGTGATACCGTTTGTTATTACTGTGCATGTAATAAAATTATCACCAAAAACAGAGAGCATGCCGAACCTTATTTAGCTAATTTATTTAAAGAAATTGAATTACAGGGCGCGCTATTTGATAAAAGTCGCGTTGTTAATCAATTGCACTGGGGCGGTGGTACGCCGACCTTTTTAGATTACGAACAGATGAGCCGACTTATGGCGGCGACGCGTAAGCACTTTAATCTAAAAGATGATGACACAGGTGAGTATTCGATTGAAATCGACCCGCGTGCGACAGATGATGAAACGATAAAGCAATTAAGAGAATTAGGTTTTAATCGAATTAGTTTAGGCGTGCAGGATTTTGATCCGGCAGTACAGCAAGCAGTCAACCGTATTCAATCAGAAGCACAAACCTTTGCAGTATTAGAGTCGGCAAGAAAAGAAGGTTTTCGTTCTACGAGTATCGACTTAATCTATGGGTTGCCTTTGCAGACGGTTGCGTCGTTTTCCGTAACTCTTGATAAAATCTTAAGCGTTGCGCCAGACCGGTTTTCCATATTTAACTACGCACATCTACCTGCGCGTTTTAAAACTCAGCGTCAAATTAATGATGCAGATATGCCAAATGCTGAAGTGAAATTGGATATTTTACAGATGATTATTCAGCGCTTGCTCGAAGCAGGCTATGTTTATATAGGTATGGATCATTTCGCTAAGCCAGATGATGAATTGGCGATCGCGCAAAGAGAAAATAAGTTATATCGAAATTTTCAGGGTTACTCCACCCATTCTGATTGTGATTTAATTGGTTTAGGAATAACCTCTATTGGGCGCGTCGCTGATAGTTATGTGCAAAATGTCAAAGATTTACCGGCTTATGATGCATTAATTAGCGAAGGTGAGTTGCCTGTTTTTAAAGGCTTCGTTTTAAATGCAGATGATAAGTTACGTCGCGCAGTGATTACCCAGCTTATATGCCACTTTTCCTTGTCTTTTTCTGATATTGAGCAAGCATACAGCATAGATTTTCAGCAGTATTTTTCAGCAGAATTACAGGCATTGAAAGTAATGCAGGATGATGGTCTACTGACCTTAAATAATCAAGGGATCGAAGTGTTAGCGGTTGGGCGTTTATTAATACGCAATATTTGTATGATATTCGATGCTTATTTACAGTCAAATACCGCGCAATTTTCAAAAGTTATTTAATAAAGAGTTACTTATGAGTGAGCAGAACAAAGTACAAGATAAATGGAATATGGATGCAGCCTTAAATCATATTTATATTAATGAAATTATTTTTGTTTCATTGATTTTTTTATGTTTTTTTGGGGAGGTTTTATTAGAAATTTCTGATAGAGCTGGCGTATTTTATTGGTTATTAATGACCCCATTTTTTTGTTTTTGCTCTGTTTTGAGCGAAAAAACGAAAGCGATTGCCACTGGGTATACAACAGAGCACTTAATTAAGTACCAGCTTTTTTATTGGGGTAGTGCTTTTTTTGCTGTTTTGCTAGTTTTTTTAAGCTGGCATGCCGAAACCATTAAAGCGGAAGCTGCGGGTATTATCATTCATATCATACTAGCGCATACTATGTTTTTAAGTGGTATTGTTTTAGGTTTTCGGTTTTACTTGATTGGTGCTTTATTATTTATGACTGCGGGCTTAACTATATTAATGGAAGCTCACTTTGGTATTGATCTATTGTTTACTATTCCTTTTATTTGGTTAGGTTTTTATTGGGAAAAAACGCATTTATTCCCAACGCTTAAACGAAAAAGTGATTTTGTTAAAGATTTAGTAGAAGATCAAGGCAATGGGCACAGAGAAGGGGATAAGTAAGTGCTATATTTAGGCCAGATGCTATTAACCAGGTTTTGCAGTGATGAAGTTGTAAATTTATTAATGAATAAAACACCATGTTAAATGAAGTTCTAGCGGTAATTACACCGGAAATGATCGGCTATGTAGCTGCTACTTTAACTACAATCTCTTTTTTGCCGCAAGCCATCATGACGCTTAAAACCAGAGATACAGAGTCGCTATCTTTAGGGATGTACAGTAGCTTTACCTTGGGCGTATTGCTCTGGCTTATTTATGGTATCTGTATCTCAGATAAAGCTATTATTTACGCAAATGCAGTGACGTTTTTACTTGCCTCTTCAATTTTGTCATTCAAAATTTACAACACCTTGCGTAAAAAGCAGAAAGCTTGAAGGCCTATGTTTTATTAAGTAGTGTAGTTTTACTACGCCTTGGAGCATAGGTAACTACGTAAGTTTAAAAGCTTTCTCCAGAGGGAGAAGGTTGGATGAGGGGGGGTTAAGATAAAGCCTTGATTTTACACTCCTCACTTCAGCCCTCTCCAGCAGGAGAGGGCGCTATCCTAATTTGCAGCTCGTTGTATTTTAATCTCAAAAAGTTGGGTGGATACCTATGACGCTAGGAGCGCAGTGCATTCAACTCCCTGTATTCTACAAGCTTCGGGTTTTATTGGAATCTTATTTCTAAGGTTCTGGGTGCTCCATATTGTGCTGTGAGTGTAAACTTAACTAATTGATATTTTGATGAAAAACAAAAATGTAAAATTTTCTCGTATAAAAGTCTTTTCTTTTATCTGAAAATCGAGTATTATATTCGTTCTTAAGGAGAGGTGGCTGAGTGGCCGAAAGCGGCGGTCTTGAAAACCGTTGAGGGTTTATCCCCTCCCAGGGTTCGAATCCCTGCTTCTCCGCCATAAGAATTAAAATAAGCCTATCATTGTATAGGCTTTTTTTATGCCTAAAATAAAGTAATATTATCAATTTAGTTTGCTCCTTATCTAAGGAGTGAGAATTCAATAATACCTAGGTTTGACTTCACGGTTACGCGAGAAAACAGTTGCGTAGCTGACTATTCGTCCGTTTTCATAGCATACCCTTAAAGCCAAAACCCTGTGCCTACTCTTAATAACAAGCTGTTATTAGAGTAACCACAAGGGATTGCCTTCCCTACATAAAGCTTCTTGATTATCCACAAGCTTCAGCTGCCTTGAAAAATATTTTTAAACCAAATGAGTTACCATTGTATGTAGCCCGCATGAAGTTTACGGAATGCGGGGAATGGCTGCTCCGAAATCCCCGTATTCCGCAAGCTCCATAACGGGCTACAAGAGGCAATGCTGTTGACTTAAGAATAAGCTCCTTCTCCAAAGGGAGAAGGTTGGGATGAGGGGGATTATAAAGGCATTATTTTATTCTCCTCACCCAACCCTCTCCAACAAGAGAGGGCTTAAGTCAACAGCGTTGGCTACAAAAGGAGGCTGAAAGTTTACGTAATAAGGTAAAACTTTAACTTAATAGCAATGATGCTACGTGCGGGAACCAGACAACCTAACAAACATAACCACAAAGGACAGCATGATAAACGGTGAACTGAAAAGCCAAGTTGATAAAATATGGGAAGCATTTTGGACAGGAGGCATTAGTAATCCGCTAACGGTTATTGAGCAATTCACCTTTTTACTGTTTCTGCGTCGCTTAGATGAAAGTCAGCTATTAGCTGAAAAGAAAGCGAATATGATGGGCATTAACATCGACAAACCTATCTATCTTGAAGCACATAAAAAGTTTCGCTGGCATACGTTTAAAAATTTAGATCCAGACTCTTTATTTGCTTTGTTCACACAACCCCAAGTCGATAGCGACAATCTGACTACGTTTGAACACATGAAGCAATTAGGCAGTGAGGTCGGTGTCTTTGCTAAATTCATGAAGGGCGCAACCTTTATGATTCCTACGCCTAAACTGCTGGATCAAGTAGTGCAGATGATCGATAAAATCCAAATGGATGATCGAGATACCAAAGGTGACTTGTACGAATACTTACTATCTAAAATAGCCACTGCGGGGACTAACGGACAATTTAGAACGCCACGCCACATTATTAAAATGATGGTCGAAATCATGCAACCGACTCAGGACGATACTTTATGTGATCCTGCTTGCGGCAGTGCGGGATTCTTGGTGGCGACAGGCGAATATATGCACGAAAAGCATCCTGATTGGTTTCACGACCAAAGCTTTAGAGAGCATTACAACAACGCTATGTTTATCGGCATAGAGTTCGATAGCACTATGTTGCGTATTGGCGCAATGAACTTGCAATTACACGGCATTGATAATCCGCAACTGATTGGACGTGATGCCTTAAGTGAAGCGAATGCAGAGATTCGTGACCAATACAGTTTAATCCTCGCTAATCCCCCGTTTAAAGGTTCTTTGGATTATGACAGCGTAGAAAGTTCCTTACTGAAAACCGTTAAAACCAAAAAGACTGAATTGCTATTTCTCGGTTTAATGTTACGTATGTTAAAAATCGGTGGACGCTGCGCGGTGATTATTCCTGATGGTGTATTATTTGGTTCGTCTAATGCTCATAAACAACTGCGGGAAACTTTACTCAGCAAGCATAAACTCGATGCGGTTATTTCCATGCCTAGCGGTGTCTTTAAACCTTATGCGGGAGTGAGTACCGCAATTCTGGTGTTTACCAAGACCAATAATGGCGGCACGGATAATGTCTGGTTTTATGATATGGAGGCAGATGGTTATAGTTTAGATGATAAACGCAGTCCTATTAGCACTAACGATATACCTGACATCATTAGTCGCTTTAGTCAGCGCAACCAAGAGCAAGACCGCAGTCGCACGGATAAAAGCTTTTTAGTGCCATTGGCAGAGATTAAAGAGAACGGTTGGGATTTAAGCATTAATCGTTATAAAGAGATTGTTTATGAAGAAGTGGAATATGCTGCCCCTGCTGAGATTATTGCGGATATTGAACGAATTGATGGTGAGCGGAAAGAGGCGTTGATGTTGTTGAAGGAGTTGTTAGGGTGAGCTGGTCTTTGGTAAAACTCAGCGAAATTTGCGATCTATTGAATGGTTATGCCTTCAAGTCTGCTGATTACGTTGATGAATCAAATACACTGAGTTGTCGAATGAGTAATATCCGCCCAGGTGGTAAATTCGATATTGAATACAATGCCAGATATTTACCTGATGACTTTACTAAAAAATATGAACAATTTTTGCTAAAAGATGGTGATGTGGTTATTGCTATGACTGACCTTGCAGACTCACCAAAGATTTTAGGAGTACCTACTGTTATTAAAACCAATGGTAATAGCATTTTACTTAATCAGCGTGTTGGAAAACTTGTAATTAAAGAACAAAATAAAGTTCATTTTCCATATTTACAATTAGCTCTTAATTCTCCAAAAGTAAGGTCTGTATATAAGCGCTTTGCTGGGGGAGGATTACAAATAAATTTAGGAAAGACAGATTTATTAAGTGTTGAAATCCCCCTCCCGCCACTACCAGAACAACAAAAGATTGCCAGCATATTAGATGCAGCGGACAGTCTAAGACAAAAAGACCAACAACTGATTGAAAAATACACAGCCCTTAGCCAGTCTTTATTTTTGGAGATGTTTGGTGATCCTGTTAGTAATCCGATGGGATTTGGGAAAGTAAAGTTGGGTGATATTTGTGGGGTTGGGTCTAGCAAACGAGTATTTGTTCAGGAATTTGTTGATAGTGGAGTACCATTTTATAGAGGAACAGAAATTGGAAAGTTGGGGGCTGAACAAGCGATTAAACCTCACCTTTTTATTGCAAAAGAACATTATGAAAAATTAAAAGAAAAAGCGGGGGTTCCAGAAATTGGGGATTTATTATTACCATCAATTTGTCCTGATGGAAGAATTTTAAGAGTTTCAAATAAAGAACCATTTTATTTTAAAGATGGTCGTGTACTTTGGATTAAGGTTAATGAGTTAAGTATTAACAGCATGTACTTAAAGACTTTTTTGAAAGAGCTTTTTAATGTTAATTATTCAGCTATTGCCTCTGGGACGACTTTTGCTGAATTAAAAATAGTCGCCCTCAAAGGAATATCAATTTTAAATCCCCCAGTAGAACTACAAAACCAATTCGCCGAACGAATCCAACTGATAGTAGCCCAAAAACAACAAGCTCAAGCCAGCCTACAGAAATCAGAAGCGCTATTTAACAGCCTGCTACAACGTGCTTTTAAAGGTGAACTAACGCAAAACGACTCTAAAGAGGACTTACTATGACTATGAAAACACTCACTTTAGAAATTGATGAATCCTTGTATCCATCACTATTAGACATTCTGAAAAATTTGCCTCAAAGTAAAATCCATATCATAGAACAAGCAACGGATAAGGAATTGAGTTTCGAACAGGCAATGGATTACACGTTGGATAAAAATAAAGACTTATATAAACGTTTATCTTGATGATATTTTTAACATTAGAACAAGTTTTAAGCTTGCAACAGCGTGTTATTGAACAATCAGGGGGTGCAACAGGCATTCGTGATTCTGAAATTTTAGCTTCTGCTGTCGCTCAACCGTATATGACTTATGATGGTCAAGATCTGTATCCATCATTAATCGAAAAAGTGGCGGCACTAGGGTTTTCTTTCCTCGTTCCCATCGCTCCGCGTGGGAATGCATATGACGACGCTCTGCGTCGAGTAGCACAAGAAAATAGAACTCGTTAAACCCCACAAAAGTGTTAACGTGTTTTATACGTACGGAACGCTGAGCGTTCCCCGATGCATTCCCACGCAGAGCGATGGGAACGAGAATGCTTTGTTATGCATTGATATTTCTATTTGAGGTCAACATGCTATGCGTCCATCGACTGCTTTAAATACTTACCGCGCTCAAATTAGAGCGATTGTTTTAGCGCATCATACCGTTAATGCGCGTGTTTTTGGCTCGGTTATTCGTGGTGAAGATACCGCACCAGTGACCTTGACTTATTGGTAGGACCTACGTCCGCCACTTCATTAATGGACATTGGTGCACGTTTGGAATTGAAAGCTTTGCTCGGTGTTAATGTGGATGTAGTGACACCGAACGCTTTACCAGACTTATTTCGAGACCAGGTTGTTAGCGAGGCTATTCCTGTATGAACATAAAAAATCAAGACAATCGATTTAAATTGGCAATCTATAAATACAAGCATCATAATTAAACAGGATTTATACCGCGTAACTTTAATTAATTTGAGGTTAGTATGTTACAGCAACAAATAATGCATGAAATACAGGACATTCCTGATGATAAATTGGCAGAGATTTATGATCTTATTCATTACTTTCGTTTAGGCCTTAATAAAGAAAATGCTAGTGAGCGCAAGCCAGGTATTTTAAAAGGCTCATTAAGTCAGTCTTTTTTTGATGAGTTGCCTGAAGATGAGCTAAAAGTATGGGAATGAGCTACCTTATTGATACGCATGTTTTATTATGGTGGGTTTTTGATGATGCTAGATTGTGCGATATAAGCCGTCAAATTCTAAAAAACCCTAGCCATACCATTTACGTGAGTAGTGCCTCTGCTTGGGAAATTGCTACAAAATACCGTATTGGTAAAATGCCAGAGGCTGAACAATTATTAAGTAATTACGAATCCTTGCTTAATCAAATGGGATTTAATGAATTAGGGGTATCAACAGCACATGCTTTACGTGCAGGTCAGTTGCCCATTGAGCATAGAGATCCTTTTGACAGAATGTTAATGGCGCAATCTGAAATAGAAGCTATCCCTGTTATCAGCTACGATAAAGCTTTTCATCATGATTTTATCAATGTGATCCCCCATAGTGTAAAACTTTAGTAAGTGCTTTCTAATGGATTATTTCTCTTGTGAAAATATTAAATGATCTCCAGTAGTCAAATCATCAGCATTGAACAAGTAAAACAACTTGATAACTATAAGCTAGAATTAGTGTTTAATGACCAATCAAGTCAGATTATTGATTTCAAACCACTTCTTTTTCAATCGCTTAATCCATTAATTAGAAAATATTTAGCTCCTGAAGAATTTGCTAAGTTTGAGGTCGACGACGGTGATTTGGAATGGAATGACTATGATTTGTGTTTCCCAATTGCTGATCTGTATGAAAATAGGATATAGCGCTATGAGTCTTAATGTAATGCCCCCATTGGATCGTTTTATTCAAGATAATTCGATTAAGTTGGAACGCTTGCGTAATGCGATTGCAGTTAGTGATAAAGCGATTAGCCGAGGTGAATCTCAGGTATTTAACTCAGTAGAAGAGCTAGATGCTTTTTTTGATCAATTGTAAATAATACGAAATATTACTTGACGCTAGCGCGTCGTTACCTGCATTCCCACGCGGCGAGACTGTGAAAGTATTAATTACTTATTTATCAATTGGGTATAAATTTATTTTCTATTGAAAATGCCTGTTTTAATCATTTTTCTTTAAAAAATGGCAAAAATAGGCAAAGTTTAAATTTTAAGTAATTAATTGTGTAACTACTCAGCGTATTTTTTAATTACAAATCAATGATATAAAAAATAAATTTGACCATTTCTATCCATTATTGCACTAAAATGCTACTAAAAAATAGAATTTAATATTAATTCTATTTTAAAATCATATGGTTATATTTTTAAATTACGCTGAGTAGTTACTTAATTGTAAACTATAAAATAATTTCACAGCCTCGGCGCATGGGAACGAGATAAATATAGAGAGCGGAGTATATTCTCTATTCCTAGTTCCCACGCGCTGCGTGGGAACTGAGTACGGACGCGCCGCGTCCAGCTTTAAATTTAGTTAAAAAATCAGGAGTATATTAATGGGCCGATCTCGCTATACTATTTACGAACAACAAGCGCCTCACTTTCTGACTTGTACGATCAATAACTGGATACCGATTTTTACTCGTCCAGCAACAGTCCAAGTTATTTTAGATGCATTAAGCTATCGTCAAGAGCAACGCGATCTAAAAATTTATGCTTATGTGATTTTAGAAAATCATCTACATTTGGTTGTTCAGTCAACGGCATTACAAGCTGAGATAAGCAGCTTTAAATCATGGACAGCTAAACGATTGCTTGACGTACTTAAGACTCAAGGTGCTGAGCGCACACTCAAGCAATTAGCTTTTTATAAAAAAGCGCATAAAACAGATCGTGAATATCAGGTTTGGGAAGAAGGCTCACACCCTCAGCAAATCCAAAGCGATGAAATGATGCGGCAAAAAATTGAATATATACATAATAATCCAGTAAAGCGAGGCTATATCGATAATCCTGTGCATTGGCGTAACTCCAGTGCGCGTAATTACTCAGGTGAACAAGGGCTTTTAAACGTCGATATAGATTGGTTTTAATTAAACATGACGCTAGCGCGTCGTTACCTGCATTCCCACGCAGCGCGTGGGAACGAGATAATTAAGTTCGTCTTTTTTTGATGCTTTACCTGAAGATGAATTAAACGCATGGGAATGAGCGAATATATGAGTAATTTCAACTTTATTAAAACGGATTTTCCTGATTTATATGCCGATGCAGTGGAAGCTGAGAAGTTTACTTTTATTTCGCCTACTTCTACCGCTGTCTTTTGTCGTAGTACCTTTGAGAATGCTGTTAATTGGTTGTATGACCACGATGCTAATTTAACGCGTCCTTGGCGATCTGATTTAAGTACTTTGATGCATGAGCATGCTTTTAGTTCGCTATTCAATCGTACTTTCTTTGCCGAGCTAAATCTTATTCGTAAAACTGGCAATAGCGCGGCACATGGCAATAAAATCAGTACACAAGATGCATTAGCTTCATTAAAGTATTTGTTTCGGTTCTTACGTTTTTTAGTCATTTACTATGGTAAGAATACGCCCGAAGCACAGGCGTTTGATGAAGCATTAATACCCAGTGCTGTTTCATCTACTGGCGATGCTGAGCAGCAGCAAACAAAACAGCAGCTACAGGATTTAATTGCTGATTTAGAGCAAAAGAATCAGGCATTTCGTGAAGCTGAACAAGCACAAAGCGAATTAGCACAAGAAAATAGCGCGTTAAAGGAGCAACTTGATCAACAGCGGGCAGAGATTTCTGAGCGTAAAGCAAAGCGTGAAAAGTCGGTTGATGAAGCCACTGCTATTCCTCTATTAATTTCTGAAGCTGAAACACGTAAGCGTTATATCGATTTATCTTTGAAAGAATGCGGTTGGGATAATTTACGTGAAGGACGTGAATTGGAATATGAAGTTAAAGGGATGCCACTTAGCACAAATTCTAGTGGTATTGGTTATGTTGATTATGTTTTATGGGGCGATGATGGTTTACCTTTGGCAGTGGTTGAAGCTAAAAAAACCATGGTCAGCCCTAAAAAAGGTAAGCATCAGGCAGAATTGTATGCTGATTGCTTGTTTGCCATGCATGGTCAGCGTCCTATCATCTTTTACAGTAATGGTTTCGAAACCTATTTATGGGATGATTTATTCTCACCTGAACGCGATGTACAAGGGTTTTACACGAAAGATGAACTTGCTTTATTAATTGATCGACGTTCTAGTCGAACTGATTTGCGTGAATTTAAAGTGAATGAGTCCATTGCTGGGCGTGCTTATCAATTAGAAGCGATTGCGCGTGTGGCTGAAAACAGTGTCAGCGTGAATCAACACGGAGAGTTACGCGGGCGCGCAAGACAAAGTTTATTGGTAATGGCGACAGGCAGCGGTAAAACGCGGACTGCTTCAGCTATTGTTGATATGTTGACTAAATGTAATTGGGCGAAACGCGTGTTGTTTTTAGCGGATCGTAATGCTTTGGTCAGTCAGGCAAAGAATGCATTTAATGAGCATTTACCCAGTTTATCAGCGATTGATTTAACTAAAGAGCGTGAAGATAACGGCACACGCTTAGTCTTTTCTACTTATCCCTCCATTATGAATCGGATTGATGGCATGCTGGCGGCTGATTTGCGCTTTTATGGTATCGGGCATTTTGATCTGATTATTATTGATGAAGCACATCGTTCGGTGTACCAAAAGTACAAAGCGATATTTGATTACTTTGATGCGATGCTCGTGGGATTAACCGCAACACCTAAGACAGAGGTGGATCACAATACTTATGGTTTGTTTGGTATTGAGGATGATAATCCAACTTTTGCTTATGAATTAGATAAAGCGGTTGCTGAAGGTTTTCTTGTACCGCCTAAAGCGATGTCTATTCCGCTGAAGTTTCTACGTGAAGGCATTAAGTACAAGGATTTATCGGATGCTGAAAAAGAAGAATATGAATTAAAATTTGGTGATCCTACTTTAAACGAAACGCCTGAAGAAATTTCCAGTGCAGCATTAAATAAGTGGTTATTCAATACTGATACCGTAGACAAAGTGCTTAATCATTTGATGACATCAGGCATCAAAGTACAAGGCGGTGATAAATTAGGTAAGACCATTATCTTTGCTAAGAACCATGCTCATGCCATTTTTATTGAGGAGCGATTTAATAAGAATTATCCTGAATACGCCGGTAAGTTTTTACGTGTCATTGATAATTACGAGACTAAAGCGCAAAATTTATTAGAAATATTTGCTGATCCGTATGAAGAGCATGATCCGCAAATAGCGGTTTCCGTGGATATGATGGATACCGGTGTCGATGCGCCTAGAGTCGTGAATCTAGTCTTTTTTAAGCAGGTTAAGTCAGCCACTAAGTTCTGGCAAATGATCGGTCGAGGTACGCGTTTATGCTCTGGTTTGTTCGGTCCAGGTTTAGATAAGAAAGAATTCGCTATCTTTGATTATTGCGAAAACTTTGAATTCTTTGATGTGAACCCTGATGGTATTGAAGGAAATGCAATTAAAAGCCTAACGCAACAAGTGTTTGAAGCGCAGTTAGAAGTGGCACTATTAATCCGTGAGAATGCCGATAGTACGGATGATCAACGTGCGCTTGCTGAGTCTTATATTGCTGAATTACACACGTTAGTCGCTGGATTGGATATGGATCGTTTTGTGGTGAAAGCAGAAATGCGTGCTGTGGTTGAGTACAGAGATAAAGCACGTTGGGCGAATTTATCTAAAAGCGATATGCTGGATGTGAATACCCATTTATCTAAATTGATATTGCCTAATAAAAACGATGACGAATTGGCTAGACGCTTTGATATTCTGATTCTAAATTATCAGCTCGCTTTATTAACTGGCGCATACAGTACGGATCGTTATATCAATAAAATCAGTGGTACTGCAAAAGTGTTGCTGAAAAAACAGAATATTCCTGCGGTTTCTATGCAAGTGCCGTTGTTAAATGAGCTACAGACTGAACCCTTTTGGCGGTCTATTAACATTAATCATTTAGATAAAGTGCGTGTTGCTGTTCGTGATTTGATTAAGTATCTGGATAAAGAAAAGCAAGTCAATGTTATCACTAGCTTTGAAGATGATTTGGATCATGATGGCATTGGTGAGCGTGATTTAATCCCCAGCTATGGCAAGCTGCAAAGCTATAAGGATCGAGTGGAGTCTTATATACGCAAGCATAAAGATCATCTGGTGATACATAAACTGCAAACCAATAAGCCGATCACTGAGACTGAAATTAATACCTTAGAAGACATTCTGTTTGATGGTGGGACGGTCGGTACGAAACAAGACTACATCGACAATTATGGCAATAAACCTTTAGGCGAGTTTATTCGAGGTATTGTGGGGTTAGATGTTAGCGCTGCTCAAGCTGCATTTGCTGAGTTTATCCAGACTGGAAATCTACGCGCGGATCAAATGACCTTTATCAATAGTATCATCAGTTACTTAACCACCAATGGCACGATAGATAAGAAGATGCTATTTGAGTCTCCCTTTACCAATGTCCATGATCAAGGCTTGTTTGGGGTATTTGATGACGCTGAAGTGGTGCAGGTGATTAAGCTGATTGATCAAGTTAATCAGAATGCTTTAGTGGCTTAGAGTAAGCAGCTTCTCCAGAGGAATAGGTATCTACATAACTTTGGCATAAAAAAATAAAGCCCTCCCTTGCTGGCATAGGTATCTACACAACTTTTGGGCATTAAAATACAACGAGTTACAAGTCAGGGTAGCTCCCTGTTGGAGAGGGTTGGGGTGAGGAGAATCAAATCAAGGCTTTACCTTATTCCCCCTCATCCAACCTTCTCCCTCTGGAGAGCTTTAAGACTTGTGTAGATACCTATGCTTTTGCTGGGGGGGATTATATTGAAGACTTTCACAGCCTCCTTAGCAACACTGGTGTGGATTGAATATAATCAGCCCACACCAGTGATTGTTTATAGTAATGGCATTAACTTGGTCAATGCTGATCGTTTAAATCATTTTTTGAATGCCAACTGCTTTGCGTAGCTCTAATAAGAAGGGAGCACTTATTGCGCGTGCTTTTTCTGCGCCTTCTTGTAGTTGCTGTTCGATATGTGCGGGTTCTTGTATTAAAGCTTCGTAGCGATCTCTCGCGGGCGCTATATGGTCGTTAATCTTTTCAAATAAAACCTTTTTCATTTCTCCCCAAGCAATTCCTTCTGCATAGCGTTGGCGAATATCGGCTACTTCATGTTCACTGGCGAAAGCTTTGTAGGTGCTGAACAAAGTGCAATCAGTTGGATCTTTAGGCTCGCCTGGCTCTAGGGAGTTGGTCTTGATTTTGTTAATTAGTTTTTTGAGTTTCTTTTCGGGCGCAAATAAAGGGATCGTGTTGTCGTAGCTTTTGCTCATTTTACGCCCATCTAGGCCGGCTAAAGTAGATGCATTTTCATCGACAATGGCTTCGGGAAGAGCAAAGTGTTCGCCATAAATGTGATTGAAACGTGCGGCTATATCGCGTGCCATTTCGATGTGTTGAATTTGGTCTTTGCCAACGGGGACTTTATTGGCATTAAAGATTAGCATATCAGCGGCCATTAGAATTGGGTAGCTAAAGAGCCCCATATTAATGCCTTTATCAGGGTCGGTATTGGCTGTTGCTTCATTTTCAGCAACAACTGCTTTATAAGCATGTGCGCGGTTCATTAGACCTTTAGAGGCAACGCAGGTTAGCATCCAGCTGAGCTCCATGATTTCTGGGACATCTGACTGACGATAGAACGTTGCATTTTTTGTATCTAGGCCTAGCGCAAGCCAAGTGGCAGCAATTTCTAGGCTGGATTGGCGTACCTTTTCAGGTTCTTGGCACTTAATTAATGCGTGATAGTCTGCTAAAAAATAAAAAGGCTTTGCAAGGGGGTCTTTACTGGCTTGAATCGCTGGACGAATAGCCCCTACATAATTACCTAAGTGTGGTGTTCCTGTTGTGGTGATACCTGTGAGTATGGTTGATTTCTGCATTGTGAATTAGATCTCGTTTTTTAGTATTTATGTGAAATATACAGTGATTTGTCGTAGTATGAGTGATCTTAAAGTTGCTTGGTTTTTATTTGGCTAAATTTACTTGTTATTTTTAGTTATTCAGCTAAAAATGGAGCGTCTTTTTAGGATATACTTCTTAGCGGTATATTTTACGTTATTCTTGCCTCTAAGAAACTAAGTTAAGAGTAATTGTATTTAATTTTGAGTTTATTTTGGAGTAGCTAATGTTGGATCACGCAGAATCTAGAACATTTATCCGTATGGATGTGTCTTGTGAAATGACTTATAAGTTTCCTGATTCGGATCAGTCGTATGTTGGAACCTGTTTAAATTTAAGCGGCTCAGGTGTTTTATTTACAGCTGACCGAGTGCTTGAGGCTGGTGCTGCGCTAGAGGTGACTATTTCGCCTGAGAATTCATTGACGCCACCTATGAAAGCTTATGTAGAAGTTATTCGTTGTAAGGATATAGAGCCGGGACTATACGAAGTGGCAACGGAAATAAAAGGGATTAAGGCAGTTTAATTGACGCTATGTTTAAGGTTGCCCCACTAAATAAATCATTTTGTTTGCAGACAGTTTGTGAGGGAAATTATAAAAAAATAGTTCGACTAATACCTGATCTTAGGTATCTGTCTGGTTCCGCTCAGGGACTTTCTCAGGGGAAGCCCATGTTGCATGTACAAGTTCTTGAGCAGACTCCGTATACAAAAACGATACAACTTAGCCATTTTTTTACTGAGGATTCCAATTTACTGTTGGAGCCTGCTGTTAAAATTCGCGTGTATTTTGATGTTTGTATTGCTGAAGTATTGCGTGATTATAAGCGCGTAGAAGTGGCTAATGCGATTACTGATATCAGCCGTAGTAAGGATATTATGGATTATAAGTGGCGCTTAAATTATTTTTTGGATAAATGGTTGGACCATTGCTTGAAAACTGATTATATCTTTGTCAGCGATGCGCAGGAATTGGCCGCTGAGGCTTAGAGCTTATATTTCTCATTCCTCCCGCCCATTATGATTCGTCTAATACCAATACCAATCCCAATAAATAACCATTGTAATAGCCATCATTCCCGAAATCTTTAATTGGGAATTCATACATACACTATAGGTTCCTGCTAAAGCTTGTGCCTACGCTTGACTGGATAGCAGTTAGGAATGACGGTTTCTCTTGGTTATATGGGGTTAAGTATAAATCTACCTGATTACCCATAACCCTCAGCTATACCACGTCATCCTATGCTTTAAGCAGGAATCTCATAGATCCCCGATAAAAAACTTCGGGAATGACGAGTTTTTAACATACTGATATTTCCAGCTTTATTCTACTATTGGCTGAGAGTTGTAAGTAATCAGGTAAATCTATTAGGGTTGGTCTAGCTTGAGCATGATTACCACGACTTAACCCAGTCACCTACTTTTATACCTAGCATATGCGGTGGTGCTTCTAGTTCACCTATGGCAAATAAAGGTGTTATTTCTTTAATGGTTAAAACACCTGCAGGTCTTTTATCAAAGCCTAAAACTTCTTGCTCACCACCGAGCTGATGTATTGTTCCTAAACTACTGTAAACAACTAGTTGATCTCCTTCGTTCAGGCGTTCTTGCGCGCCCGCATCAATAAAAACTTTATTTTCTTCTATTTTTAAAATACGGGTATGAAAAGGATAGCAATTTAAGGATTCTTGTATGTCTTTAACTGACTGGTTAATGATTTTAGTGATTTTATTACCTGTATCGGTATCGTTGAATGATTGGCTACCTACCATGACATTTTTAGGGATTCTGATATTACCGGATGCTTGGTCTTTGTAACGATGCTGAAAAAGTAATGCGCCACTGTAACCATCGTGCATATAGACATCAATGGTAATGCTGCGTGTTGTAAAAAAATAACTATTAAGAGACTTTACCCAAGATATGAAACCTGAGCCACGATAATATTCCCTCGATGAAGATTCTAAGTCTCTGATAACACCTGATAACACAAATTGAACTCGGCTTCTTTGCGCTAAGGTCATATCATCAGATATATCGTAGGGGTGAGGCCCTGTAATTTCTGGAGCTAGGTCGGGCTGAGCGTATAAAGAAGTATGGGTTTTATTGCGTCCTAGATAAGCGCCTGATTGAGTTAGAATATTGCTGATTTCTCTTGGGATTCCATTACTTAAATCATTGCTTTCGGACATGCTAATATGACTGAGCTGCACCATCGGAAATGCCGTTGCTGCTAGGCGCTTACGGTATTGAGGGGTACACATACGGCCTGTTGTTAAGCGAACAATAGCGCGCACATGGTAAATGTCATTTTCTATCCACTCATCTATTACTTTTGTATTATTGATTAATGCAGTGGTTCTTAGTGTGAAGGTGTCGAGCGCAATGCTATTTTGATTGATCAGTGTACGGCTGTTAATTTGGCTGTTATTTTGCAAAGAGGCTTGACGAATAGCGTCTCGGATAGCCATTTTTCGGGCAAGTAATTGAGCGCCATCTTTTATTATTGCCTGACCCTCAACAGTGGCTATTTGCTCAACAGGCAGGCTTATGGGTGGTTTAGAGGTACTGCAAGCCTGCAATAGTAAGCAAAAAATGAGTAGTAGGTATTTAAAACTTTGCATAGTGTGTTAATTAAGGTGCAACAGCGCCTTCTCCTTCATGTACGACATGCTGTCCATAAGGGGAGTTAGAAGGATAAAAGTTACCGGAATAACCAGCGCCTAATACGGGGTCGCCAACAGTATAGCCCCAGCTGATAGGCTGATTATAGTGATTATCATTGTAATGATGTGAGTGACTGCCACGTATAAACATTCCCGATTCACAGGCGCTAAGCGAAGTGAACAGAAGGGTGATAAGGAAAGCCTTGAGTATATGCTTCATAGTGTCCGTTCCTATTTAATGTTCTTTATTGTAAAAGCCTGAGACTGCGGGAAATTGATAGCAGTCGATGGAGTTACATTTATAATTTGAAATGCTGGCTATGCTGACTTCAGGAAGTATGTTTTCACTGTAATTCTGCCTATGTCCAACACCATTAAGGCATTGGCTATGGATGGCTGCTGTTCCACTTAGGCAGGTGAAGAATTTGGGGGTTAGCGTGATTTCCAGTACAGTTTCATAAGTATCCGCGTCAACTGCTGTAATGCTGGTAACTCGCGCACCCTTTAAAAAGGCATCGATATAAGTTCTATAGCTGTCATTTTTTACCGTCATTGCTGAAACGGTAGTATGTCCATGAATCCTTACGCCGTAAATTTGTTCGGCAAGATTTCGATAAGCATCCATTTTTGATGCGCGCATACTCATTAGGCGACGTTGTGCTGGCGAGTAATTACTGAATATATCGGATGTACCGTAGCCCATTGCCGTTAATATTTTAATGGGGGGGACTTGAATCCTTGCTACTCTTTGAGGTGCGCAAGCAAAAATACTGATACTGAGTAGGGTCAGTACAAAAAGCCGTTTGATAAATGTTATGTTCATTGCCGTTACTCCATTATTCTTTATGTGTATGTAGTCGGCATGCACTGGGTTTTCTTGAGTACTATTGATTGCTATTGGTCAATAATTCTAAAATCAGTGAATAATATTCCTGGACTAGGAAGCTCTATGGTTTTTAGCTCAGTTACTTTCGCGAATAACGAGCCTTTTCGGCAGTCTCGAATAAAATTTTCTATCGCTTGTGTAGAGGCAGATGCAATGATTTCTACATCACCATCGGCACGGTTTTTTACCGTGCCATAAATGCCATATTTTTTCGCTGACTTTAGGGTGAAAGCTCTAAAGCTAACCCCCTGTACTCTGCCTTTTACTAAGATTTTAAAGTGTTGCATTATTTTAACGGGTAATTTCCCAGCAATAATGAATTTTAGGTGTTCTGGAAAAGTCTTCCGGAATGGTGTCTGCACTAATATCTTCTATAGTGAAGTTTGCTAGCGCCTCGGTATCAAGTTTAAAGCGGCGGAAATTGGTTGAGAAATAAAGCACACCGCCGTCATTTAATAACTGCACCGCCTGTTTAATCAATGCCACATGATCTTCTTGTATGGAAAGGGTGGTTTCCATTCGTTTGGAGTTAGAAAAGGTGGGTGGGTCAAGAAAAATCAAGTCGTAGGCCTGGTCACGTTTAGGCTTTGTTGTTTGTTCTTCTAGCCATTCTTTGCAGTCGGCACGAATAAAATAATTGTCATTTTTAACTTGATTGAGCTCCATATTGCGTTGAGCCCAGTCTAAATAGGTCTTAGACATATCTACGCTCGTAGTAGAGCTTGCCCCGCCAATGGCTGCATGCACTGAAGCAGTGCCGGTGTAGGCAAATAAGTTTAAAATATGTTTGTCTTTGGCTTGTTGCTGGATATGTAGACGAATAGGTCGGTGATCTAAAAAGATTCCGGTGTCTAAGTAATCTTCAAAATTAACATAAAAACGTGCGCCGTGCTCTTCAACAATTTCAAATTGTTCTGAATGCGCTTGTTTTTCGTACTGTTCCATGCCTTTTTGTTTGCTGCGTATTTTTAAATACACTTGTTCCTTAGGAATATTAAAGACCTTAGGGATTTCATTCATTGCAGCGGCTAGGCGTGAATTTGCTTTTTCTTCTGAGATGGTTTTAGGGGCTTGATACTCTTGGACATTGATCCACGTTTTTTCACCTTGATACACATCAATCGCAATGGCATATTCAGGTAAGTCAGCATCGTAAATACGGTAGCAGTGCATGTCTTCACGTTTTACCCATTTAGCCGTTTTTTTGATATTTTTCTTTAGGCGATTGGCAAACATTTGCGCATTTTCTGTTGCTTCGCTGTCTATTTCTGGTGGATGTTCAATAACTTGTTCGATACGTTCTTGCTGAGTTTTTGCTTTAGGCGTAAAAAAGTTCTCTTCTTCTATAGCAAAACGTAGGAGTTTACATTCTAAGGCACCATTGAAAAAAGTAATCGGTTTTTGCGAGCGTATACCTAAACGAAAACCGAGTTCAGGGTCGCTAATAATCATGGCGGCTTGCCAATGCTTAAACTGTGCTTTGAGCACGTCACCAAAGCTGCGATATAAGAGTGCGGTTTCTTCAGTAGTACCCAAGCGCTCGCCGTAAGGAGGGTTACACATCACTATACCTGGCTGCCAGCTTTCTGCGGCGGTTGCATCGTTTATATCTCGACGTTCAACGTGTATGTAATTTTGTAAGCCAGCATTTTCTATATGTAATAAAGCGGCATTGATTGCTTGCCTACTTTGGTCAAAACCGACAATAGAGGGTAAGTTTTGTAAGCCGGTTGTTTTACGTTGCTCAGCTTCCACTAGTAATGATTGCCACAGCGCGGCATCGTGTTTTTTCCAGCTGGTAAAGCCAAAGTGTTTGTGTTGTAAGCCTGGAGCATAGTCGGCTGCCATCATGGCGGCCTCTAATAATAAGGTTCCTGAACCACACATGGGGTCGATTAAACTACCGCCTTGGCGGGATATTTCAGGCCATTTGCTACGATAAAGTATGGCTGCAGCAAGGTTTTCTTTGATCGGTGCCGCAATGCTAATATCACGATAGCCACGTCGATGTAGACTCTCACCAGATAAATCCAAGCTTAGTGTTGCCTGTTCTTGTTGTAAGTAGACATTAATTCGGATATTCGGTTGCGTGAGGTTGATTTCAGGGCGTTTATTGAATTTCTTACGCATCTGATCAACCACGGCATCTTTTACTTTGAGGGCACCAAAGTGCGTGTTGTTGATTACTTTAGATGCTTTGGCATTAAATGAAACGGCAAAGCTATCGTCTGGTTTCATATGATCAAACCAGTTCACTTTATAGATGCCATCGTATAAATCTTCTTGGCTAGTAACACTGAAAGTACTTAAAACCAGTAATACGCGATTGGCAATACGTGACCAAAGGCAAACTCGGTAGGCATTTTCTAGAGAACCTTCAAAATACACACCGGCCATAGCGGTTTTTACCTGTTGTACGCCTAATTGTTTTAGTTCAGTCGCAAGGATATCTTCCATTGCTTTAGGGCAGGTCGCAAAAAAACGAGAGTCGGTCATGTGATATTTATAAAGGTTGAGAAAAAGGGGGAATTAAAGCAATGTCGTTGACTTAAACCTTCTCTTATTGGAAAAGGCGTTTATTTTTAAGTCAACAGCATTGGGAATTAAAAGCTAGAACGGTAAAGTGTAGTGATTAAAAATACTACACTTTAAGGAATGAGGTTTTAATAATATCCGAAAGTTTACGTTCTAATGTAGCCTGTATGGAGTTTACGGAATACAGGGAGCGCAGTGAATTCAACTTCCCGTATTCCACAGGTTTCATACAGGTTACACAAAGTTTCGGGTTTTATTGAAATCTTGTTCCTAAGCTAGACTTTTATTAGAAGCTGAGTAATTCAACATCAAAAATAAGTGTTGCATTAGGGCCAATTGCGCCGCCAGCACCTTGTGCGCCATAAGCAAGTTCAGAAGGAATGAAGAAGCGGTAAGTAGCCCCCACTGACATTAACTGTACACCTTCAGTCCAACCGCCAATCACGCGATTTAAAGGAAAGGTAGCCGGTGCGTTGCGGCTATATGAACTATCAAACTCAGTACCATCCAAAGTGGTGCCTTTATAATGCACAGTTACATTAGATGTAGCACTTGGCTTGTCGCCTTCAGCATCAGTGAGAATAGTGTATTGCAAACCACTTGCAGTAGTGATAACGCCTTCTTTAGTGGCATTCTCAGCAAGAAATGCTGCGCCTTCAGTGATGTTGGTTTGGGCAAGTTCTGAGTTGTTCTTTGAAAACATGAAAAGTCCTATAAGTATGAGAATGGAAACTGCGATAATAATGAGTTGAATTTTACTCACTTCTACTCCTTAAAATTGTTTAAGTTAGCTATTTTACCAAAAAAACCAGCTAGTACTTTCTAATTCTGCTTTACAGCCATTTAATTGCTGCTTAAAGGCCTGAGCTTGTCGGTTTACTTTTTTAGCTGTTTTTAATAGCCATGGTTTTTTAAGGTAAGTTTTTCTTTTAAAGCCACCATGCCCTTCATGATAGGCTAAGTATTGGTTTGCTGTATCCCATTTAGATATGCCGAGTTTTTTATAGCTGACGGTACAATACCAGCCAATAAAATCACTGGCATCTTCAAAGTCGTCTCGATCTGCGCTCCAACTGCCAGCTTCCTTCAGGTACCAGTCCCAGGTGCCGTCTTGTGCTTGCGGGTAGCCATAGGCAGAGCTATTTCGGAACCAAGGAATAATACCTAATAGCCAAGGTCTAGGTGGTTTTGCATCCGCAACAAAGCGTGACTCTTGGTGCATAATGGCCATTTGTATAGGTATAGGAACGCCCCACTTCAGATAGGAGTCCTTGCTGTAGTCGTACCAGTCATCTTTTTCTTTGAAAATTGCACAAATATTGTTGGTATTTTTAGGTTGTGAGGCTGTGCAAGCAGTTAATGACAAGGCAAATAAGACTAAGAGGAAATTGCTAATAGTTTGTTTAAGCATGGTTTTTTATTAATGCTGCTGACATAGTGCATCTTAAATGTGAAAGTTTTATTATAAAGTATTGTTTTTCTTTAAATATAAGCTAACCTATGACTAGTAAGGTATATAACATTAAGAATAAAGCAATTATACTGCTCTGCTGATAAGAAATGATATTAATATGACAAATTCAAGGCAAAATTACCGCAAAAAGTTAGCACTCATGGGGTTTATGTTTATTGGTGGAGCAGAGCATGAAATGCAAGTGCAGAATCTTTCGATCACCGGCATGCTAGCATCTATAGATACTTCACTTAGTGTCCATGATGAGCGGGATGTATTTTTGTTGGTAAAGCAGTCTAGTTTGGTTGATATTTATATTGAAAAATTAAATTTAGCCGGCGAAGCTGAAATTGTAAGAGTTGAAATGGATGGGCAGCATATTTTAATTGGTTTAGAGTTTAAACAAATTTCTTATGATGCTGATAATTTATTATATAAACGCAAAGCTTACCGGAAAAGTATGGCGGCACCCGGCCAAGCTCTGATCAATAAAAATGTATACGAATTTATGACTCGGAATGTCTCAGTAGATGGTGTAATGATACGTATTCCGGAGTATGTTGATGTTCAGGAAGGAATGCTTATCGAATTTAAGTTCGATAAGCTACATCTACATGGCGAAGCGAAAGTTGCTTGGTTTGAGCATGATGATAATGAAGGAACGATATTAGGGCTTGAGTATCAACATATGGAAAAGGGTGATATGAAAGGGATTCCTGAGTTCTATCATAGAGATGCGTAGGCGTTTTTATTTCGCTTATACCAATATTGTGTCGCTAAATCATGCGCATCTTCCTGAGATGTCGCTTTTCCTAGTAGTTTTAAAGCAACAGCCGTCGTACCAATAATGCTTGCTTGGGCAAACTCATCTTGACACTCATCACGCCAAACTTGTATTAGTTGCTTAGGGTCTAGCTGTTCTGGTTTGACGTGACGTCGAGCAAATAATGCTGGCCATATTTCTTCCGAAAGTTCATTATTATGTACGCTTTGTACCAAGCATTCCATATCTGGATTACGCTCCGTTTCTCCACCTTCACCTTTTAATACGGCCATATTAGGCTGCTGTAGGAGCAGTGCAGCTTCTTGATGTACTGGGCGATAGCCTGGATGAAAAATGCCTTGAATACTGTAAGGGGCGTTAAAGGGGTTAATTAAGCGTACTAAGGTATGTACGGGGGAACGTAAACCCATTAACGAACGCAGATGAATCATTTTATTTAAAGTAGGGCAGAACTGCTCTAATGATAAATAAGAAACGTTACTACTTTGTAGTTGTTGTTCGGCTTGAGCAATAGATTGCGCTGGCGCTAAGGCAAATAAAGGAAGCATATCTTGAACAAACAAACGGCTTTCTGAATGAGAGGCAGAGCCGTGCATTAATACTTTAATGCCATTTTCTGCGAGCAATAAACTAGACAATATAAACCAAGGTAAGTGTCTACGTTTTCCTGCATAAGCTGACCAGTCTAAATCAGCAGTCTGAATAGTGCCGTAGTTGGGTAATGTTTCACGCACTGCGAGCACAAAACCAGCGAGCTCTTCTGGGGTCTCTTCTTTGACCCGCATGAGCATTAAAAAGGCACCAAGCTGTATGTCTTCAACTTCACCCGCTAAAATCATACGCATCGCTTGATAGGCTTCTTCTTGAGTGAGCGGGCGCGAGCCATTTTTTCCCTTACCTAAAATACGAATAGTTTCAGCAAAGGGGTGTTCTTTATTTTCTGCGCTCATTATTCTTTTACCGGACGTTTATCTAATTTGCGTTGTAAAGTGCGACGATGCATATTCAATGCACGTGCAGCCGCTGAAATATTGCCTTCATGTTCCATTAATACTTTTTGTAAATGTTCCCATTCTAAGCGTTTAACTGAGAGGGGGTTTTCATTAATGGCAACGGAGCTATCACCTGAATCTTTATTCAATGCTTGTAATATTTCATCCGCGTTAGCAGGTTTGGTTAAGTAATGTTTAGCACCGAGTTTGATTGCCTCAACTGCGGTGGCAATACTGGCAAAGCCTGTGAGCATAATAATTTGCGTATTAGCATCCAGAGAAATAAGTTTTTGAACTAATTCTAGGCCAGATTCATAGCCTATGCGTAAATCAATAACCGCATATTCAGGTTCAAATTGCTCTGCTAAGCTAAGGCCGCTTTTTACGTCGTAGGCAACAGAGACTTCAAAACCTCGTTTTTGCAGTGCCGATTTAAGGACTGAGCAGTAGGTTTGATCATCATCAACTAATAATAAGCGAGCTTGAGTTTCTTCAGACATAGGATTTATTTAGCTAGGGACTAATGGTAGATAAATATCAATGCAGGCTCCACCTTGAGGTGAATTACTGACTTCTATTGTACCGCCTATACGATTAATTGTTGAATAGGTAAGAAATAATCCAACGCCTAGACCTTGATTGCTATTATTAATGGGTTCTTTGCCAATTTTATTGAGCAAGTCATCAGGTATGCCCGGCCCATAATCGCGTATTTGTAAGCCAATGAAATTATCTATAGTGCAGCGGTGAATCGCTAAATCAATGCCTTTTTCTCGGGGTGAAACTTCGGCCGCATTATTTAAAATATTAATTAAAGAGTGCGTTAGCGTCAGCTCAGCAATGATAGAGGAGTTGAGCGGTGCTTCAGGATTAATCAGTAAATTTAATTTAACGCCTGGCTGCTGGCTGCGCCATTGCATGATCACTTCATCTAAATAATCGCTGAGTAGTGTAATATGACCTGAGTCTGCGCGTAATTCACCAGCAGAAGCAGACATAACGGATAAAGCCTGCTTGCAGCGGTTAACTTGATCAAGCATGATAGTCATTTTCTCATGCAATTCGCTCTGGCTAATGGGGGCGGCATCATGCTTTAATTCATGGGCAATAATAGCCATGGTGCCTAAAGGCGTGCCCATATCATGAGCAGCGCTCGCTGCTAAAGTACCTAAAGAGATAATACGATCATCTTGTAAGGCCTTTTCTCGCGCTTCAGCTAGTGTGCGTTCTCCAGCTTTAATCGTGTTAGACAGTTCTAAGGAAAAGAAAGCAACTAAGCCCGCACTACAGACAAAACCAAACCACATACCAAAGATATGAAAATTAAAAAACTCCTCATCTTTTTGACTGTGCATGTTATGTGCCATATCACTCATTTCAGCATGCATTAAATGTGGTTCGACGCTCAATAAAGAAGCATGATAGGGAATCAAAAAAGTGTATATGGTTGTCGTTAATATGACCATATACCAAGTGTAGGCATGGGGCAGGGTGATTGCTGTAAGAATGACCGGTAGCAAGAAAATCCAAGTGAATGGGTTGGTTGCACCACCGGTTAGATATAACAGCGCGGCAATCGCAAGAACATCAATCGCAAGTTGGGAAAAAATCTCCATTTCGGTCACAGGTAAATCGGTTTTTAAGCGAATCCAAGTGTATAAATTAACTGTACCGATGGCTAGAATAGTTAGCCATAGTGCTTCTTGATGTAGCGGAATTTTTAAAATATCGATAGAAATCAAGAGCAGTAGCGATTCCCCGCCTATCATTAAATTTCTAAGAATAAACAGCCACTGTAAGTTCTCTTTGGCAGAAATTTCTGTTTTAGGCAGGATATTGACTAGCATCTTAGTTGAAAAATATCGCTGCGCTAATCATGGTTGCACTGGCTAATAAAGCATAAAGCGTTCCTTTATGGTTGCTTTGCATTTGTTCGTGTAGTCGATCTAATTGTTGGTGATGTGTTTCGGCGCGCTGACTGGTATGTGCCGCATCATCAAGTACCTGGAATAGTAAGCTAGGAACTTCAGGAAAATGCTCGGCTAATTCAGGGAATTTTTTGATTGCTTGTTGTATTTTTGCTTTCGGGCTTAAGCGCTCTTTAAACCATGCTTCTAAAAAGGGTTTAGCGGTCTGCCACAAATCCAAATCAGGATAAAGTTGGCGCCCTAGGCCTTCAATATTGAGTAAGGTTTTTTGTAATAACACCAGTTGCGGTTGCACTTCCATATCAAAACGGCGCGCAGTTTGGAATAAACGTAAAAGCAATAAACCAAAAGAAATGTCTTTTAAAGGCTTGTCAAAAATAGGTTCACAAACACTACGAATGGCTGATTCAAATTCTTCGACACGTGTATGTGCAGGAACCCAGCCAGATTGTAGATGCATTTCCGCAACACGGCGGTAATCACGATTAAAGAAAGCGAGTAGATTTTCAGCTAAATAGCGCTGATCGGAAGAGGATAGAGAGCCCACGATACCAAAGTCGACAGCAATATATTTTCCGGGAATATCGACAAATATATTGCCAGGGTGCATATCAGCATGGAAAAAATTATCCCTAAAGACTTGGGTGAAAAATATTTCCACACCGCGTTCAGCTAATAATTTGAAATCTGCATTAGCAGCACGTAATTCATCAATATTCCCCACTGGAATACCATAAATGCGTTCCATAACTAGCACTTTTCGGCGCGTGAATTCCCAATGAATTTCAGGTACGTAAAGGGCGTCAGAACCTTCAAAATTACGTCTTAATTTTGCCGCATTACCTGCTTCTCTAACTAGGTCTAGTTCATCCAGTAGCGTTTTTTCAAATTCAGCAACGATTTCTTTGGCATGTAAGCGCTTAGCATCCGTCCAGAATTTTTCGGCAAAAGAAGCCAGTTCATATAGCAAGCCTATATCCGAATGTATCCATTTCTCAACATCAGGGCGTAAAACTTTGACGATAACTTCTTCACCGCTATGTAAAACTGCTGCATGAACTTGAGCAACAGAGGCGGAAGCTAAGGGGCTGGCAGAAAATTCAGCAAAGGCAGTTTCAATAGACATACCTAATTCTTGCTCGATAACTTCGCGTGCTTGTTGGTCAGAAAAAGGCGGTACTTTATCTTGTAATTTGACTAGTTCATCGGCAATATCATCGGGCAATATATCTTTACGTGTAGACAATGCTTGACCAAACTTAACATAAATCGGTCCTAGGTCTTCTAAAGTGCGACGGATGCGTTCACCGCGCGTACCAAACTCTTTTTTGCGCCAGAAATTAGGCGAGAAAATAGCCAGAAAACGTAAAGGCCTGAATAAATGTGTTTTTAAAATAAGGTCGTCGAGTCCATGAGTAATTAGTACCCAGTTTATGTTGAGTAACCTTAGTATCAGTTTGGGATGCTTCACGTAATCTTCCTTATTAAGCTTGTTTGGCTTTTAATTTATCGTTTAAACGCGTTACTCGTGCTTCGAGACGGTCAAAGTCTTCTTTAAGCTGGTCAACTTGTTGGGTGAAAATGTTAACTTCAGGGCCAGGGGGAACGTCTTGGGTTTCATCTTGTAAAAACTCGGTAACGTTGAGTTTTAATGTGTTCACGCTATCTTGTTGCCAATCATTTAGGCTGCGAAAAAGGTTGCCAACTTTATGCGCAATAATATCGCCAGTGTAATGCGATAGTTGCTCTTCTAGATCTATATCAAGTTTGGCAAAAAGCTCTTGAAAGTGACGGCCTAAATTTAGATCGCCCTCAATAGTGACTTCACCAGAGAAAAAGGAACGTGCAGGCGTGGAACTTAGTCCCATTAATCCAAAGGCAGGTAAGGAACCTGTGAGTTTGGTATCTGGGGTTTCTGCATATTGGTCAATGATCTGAATGCGCTGCGTCGTAGGGCAGAGGTATATCGTCTCGTTAAACGGTAGCAGGGTAACAGCAATGACTTTACCTGTTAGTGGCTGTAAAAAGAGATCAATATCTTCATCTAAACTAAGGTATTTATTGAGCGCAGATTCAAAAGCGTTAATAAGTAAAGGTTTGATTGTCATACGATTAATAAGCGGCAATGGGAAGAGGAGGGGGTAGGCAGAGGCTGCAAGGTGTAATCAGCTGATTGCACCTTGCATTGTACCGATTTAAAACTTATAACCTCTATGCGCAGCGACAATGCCTTGCGACATATTGAAATACTCACAACGCTCTAGCCCAGCACTTTGCATCATTTCTTTTAGTATGTCTTGTTTAGGGTGCATACGAATTGATTCGGCTAAATAACGGTAGCTGTCTTCATCTTTAGCAACAATTTTTCCTATTTTTGGCAATAATTTGAAAGAATAAAAGTCATAAACTTTTTCCGTCACTTTATCAGTTGGGTGAGAAAATTCTAAAACAATAACACGGCCACCAGGTTTTAATACGCGATACATAGAACGTAATGCCGCATCTTTATCGGTTACGTTACGTAAGCCAAAAGCAATACAGACGCAATCAAACGTATTATCTTCAAAAGGCAGGCATTCAGCGTTAACTTGTGCATAGCTAACATTGCCAATCAAGCCACGATCAATTAAACGATCGCGTCCTGTGCGTAACATTTCGGAATTAATATCAGCCAAAACAATTGAGCCAGTTTTGCCTACGCGTTTTTCAAAAAGCGTGGTTAAATCGCCTGTACCACCTGCTAAATCGAGTACTTTCTCGCCTTCGCGGACATTGCTTAATTGTACGGCAACACGTTTCCAAATGCGGTGAATTCCGAGGGACATTAAATCATTCATAACATCATACTGACTCGCAACAGAATCAAAAATTCCGCGCACTAATTTGACTTTGTCTTTTTCTGCGACTTGTTTAAAACCAAAGTGGGTCGTATTTTCAGTTGTCATAGGTTTTTCTTAAATATAAAGGCAGGCTTTTGTATGTCTGCAATCTGGAAAAGAGGTAGCTCATACTGAGCTACCAATTAGTTTAATTTTGCACGGGATCCACGCGCGTATGGTTCGCTGCTTTGAGTTCTTCTAAATAGCTAGGCCATATAACATCAAATTCATTGCCGAGTTTATAGAGTAATTCCCAGGTATAAATGCCGCTATTATGGCCATCACTAAAATCAGGAGAAATACCATAATTGCCAATGGGTCTGATCGAGTTTATGGTGATGTTTTCTTTGCCGACTTGTAAAGTTTCTTGGCCAGGAGCATGTCCCATCGCTTCAGCAGACGGTGTAAATACACGTAGGTATTCACACGGTAGCTGAAAGGTTTGACCGTTATCAAAAGTTACTTCAAGTATCCGAGATACTTTGTGTAGCTTTATATCCGTCGGGAAGGTATCAATTGATTCTGCTTTAATACGCATAATTATAAAATGTAACGGCTTAAATCTTCGTCTTGGACGAATTCGGATAGATTGTCATTAACGTAAGCCTCAGTGATAACAAGGTCTTTATCAACTAAATCAGGCGCATCAAAAGAAACTGATTCTAATAGGCGTTCTAGGATTGTATGTAAACGACGAGCGCCAATGTTTTCGGTTTTTTCGTTGACTTCCCAAGCAAGCTCAGCGATACGTTTGATACCGTCTTCAGTGAAGCTAAGATTCATATCTTCTGTAGCCAGTAAAGCTTGATACTGCTCAGTTAAAGACGCATCAGGTTCAGTTAAAATGCGGATAAAATCAGCGCTACTTAAATCTTCGAGTTCTACACGGATAGGAAAGCGACCTTGTAATTCAGGGATTAAATCAGAAGGTTTGGTTAGGTGAAAAGCACCTGAGGCAATAAATAAAATATGATCGGTTTTGATCATGCCATATTTAGTGCTAACCGTGCTGCCTTCAACTAAAGGTAATAAATCTCTTTGTACTCCTTCACGAGATACATCGCCACCACCGCTATCAGAGCGTTTGCATACTTTGTCGATTTCATCTAAAAAGACGATGCCGTGTTGCTCAACGGATTCTACGGCTGTTAATTTGATTTCATCTTCATTAACTAATTTAGCCGCATGTTCTTCTGCTAATAATTTAAGCGCTTCTTTAACCGGAAGTTTTTGAGTTTTGGTTTTTTCATTACCTAAGTTTTGAAACATGCCCTGTAATTGGCTGGTCATCTCTTCCATGCCTGGGGGAGCCATGATTTCAACACCGATACGTGAAGCTTGAACTTCTATTTCAATTTCTTTGCTATCAAAATCACCTTCACGTAATTTTTTACGCATTTTTTGGCGCGTAGATGCTTCTGTATCAGATAGCATTCCGCCTTCAGCACGCGGCAGTAAAATATCTAGAACTGCTTCTTCAGCTTCATCAGCGGCGCGATTTTGTACTTTTTCTGTCGCTGTTTCACGCGTCATTTTCATCGCTGTTTCAACTAAATCGCGGATGATGGATTCTACATCACGACCAACATAGCCAACTTCGGTGAATTTGGTTGCCTCTATTTTGATAAACGGTGCATTAGCTAGACGAGCTAGGCGGCGTGCAATCTCAGTTTTACCCACACCTGTTGGGCCGATCATAAGAATGTTTTTAGGCGTGATTTCATCACGCATCGAAATATCTACTTGCGAGCGTCTCCAACGATTACGTAAGGCGATAGCCACGGAACGTTTGGCGCTCGCTTGGCCAATAATATGCTTATCTAATTCGTGAGCAATTTCTTTAGGCGTCATTTGTGTCATGTTTATCTTAGTCCTTTGGTTCTGCGTCTAGCTCTTCAATACGTAAATTGTGGTTGGTATAAATACAAATATCAGCCGCAATATTAAGTGATCTTTCGACGATTTCACGTGCGCTTAAATCGGTGCTTTCTAGTAAAGCACGAGCTGCCGATTGAGCAAAAGGACCACCAGAACCAATGGCGATTAAATCATATTCTGGTTCAATAACATCGCCGTTGCCGGAAATGATTAATGAAGTTTTACTATCGGCAATTGAGAGTAGCGCTTCTAGTTTGCGTAAAGAACGCTCAGTACGCCAATCTTTAGCCATTTCAACCGCAGCACGAGTAAGATTGCCGTGGTGCTTCTCTAATTTTCCTTCAAAATGCTCAAAGAGTGTAAACGCATCTGCTGTCGCGCCTGCAAAGCCAGCAATGACTTTATCATGATATAAACGGCGCACTTTACGCGCATTGCCTTTCATTACTGTATTACCTAAAGTGACTTGACCATCACCACCGATAACGACTTTATCGCCGCGTCGTACAGAAAGAATTGTTGTACCTCTAAAATCCACTTTACCTACCCACAATTAGAAAAGAAATCCTGTAATTTTACATGCTTAATGAATGTCTTGATAGCCCTTAAATATTAGCTCGTATAAGGCGTTTATAGATGAGGCTAGAAATGCTGCGTATTCTGCCTGCTTCATACGGGTTGTGTAGGGTTTTTCTAGTATCAATATATTGGTACTTATACTTTATTAAGTAGAATTTCTAAGACGAATTTGCTGCCAAAATAGGCCAGTAATAATGTAAGGAAACCGTATAAGGTCCAGCGTATGGCAGTTCTGCCACGCCAACCATACAGCTTCTTGCCAAGTAAGAGAGCAGAGAAAGTGAGCCAAGCCAGTATGGAAAGTATGGTTTTATGTGCCAGGTGCTGAGCAAACAGATCATCAATAAAAATAAAACCACTGACTAGAGATATGCTTAAAAACAATACGCCAGCACTAATCATTTGGAATAATAGAGATTCCATGGCTTGTAGTGGCGGAAATGAAAGCATTAATCGCCCAGGGTTATGGCTTTTTAATTGATTATTTTGTATGGCGAGTAACAAAGCTTGAAAGGCGGCGATTGTGAGCAAACAGAAAGCGACAATAGAGCTGAGAATATGAGTATTCATAGCGAGTGAATACTCAGTTTGGATGGGTGTTAAGTCGGGGAAGGTATAGTCTAAAGCTAGCATGAAAGCAGCGAGAGGGAATAGGGCAATACCTAATTTCTCAACAGGCTTTGAAAAAGAGCTGATCAATAATAAAAATACAATAATGACGGAAATAATGGAGGCTGTGTGAAAGAAACCAAAATTAATCGTTTGTTGCTCCCAGGCTTGAAGCAAAATAGCACTCAAGTGTGTTAGAGCAGCAATTGAGGCGAGTTTTAATGCTGTTTTTTGATTGTTCTTTTCTTTAATGCCTTTTATTAGCATGACGCTACTTGCAAAGTACAAGAAAAATGCCGCGCCTTCGAGTAAAAATAAGTTCATAGGAAATTAAACTTTTAGAGTAAAAGTAACAGGGCCATCGTTGATTAGTGCTACCTGCATATCGGCACCGAACTGCCCTGTTTGTATATTAGGGGAATTATTTTTAGCGTAACTAACAAAATAATTAAATAATTCTGCGCCTTTGTCAGGGTTGGCAGCTGGAGTAAAACTAGGGCGATTACCTGAATTAGTGTCTGCGGCCAAAGTGAATTGAGGAACAAGTAATAATCCCCCTTGAATCGCTTGCAAATTCAAGTTCATACGATCTTCAGCGTCAGGAAAAATGCGGTAGCTCACAATGCGCTCAAATAAACGTTGCGCAGATTTTTCATTGTCCTGCTTTTCTATAGCAATTAAAGCCATAATGCCGCGCTCTATTGTACCTATTTGTATGCCATCCACTGAGACATTTGCTTGTGTGACGCGCTGAATAAGAGCGATCATATTAAGCAAGTAAGTTATCTAAGGCCATCATAATGATAAAGCCAATCATTAAAGCAAAAGTAGCATAACGTGAACGGCCATTAGCGTGCGTTTCGGGGATGATTTCTTCAGAAATAACGAATAGCATAGCACCTGCCGCAAAGCCCATTGCAAAAGGCATAATTGAAGTAAAGGTAGAAACCATAGTGATACCTAAGATGCCGCCTAAAGGCTCAACTAGGCCTGTTAATGTAGCAATGCCGACAGCTTTCCATTTATTATAGCCTAAAGCCACTAAAGGCAAGGCAACAGCAAGTCCTTCTGGGATGTTTTGTAGGGCAATGGCGATAGCTAAGACGATGCCGTTATGCATATCTCCAGTACCAAAGCTAACCCCAACAGACATACCTTCAGGGAAATTATGGATAGTAATAGCAATAATAAATAGCCAGATTTTTTGTAATGAAGCGGTTTGGATGTTTGAGACATCATCAAAATGAAGGTGTGGCAGTTTTTTGTCAGATAAATGTAGAAATAAAGCACCAACTAACATACCTAAGGCAACAACCCATAAACCCTTGTCTGGCCATAATGCATTACCTGCTTCTATGCCGGGAACTAATAATGAAAAGGCTGTAGCAGCAAGCATAACGCCAGCCGCTGCACCTAGTAAGGTGTTAAAAACATTATTGGAAACTTCTTTGAAAAAGGCGGCGGGTAATGCGCCTACTCCAGTTGCTAAACTAGCTAAGACGCAGGCCAAAAAGCCGATCATCGCAATTTTGCCAAAGAATAGATATAAAGCGCCAAAGACAATGAGCTGAGATAATAAGAATAAGCCAAATAATACCAGCCAAAATTGAGTTTTAGGCAGAGTTTTTAATTTTTGATATTGTGCGCATGAATTGAGTTTAGCTTGGCATTTATCGATAAAATTTGCTGAAGTTAGGCTGCTCATTGGCTCTCTCTTGGTATCTTGTTGTTAATCAGTTTATTGTATAGGGAATTTACTTATCATCAACAATGATTTTTAAATCTATTGGGTTGCTAGTGCATTGAGTCAGGTAAGGTCGTGTGATTCCCGAAGTTTTTTACCGAGAATTCATTCTTTAGTTTCCCTAGTTTCTGTTAAAACTATTTCGGAATATCATGACACGCTTAAGTGTTAACTTGACGACGTAAAAGTTTTTAGTAAGGATTTTATATTAATGATAAAAAAATATTACTGGGCGGTTGCTCTGCTGCTTGTAACGCAGCTAAGTTGTGCTGCGGTTTATCAATGGACTGATACGCAAGGACGTAAGCATTATTCTGATAAGCCACATGAGCGAGCTGCAGTGCTACAGCTAGCAAAAAGCTATAGTTATTATACAGTCAAAAAAGTTTATGATGGTGATACGGTGCAGTTGCGTGATGGCAGAAAAATTCGCTTATTAGGTATTAATACTCCTGAAATAGAACACCCTAATCAAGCAGAACAAGCAGGTGGAGAAGCTGCCAAAAAATGGCTGACTAAAGCATTAATGGGTGAAAAAATCCGCTTGGAATTTGATCAGGAAAAGCGCGATAAGTATCAGCGCTATTTAGCGCATATTTTTACCGAGCAAGATTTACATATAAATCGTGAATTAGTCCGCTTAGGTTTTGCCAGCGTTAATGTTTTTCCGCCTAACCTTAAGTATGTTCCGGAATTAGTTCAAGCGGAGCAGGGAGCTGAGGCTATTAAACGGGGTATATGGAGCTATTCTGAGTACAGGGTTAAATCTGCTCAACAGCTTACTAAAAAGAATAAAAAAGGTTGGCAGCGTGTATCTGGGACTGTTTCTGCGGTAAAAGTCACAGCAAAAAGTGTGTACTTGAAATTTACAGATACTTTTGACGTGCGCATAAAAAAAGAACATTTACGCTATTTTGATGATATACAGAGATTAAAAGGGCAGAAAATTGAAGTAAGAGGTTGGGTTAATCGTTATAAAAAAGCCTATATGATGCTGGTTAAACATCCGAGCGCGTTGCGGGAGTTGTAGGTGTTATGTGGGAGGAGCTTTTAGCCGCGATTTAATACGAGTCGCGGCTAAAAGTCTCTCTTATAGCAGGTTACCTGTTTAGTTTTTATAAGGCCTGATTTGTTGCGAGTAATTGGCGTTATAAATATCAGGTTGTATATATTGATTAATATTAAAGCGTTGTTTGACTTCAGTAAAAGGTAAAGTGCTTTTTAATTTGCCATTTTGGTAAAACATTTCATCAGAAAAACCATTGGCATAAAGTCGATAGTCAAAAGGGTGATGTTTGCCTCCTGCCTTTCGGAAGTCAGTCATTAAGCTAGTGAAACAATTTTGCGTGACCGTGTTGTAAAACTTTGGAGTGTTATGCAATGTATTGACACGATCAATAACGATATTAAATAAGTAGCGAATCTCTTGTTTGGATGCATTCGTTGGGTAGCTATAAACATCTTCGCCGCGAAAACTAGTTCTTAACTGTAAGACATCTCTTTCCGTTGCTAGTACGTAAATCAGTTCAAACTGATTATATAAGCCAGTAAACCCTCCATACTCTTCCCCTTTTTGGGTGCGAACCTCGGTAGAAATAGCTAAACGATCGCCATTTTCAAAGCCAAAACTGAAAATGCTGTGGGCAATTTCTTTGTTACCATCCCAGTAAGATAGGATGTAATCAAGCTGATTTAATTGCTCTAAATCATAGGTTTTATCAATATATTGAATTTTATAGTCGGTCTCTGATTGATAAATAAAATCGCGTATATCGTGGATATGTATTTTATTGTCATCGATTGTAGCGCTGGGTAATCGACTGACTCCATCGGCCCAATTTTTGTCCTGCGCTGGTGTCATCTGGTTCCAGCGTAGAAAAACTACCGCAAAAAGAAGGAGTGTAAAAATTCGATATGTTTTTTTATGTGTGGGGATACTCTGTAGTAATAAAAGTAAAACGCCATAAGTGATGGCTAGCGCTAAATTAAAGCTATGCTGAGAGAAAATTTTTAGAAAATAAACAGCTGGAATACTCCATAGGCCAAATAAAATAGCACAGAAGTAGTATAAGAAAGTAAAAGATTTAGTGAGTATGACTGTCATATATTATGCTGCTGCAGCCTTTTTAAGGCTGCAGTCTAGTGTCCTAGAAAGGGGTTAAATTTTAAATTGTCGAACTGTAGTACGTAACTGATTGGCTAAGTCCATTAATTGCTGGCTGGACTCTGATGTTGAGCGAGCACCTTGGGCGGTTTGACCAGATATTTCGCCAATATTATTAACATTGCGTTTTATTTCTTCAGTCACCGCACTTTGTTGCTCAGATGCTGTGGCAATTTGCGTATTCATGTTATTGATTTGGTCAATTTTTTCATTAATACGGCTTAATGCATCACCTGCAGATGCAGCCTGCTCAACACTTGATTTTGCTTGGCGCTGTCCCTGCTCCATAACATTAGCAGCAGATTTGGCTCGCGCTTGCAAGCGTTCAATGGTCTGGCGAATTTCTTCGGTCGAGTTTTGTGTGCGACTGGCTAAAGTTCTAACCTCATCGGCAACTACAGCAAATCCTCGGCCTTGTTCACCAGCGCGTGCAGCTTCAATAGCGGCATTTAAAGCTAATAAGTTGGTTTGTTCGGCGATACCTTGAATTACGCCCAATACCTGCCCGATGCTTTCACTGTCTGACTCTAAGTCATGAATAACTTGGGCGGCACTTTCGACTTCAGAGGCGAGTGAGTTAATTGAATTCACTGCTTGGTTGACAATGTCGCTACCGGCTGTTGATTCAATATTAGCCGAATCCGCTGTTTGCGAAGCATTTAATGCATTTTGGGAAACATTGTTGACCGTAGATGACATTTGCTCCATTGCGCTAGCAACCTGAGCAGTTTCAGTCTGTTGTCGTTGTACGTCATGCTCCGTTTTTTGTGTGATGGTTGATAATTGCTGTGACGAATTAGCCAGCTGTTCACTGATCTCATTGATTTTATAAATCGTTTTGCCGATTTTTTTGACAAAACTATTAAAACTTGCCGCGACCCAAGCAAATTCTGTTTTACCTTTTATATTCAGGCGCGCTGTTAAATCACCATCGCCACTAGAAATGTCTTGTAGCTTTATGGCTAAGTCAGTTAATGGTGTGATGATAATGCTGTTAATTAACCAATATAAACCGACTATCAATACAATCAGAGCGGCAATGGTAAAGCCAATTCTCTTGTACATAGACTGCGCTAATTCTTCGTAAGCTGCTGTTAGCGGTGTAATAATTTCAAAAGCGCCGTGTAAATCACCAGCGTGTTTGTTTTCCATTTGATAGCCAAGAATATCTAAGCCCTGATCATTGCCCCAGAGTGTTTGCGAGCTGCTGGGCGTGCCATGACAAATTTCACATTGAGTACTTAAAATAACGGGGCGAAAATAATGTACAGTTTCATTGGTTTCATCAACATAACTGTATTCATTGGCTTGCGGGTTTTGTTTGAAGAAATTCAGAACTTCACGCTCTTTTTCATTGGCTTCATTTTTAGGATTTCTAGCATTGATATTAGGCGCTTTAAAACTGAAATTTCCTTCTACTGCTTTCGCTTGGACAATTTCCCATGAAGTTGCTACTGGCACAGTGGCTAAGATCTTGGTAAGTCGCTCGCTTGTGTCGCTAATGCTATTGTAATTGTTGAGCTGTTGCGTAGTAAATACGCCGTCATCCCATTTTTTTATCATATTTTTACGTACAGACTCAGAAACTAGCAATAGGCTTTTCGCTTGTTCTGTTTTTTGCGTAATAATTTTTTGTTTATCAGCTCCGTAGATAAAGAACAGTGATGCAGTGGAGATGGTGAGTAAAAATATGAATGTACTGAGAATAACTTTAGTACCAATGGAGTGCCAATTCATGCGTATTTACCTTTTATTATTTACGATTATTAGGGTTTATATCGACAGTGTAGAGCAAATCTAAAGCGCTTTCTATGATGGCGTTAGGCTTTGTATCTATTATTTGCTTTAACTTACTCTAAAGTTAAGATAAGCATTTTGATAAGTATAGACTATAAGATAACATAGCTTGTTTTCATTCACTTAAAATAGTCGCACTCTCTATATGGGCATTCAGGATAACTTTGAACAAATCCCTTTAAAGGATTTCACCGAAAAAGCATACTTAGATTATTCTATGTACGTTATTTTAGATCGGGCTTTACCTCATATTGGTGATGGTTTGAAACCGGTGCAAAGGCGTATTGTTTATGCCATGTCCGAATTAGGGCTGAGTGCCATATCCAAACATAAAAAATCCGCGCGTACCGTAGGGGATGTTTTAGGTAAATATCACCCGCATGGTGACTCTGCGTGTTATGAAGCTATGGTTTTAATGGCGCAGAACTTTTCTTATCGTTACCCTTTGGTTGATGGTCAAGGTAACTGGGGCTCGCCTGATGACCCCAAGTCTTTTGCTGCGATGCGTTATACTGAATCGCGCTTAACAGCTTATGCGCAAACCTTATTAAGTGAGCTAGGCCAAGGCACTGTTGACTGGAATGATAACTTTGATGGTACGTTAAAAGAGCCCGCCTTATTACCAGACCGATTACCAAATATATTGCTCAACGGTACGATGGGGATTGCCGTGGGGATGGCCACAGATATTCCGTCACATAATTTAAGAGAAGTTGCGAATGCTTGTGTGCATTTATTAGATAATCCTGAAGCTCCGTTAGAGGATTTATTTAACTTTGTTCAAGGTCCTGATTATCCTACCGATGCTGAAATTATCAGTAGCCGAGAGGATATACAGAAGATGTATGTCACGGGCCATGGTTCAATTCGCATGCGCGCTAAATACGAGTTAGAAGAGCATAATATTATTATTACTGCTTTACCGCATCAGGTCTCAGGCGCGAAATTACTAGAGCAGATCGCTGCACAAATGCAGGCGAAAAAATTGCCGATGATCGACGATTTAAGAGATGAATCTGATCATGAAAATCCCACGCGTTTAGTGGTTATGCCTAAATCTAAACGCGCCGATGTCGAGGCGATTATGTCGCACTTATTTGCCACGACAGACTTGGAAAAGAATTTCCGCGTAAATATGAATATGATCGGTTTAAATGGCCGACCTAAAGTTAAAGGTTTACGCGAAATATTAGTGGAATGGCTCAGTTTTCGTGTCGAAACAGTACGCAGGCGTTTGCAATATCGCTTAGATAAAGTTTTGGCGCGCTTGCATATCTTAGAAGGTTTATTAATCGCCTTTTTGAATATCGATGAAGTGATTGCCATTATCCGTACTGAAGACAAGCCTAAGCCGGTCTTAATGGAGCGATTTGGGATTACGGATACTCAAGCCGAAGCCGTTTTAGAATTAAAATTACGCCATTTAGCTAAGTTAGAAGAAATGGCGATCAAAGGCGAGCAAGCGGAATTGGAAAAAGAGCGTGATCATTTACAAAAGTTATTAGGTTCGCAGCGCTTGTTAGACCGTTTAGTTAGAAAAGAAATTTTAGCGGATGCAGATAAATATGGTGATGATCGCCGTTCTTTAATTGTTGAGCGCGGTACAGCTAAAGCATTGAGTACGACAGCATTAATTAATAACGAGCCAGTTACGATTGTACTCTCGCAAAAAGGTTGGGTACGTGCTGCAAAAGGGCATGATGTAGAGCCAGAAAGTTTGAATTATCGTTCTGGAGACGGCTATTTATGCTCTGCTCTAGGGCGTACTACTCAACCGGTTTATATCTTAGATTCTACCGGACGCTTTTATGTCACTAGTACCCATGACTTGCCTTCAGCACGCAGTCAAGGTGAGCCGTTGACAGGTCGTTTAAAGCCGCCTGCAGGTTCACTGTTTACGCATTTATTAACGGGTCATGAAGATGATTGGATGTTGATGGCGAGTGATGCCGGTTATGGTTTTAGAGTACAGTTGAAAGATTGTGTTTCCAAGAATAAAGCCGGTAAAGCCGTGGTTACTTTACCTAAAGGTGCGCAAGTACTCGCACCTGTGAGAATCCATAATAATACAGATTTAATTGCGGTCGCTACGTTACAAGGGCGTTTATTGGTTTTCCCAACGGCAGCATTGCCGGCTTTAGCGAAAGGCAAAGGTAATAAGCTGATTCAAATTTTACCAGCTGATTTAGTATCAGGCGCAGATAAAGTAATGGGGCTCGCAGTGATTGCTGAGGGTGCTGCTTTAAAAGTGGTTTCGGGTAAGCGCACGTTAACTTTAAAGGCAGCTGACTTATTGGCTTATCAAGGCGTTAGGGCGAAGCGAGGGCAAGCTTTGCCACGAGGTTTTCAGCGTGTTGAAGCTTTACAGAGTGTAGATTAAGCAATGGTTACTGGAGCAAAAAAGCCGCGAAAAAAAGTAACGCGTAAGGCCAAAAAAGTCGCTAAACCTTCTTTTCTTAAGAGGGTGTGGCAGGGTTTGAAAAAACCTTTGTTGATTTTTTCGGCAGTCGCAGTTTTTTCCTTGGCTTGTTATATCGGATATTTGGATTATACGGTTAGAAAGCAGTTTGAAGGTAAACGCTGGTCTATTCCAGCGCGTGTTTACGCAAGTCCTGTAGAGCTTTATGCGGGACTGCAAATAAACGCTAAGCAGTTATTAGTGCTTTTGCAAAAATTGCATTACCGAGTTGATCGTAAACTGTCCTCGCAAGCAACATATAGTGAAAAATCTGGGCAGATTAGCTTAAAAACAAGGCAATTTACTTTCGCTGATAAAGAACAACTAATGCAATATATTCGTATTGCTTTTAGTGGCTCTGAAATTCGCTCAATTATGGATGTGCAAACGGGCAAAGAATTATCGATTGTGCGCCTTGATCCTGTGCAAATTGGTAGTTTTTATCCTGCACATAAAGAAGATAGAGTGTTGGTTAGATTGGAAGATGTGCCATCAACTTTAGTGCAAGGGTTATTGGCGACTGAAGATCGTGATTTTTATCAGCATTTTGGTATTTCCTTTAAAGGCATTGCGCGAGCTATGTGGGCGAATTTACGTGCAGGTGGCTTAGTGCAGGGCGGTAGTACCATCACTCAGCAATTAGTAAAAAACTTTTATCTGACTTCAGAGCGTAGCTTAAGAAGAAAAATTAATGAAGCGTTTATGGCGCTGATTTTAGAATTTCGCTTTAGTAAGGATGAGATTTTAGAAGCTTATTTAAATGAGGTTTATTTAGGCCAAGATGGTGCACATGCTATTCATGGATTTGGTTTGGCGAGTGAGTTTTATTTCTCGCGGCCCTTGAAAAGTTTACCTTTGCATCAGGTCGCGGCTTTGATTGCACTAGTGCGTGGGCCTAGTTATTATGATTTACGGCGTAGACCAGAGCGCGCGTTGAAACGACGTAATTTGGTTTTAAAGGAGATGTTTGCGCACGATGATATTACTGAAAAGCAGTTAAAGCAGGCCAAACAGAAAGCGCTTAAGATTGTGTCTTTTGCGCATAGGCCGGCAAATCGTTATCCAGCTTTTATAGATTTAGTCAGGCACCAATTAACTCAAGAATACAATGAAACAGATTTAACCTCTGATGGTTTAAATATCTTTACGACCTTAGATACTAAAGTGCAGGATGCTTTGGGTAGCAGTATTACCCGAGAACTAAAGAAACTTGAAAAGCGTAAGCGATCTCAAGATTTAGAAACTGCAGCGATTGTTACACGTAGAGATAGCGGTGAAATTGTTGCCTTAGCTGGTGGCAGAGATAGTCAGGGGGTGGGTTTTAATCGTGCCTTAAATGCAGTGCGCCCGATAGGCTCGTTAATTAAGCCTATTGTGTATTTAACAGCGCTTGAATATCCTGAAAAATACACATTAATTACGCCCATTAGCGATACCGCGATAGAGGTTAAGGCGGAAAAAGGGAAGTTGTGGAAACCGAGCAATTATGATCGTATTGAGCATGGTGATGTGCCATTACACACCGCATTAGCACATTCTTACAACTTGGCGACTGTGCGTTTAGGTATGGATATTGGTGTCGCCAGAGTTGCTAAAACGTTGCGCGAAACGGGTGTTACTAGGAAAATTAATTTGTTTCCTTCCATGCTTTTAGGGGCGCTACCATTAACGCCTTTTGAAGTGACGCAAATGTATCAAACTTTAGCGGGTGATGGTTTTGCTATGCCCTTGCGCTCAATTACAGCGGTGATTGCTCAAGATGGCACTTTACTGCAACGCTATCCTTATGTGATCAGGCAAGAGCTTGATCCGGCGGCGACTTATTTAACCAATACGGTATTGCAAGAGGTGATGCGCGAAGGAACGGGGCGGTCAGCTTATCAAGTTTTACCGAAATCTTTACAAGTCGCGGGTAAAACAGGGACAACTAATGATTTAAAAGATAGTTGGTTTGCTGGTTATACAGGCGATTATCTGGCGGTGTTTTGGGTTGGGCGTGATGATAATAAGTCAACCGGAGTGACTGGGTCGAGTGGAGCTTTAAAATTATGGAGGGCATTGATGCAACAAGTCGCTACACAGCCTGTTTATTTGGCAATGCCTGACTCAGTGGAGTCGGTTTGGATAGAGCCAGAAACGGGTCTACTGGCAAATGAGTTATGTGAAGACGCGGTAAAATATGCTTTTGTAAGAGGCTCTGAGCCGGTAGATAATGCGACTTGTGTCGACTCGCCAATGAATAAAACAAAAATGTGGATTAACGACTTTATGAAGGAAAATTTTTAATGAGAATACTTACTATAATACTATGCATGCTGTTTTCAGGTCTTGTCTCTGCACAACCAACGGGGCTGCAGTCGCTAGAGCGTTTTATTGCACAAGCTCATAATTTACAGTCAGATTTTACTCAGATATCGCTAGATGAGTCAGGGCAAGCAAAACAAACAAGTACCGGTGTTTTTTATTTGCAACAACCAGGTAAGTTTCGTTGGAATTATAAGCAGCCTTATGCACAACAAATTGTCTCTAAAGAAGGTAAGGTTTGGTTTTATGATGCTGATTTAGAACAAGTTATTATTAAAAAAATAGACCGCTCCATTGGTGATACGCCTGCTTTATTATTAAGTGGTAGTGTTAAGTTAGCTGAAAAATATACGATTACTCAGCATGCGCAGGATGGCGATATACTATGGTTAAAGTTGACGCCTAAAAATACCGAATCTAGCTTTAAATATATTTTGATTGGGCTAAAGAAGGGTGTGCTTTATGGTATGGAGTTAAGTGATAATTTTGGCCAATTAACGCAAATTATTTTTTCTAATATAACTACGCCAGATACATTAGATGAGAGTCTATTTGAATTTGTGGCTCCAGAAGGAACGGATGTTTTTGAAGGCTAATGCTTGTGTTGACTTGCTAGTGAGAAATAAGCAATGAATCGTTCGCTAAAACCACTGGCTGATTTAATGCGTCCTGAGTCTTTGGCTGATTACGCTGGCCAGAAACATCTTTTGCAATCCGGCAAGCCTCTGTATGAGGCAATTAACTCAGGGCGATTGCATTCCATGATTTTTTGGGGACCGCCTGGCACTGGCAAGACGACTTTGGCGCGCATGATTGCGCATCATTCTAATGCTGAATTTATGGCTATTTCAGCAGTATTAGCTGGCGTTAAGGAAATACGTGCAGCGGTTGCTTTAGCTAAAAAAATACAACAAGAAGAGCAGCGCAAAAGTATATTATTTGTCGACGAGGTACATCGTTTTAATAAGTCACAACAAGATGCTTTTTTACCACACGTAGAAGATGGAACTGTGTATTTTTTAGGCGCAACCACTGAAAACCCCTCTTTCGCATTGAATAATGCTTTGTTATCTCGCGCCCGCGTTTATGTTTTGAATGCCTTAACGATTGATGATTTGCTGGCGGTGATTAATAAGGTTCTAGCTGATAGAGAAAAAGGCTTTGGTGCATTAAATCTAAGTATTTCAGAAGAGCTAAAACAGCAGTTTGCTGTAGCAGCGGATGGCGATGCACGACGCTTATTAAATTTATTGGAAATTGCAGTTGAATTAACGCAGGCAAAACAAAGTACAGAGATTACTGAAGCCATAGCCAAAGAAGTTTTAGCGGGTGGCGTACGTCGGTTTGATAATCAAGGTGAAGAATTTTATAACCAGATTTCTGCTTTGCATAAGTCAGTGCGTGGTAGTTCGCCGGATGGAGCACTGTATTGGTTTTGTCGCATGATTGATGGCGGTTGTGATCCTTTGTATCTGGCGCGGCGTATTGTACGTATTGCTTCAGAAGATATCGGTAATGCTGACCCGCGTGCTTTGCAATTATGTATGAATGCATGGGAAACTCAAGAGCGCTTAGGTAGCCCAGAAGGTGAGTTGGCTTTGGCTCAGGCTTTGGTTTATATGGCTTGTGCGCCGAAGAGTAACGCTGTTTATATGGCATTTAATACGGCGATGAGTGCTGCGAAACAAAGTGGCAGCCTGCCAGTACCTAAACATTTACGTAATGCACCGACTAAGCTAATGAAGTCATTGGATTATGGTAAAGAATATCGTTATGCCCATAATGAACCTGAGGCTTATGCGGCAGGGGAAAGCTATTTTCCGGACCAGTTAGCAGAAACTCAATATTATCAGCCTGTTGCTCGAGGATTAGAAATTAAAATCGCAGAAAAATTAAAACATTTGCGAGAATTAGATAGAATAGCCGGTAAGAATTAAAAATAAAGGTGCCCACCTCTTTGTTATTTATCATGAAAGAGGGCGGTAGCAGCCATTAATAATAAAAAACGCATTTAACATAAATACTATTTAAAGATAAACGCTATGGACTTAAATTTTCTTGATTTTGAACAACCGATTGCAGAATTAGACGCAAAAATTGAAGAATTACGCCGTGTACAAGCGGAAAATGATATTGATATTTCTTCCGCGCTTAATGATTTAGAAGCCAAAAGTGCAGCAATGACGGAAGAAATTTTCAAGGATTTGAGTGACTGGCAGATTTCTCAATTATCACGTCATCCAGGCCGTCCTTATACTTTAGATTATATTGATTTAATGTTTACTGACTTCCATGAGTTACATGGCGATCGCGCTTACGCGGATGATCAAGCGATGATTTGTGGTTTGGCTAAATTAAACGGTCAAGCGGTTGCTGTTATTGGGCATCAAAAAGGTCGTGATACTAAAGAAAAAATTAAACGTAATTTTGGTATGCCGCGGCCTGAAGGTTATCGTAAAGCCTTGCGTGTTATGAAAATGGCAGAGCGTTTTCATTTGCCTATTATTTGTCTTATTGATACACCAGGAGCTTATCCGGGTATTGGTGCCGAAGAGCGCGGCCAAAGTGAGGCGATTGCGCGTAATTTATTTGAAATGGCTAAATTAGAAACTCCAGTTATTTGTACTGTGATTGGTGAAGGTGGTTCGGGTGGCGCTTTAGCCATTGGTGTTGGTGATCGTTTAATTATGCTGGAATACAGCACTTATTCGGTTATTTCTCCTGAAGGTTGTGCTTCTATTTTATGGAAAAGCGCGGATAAAGCGAAACTAGCGGCTGAAGCGATGGGGATTACTTCGGACAGAGTAAGAGAGCAGGGCTTTTTAGATGAAGTAGTGAGAGAGCCAGTTGGTGGAGCGCACAGAGATTTTAAAGTTACGGCTGAAAATTTAAAAGAAACCTTGTTTCGTCATATTAAAGAATTGCGCCATGAAAAAATGGATGATTTATTGGAAAAACGCTATCAACGTATTATGGCTTATGGTTCTTTTTCTGAAGAAGCGAAATAATTTAGATTTGTAAGCATCTTGATTTGAATTTTTGTAGGGCGGACTTCAGTCCGCTTTTTTAGCAATGGCGGACTGAAGTCCGCCCTACGAGTTATAAGCTGCCCCGTCTTAAGTTCGTAACCATAATTGCTAATAGAGGAGGCTACTTAGGAAGGGGCATGTATACCGCCTCGGTAAGGACTCCTTTATATGAAACTCAGTTCATCCTTTATAGCTTCCCAGCTCCTCCCTTTTTACGTGAATGCTAACCTTGTTGTGGGGTACAGCGGTGGCGTAGATTCCCACGTATTGCTACATTTACTGGCCAGTATTCCTGAGTTTAAAAATAAAATAACTGCTATTTATGTGCATCATGGTTTACAAATCTGTGCTGATGATTGGGCTGTGCATTGTCAGGACTGTTCAGCAGTTTTAGGTGTTAAGTTCAAGGTAATAAGAGTGAACGGCCAAGCGGCAGCAGGTGAAAGCCCAGAAGAAGCAGCGCGTAATGCCCGCTATCAAGCATTTAAAGAAATCCTCACAGAAACTGATATGCTTTTATTCGCGCAGCATCGTAACGATCAATTAGAAACGGTTTTATTGCAGCTATTCCGAGGTGCGGGTCTGAAAGGATTATCTGGTATGCCAACTAAAACCACTTTTGCAGCGGGTGTATTGCTAAGGCCTTTATTGGATGTCAGCCAAGAAGAAATTAAGCAGTATGCCTTGCAGAATCAGTTACAGTGGATTGAAGATCCGAGCAATCAAGACACTCAGTTTGATCGAAACTTTTTGCGTCAAGAAGTTATGCCTTTATTAGAGCAGCGCTGGCCAAGTTTAGATAAGACTGTGGCGCGTGTTGCTGGGCATTGTGCTGAGGCTCAAACGGTCTTATCTGCAAATGCAAAGGAACAAATGTTAAGGATTTATGAACAGCAGAAGCGGTGTCTGTTAATTTCTGGCTTGTTGCAGCATGATGTTTTAATGCAGCAATGGATAGTGCGTGAGTGGCTGGATTATTTAGGCGTACGCATGCCTTCAGTGAAAGTATTACAAGCTATCTTTCAGGATATTTTAGCGGCACGCCAGGAGGCAAATCCTATTGTTCGGCATGATGGCTTTGAAATTCAGCGCTATCGAGATGGTTTATATTTAGTTGCGGCACAAGATCCCTTTGATGTGAGTCAGATATTCTCATGGGGCGATACGAGTCAACCTTTACGTTTAGATAATAATGGCCTATTGCAGACATGTATTGCACAGCAAGGTATCGCGGCAGATTTATGGCAGCAAGGACTAGTACAAATAAAGTATCGACAGGGCGGCGAGAAAATTGCACTAGCTAATAGAAGTGGACGGCATAGCCTGAAAAAATTATATCAGGAAGCAGGGGTTGCACCTTGGCTGCGCGAGAGGATGCCAGTTATTTATATTGATGACAAAATCGCTGCGATTGCTGACCTTTGGGTGGGTAAAGATTTTTATGGAAGAGCAGGTGAGTCTTGTATAAAACTAACTTGGCAACAAAGCCCATGACGAAAAGTCTAATGTCGATTAAAATAGATTTCAATATTGCTTATCTAGCAGAGTAAAAGCGCTTTATTAATAATGTCTTTTGCCAAGCTCTGTTAGCTATTTATGGGCTACAAAAGGCCATTGAGCATGTTAAAATAAATCAATTCATTTTTCCCTATCTTTTTCTAGTTCATGACAAAATTTATATTTATTACTGGTGGTGTTGTATCTTCTCTTGGTAAGGGGATCGCTGCGTCTTCTTTAGCGGCTATTTTAGAAGCGCGTGGTTTAAACGTAACCATGACTAAATTAGATCCTTATATTAATGTTGACCCAGGCACTATGAGCCCTTTTCAGCATGGTGAAGTTTTTGTTACTCAGGATGGGGCTGAAACAGATTTAGATTTAGGGCATTACGAACGTTTTTTAAAAACGCGTTTGACCAAAAAGAATAACTTTACCACAGGGCAAGTTTACGAAAGTGTCTTGCGTAAAGAGCGTAAAGGTGAGTATTTAGGTGCAACTGTACAGGTGATTCCACATATTACTGACGAAATGAAGCGTCGTGTTTATGCGAGTGCTGATGCTGATATCGATGTTGCCATTATCGAAGTCGGTGGTACGGTTGGTGATATTGAGTCTTTGCCATTTTTGGAAGCCATTCGACAGATGGGTGTCGAGCTTGGGCGTGATCGCTCTTTGTTTATTCATCTGACTTTAGTGCCTTATATTAAAACAGCGGGTGAAATTAAAACTAAACCGACTCAACATTCAGTTAAAGAATTACGCACGATTGGTATCCAGCCAGATATTTTGATCTGTCGCTCTGATAGCCGAATTCCTTCTGCTGAACGTCATAAAATTTCATTATTTACTAATGTCCCTGAAAAATCAGTTATTTCTGCGCCCGATGCCGACACAATTTATCGCATTCCGTTAATCCTCAATGAGCAAGGTTTGGATGATATTGTCGTCCATCAATTGCGCCTTGATGTTCCGCAAGCAGATTTATCAGAGTGGGAGGCTGTAGTTGACGGCTTAACAAATCCGACTGATGTAGTGACTATTGCGATTGTTGGTAAATATGTTGACCATTTGGATGCTTATAAATCTTTAACTGAAGCATTAATTCATGCAGGGATAAAAACACGCCATACCGTACAAATTAAATATATTGATTCTGAGACGATTGAAAACGAAGGTGTTACGCAACTAAAAAGTGTTGATGCGATTTTAATACCGGGCGGTTTTGGTGAGCGAGGCGTGGAAGGTAAAATTTCTACAGCCCGCTTTGCTCGAGAAAATAAAGTGCCATTTTTAGGTATTTGTTTGGGTATGCAATCCGTGGTGATTGAGTTTGCGCGTAATGTCGCCGGATTAGAAGGCGCGCATAGCACGGAATTCTTGCCGAATAGCCCGCATCCGGTTATTGGATTAATTACTGAGTGGCAAGACAACGAAGGTCAAACTGAAACGCGTGATGAGAATTCTGATTTAGGTGGAACGATGCGCTTAGGTGCGCAAAAATGTCGCATTCAATCGGATTCTTTAGTATTTGATATGTATCAAAAAGACGTGATTACTGAACGTCATCGTCATCGATATGAGTTTAATAATAATTACCTAGAGCCGCTAGAAAAAGCAGGTTTAAAATTCTCAGGTAAATCAATTGATGGGCGTTTAGTGGAAGTTGTTGAAATTGCAGATCATCCTTGGTTTTTAGCTTGCCAATTTCACCCAGAATTTACTTCAACGCCACGTAATGGACATCCTCTGTTTTCTGGATTTATTAGAGCAGCTGCAAAACAAAAACAAGGTACACAAGCATGAAATTATGTGATTTTGAAGTTGGATTAGATAAGCCATTTTTTTTAATTGCCGGAACTTGTGTGATTGAAAGCGAACAAATGGCCATTGATACCGCTGGGTATTTGAAAGAGTTAGCTGCTGAGCTAAAAATTCCATTTATTTATAAATCTTCATTTGATAAAGCAAACCGCTCATCGCATGAAAGCTACCGTGGCCCAGGCGTAGAAGAAGGCTTAAAAATACTTGAAAAAGTGAAACAGCAAATTGGTGTGCCTGTTTTGACTGATGTGCATGAAGATACGCCCTTATCTGAAGTTGCAGATGTGGTTGATGTAATGCAAACGCCAGCTTTTTTATGCCGTCAAACAAATTTTATACAAGCCGTTGCCGCACAAGGCATCCCTGTTAATATTAAAAAAGGTCAGTTTTCTGCACCTTGGGATATGGTGCATGTTGTTAATAAGGCTAAGGCAACCGGTAATCAACAGATTATGGTGTGTGAGCGTGGGGCTTCATTTGGCTATAACAACTTAGTTTCTGATATGCGCTCTTTAGCAGAAATGCGTAATACCGGCTGCCCCGTTGTTTATGATGCAACGCATTCAGTGCAACTTCCTGGTGGTCAAGGGACTTCGTCAGGTGGTCAGCGTCAGCATGTATCTGTTTTAGCGAGAGCAGCTGTTGCGGCGGGAATTTCTGGATTATTTATGGAAACCCACCCAGACCCGGATAAAGCATTAAGTGATGGACCGAACTCATGGCCATTACACCGTATGAAAGAATTATTAGAAACGTTGGTAATGATCGATCGAGCAGTAAAAGCACAAGCCTTGATAGAAAATACCTTATAAATATAATAACAATGGGGAAATTGTATGACCAAGATAGTTGATATTAAAGCAAGAGAAATTTTAGATTCACGTGGAAACCCAACGATTGAAGCTGATGTTATTTTGGAATCAGGTGTTGTTGGTAGTGCCATGGTTCCTTCAGGTGCATCAACAGGTGAGCGTGAAGCAATTGAATTACGTGATGGTGATAAGTCGCGTTATTTAGGTAAAGGCGTTTTGAAAGCTGTTGAGTTCGTTAATACTGAAATCCGTGCAGCGGTAACAGGTATGGATGTAACGGACCAAGCTGCATTAGATAAGAAAATGATTGATCTGGATGGTACGCTAAATAAAGGCCGTATTGGTGCTAATGCGATTTTGGGTGTCTCTATGGCGGCGGCTCGTGCTGCTGCGGCTGACGCGAGCGTGCCTTTATATCGTCATTTGAATACTAGCGGCGAATTTATTATGCCAGTACCCATGATGAATATCATCAATGGTGGTTCACATGCGGATAACAGCGTCGATTTGCAAGAATTTATGATTCTACCGATAGGTGCACCTACTTTCAAAGAAGCCATTCGTTACGGTGCTGAAGTATTTCATAATCTTGCCAAAGTATTAAAGTCTAAAGGTTTAGCTACAACCGTTGGTGATGAAGGTGGTTTTGCACCTAACCTATCTTCTAACGAAGAAGCGATTGAAGTTATTTTAGAAGCCATTGCAATGGCGGGTTATAAAGCCGGTGAAGATATTTACCTTGGTTTAGATGCTGCTGCTTCTGAATTTTATAAAAACGGTAACTATGAGTTGAGTTCTGAAGGAAAAACACTGAATGCTGTAGAGATGACTGACTTTTTTGCAGACTGGGTAGAAAGGTACCCCATTATTTCTATTGAAGATGGTTTGTATGAAAATGACTGGGAAGGGTGGAAAGGTTTAACTGACAAAGTGGGTGATAAAATTCAATTAGTTGGTGATGATCTATTTGTTACCAATCCAGCGACGTTAAAAGATGGTATAGAGAAAGGTGTGGCTAATTCTATTTTAATCAAAGTTAACCAAATTGGTACGCTATCGGAAACTTTAGAAGCGATTAATACAGCGCATGCAGCTGGTTATACTGCTGTTGTTTCGCATCGTTCAGGTGAAACAGAAGATACGACCATTGCTGACTTGTGTGTTGCTACTGGCACAGGTCAAATTAAAACCGGATCATTAAGCCGTTCTGATCGTGTTGCTAAATACAACCGCTTAATGAAGATCGAAGAAGAATTGGGCGCACAAGCAAAATACGCTGGCCGTAGTGCATTTAAGAAATTATCTTAATTTATTTCTAGCTTAGTCTATATAAGCCCATCTAGCTATTTGTGTTAGGTGGGCTTTAGTTTGTCTGAAAGAGAGTAGGGCGGACTTCAGTCCGCTATGCTTAGATGAAAAATTGCGGACTGAAGTCCGCCCCACGTAATATATTGAGCAGTTAAACAGGATAGATTTTTATAATCTAATTCGGACGTTATTGCCAATAAGCACTTGCAGGTGGTCTCATTAAGTTTCTCATTGTCATTTTACTGATATTTATTGCACTGTTACAAAATCGACTTTGGCAAGGTGATGGAGGCATTGCACAAACGCAACAATATCAGCGCCAACTCGAAGTTTTGCAAAAGCAACTAGCGGTCAAGCAGCTACGTAATGAGGTACTTAAAGCAGAGGTCAAAGACTTACGCAAAGGGCAAGAAGCCATTGAAGAAATTGCGCGTTATGACTTGGGATTGATTAAGAAAGATGAAACCTTTTTTCAAGTGATTGAGTAAGGTACTAACTTAAGGCGAGACAGCTGAGAATGGTAGGGCGGACTAAAGTCCGCCCTACAGTCATATCATACAAAGTGGGCATATTATTAAATCCTGAGTTCTAGGTAGATAGTCTTACCAGTCATTAAAATGACTTAAATATATCGAATTCTATGAAAACAACCATTAAATATTGGGGAATTGTGCCTGCAGCAGGCGTTGGTAAACGTATGCAAGCAGATCGACCTAAACAATATCTCCCCTTAAACGGCGTAACGGTTATCGAACAAAGCTTAACGCGCTTATTGCAAGTGCAACAGTTTACCGCTGTCGTGGTCGCCATTTCTAAAGAAGATCCTTATTGGCCAGAACTAGCAATCTCTAAAAATGCACGCATTCGTACCGCAGCAGGCGGTAAAGAGCGAGCAGATTCGGTATTGTCCGCCTTGCATTCGATTGCCGATAGCGCCGCGGATGATGACTGGGTGCTGGTGCATGATGCAGCACGACCTTGTATTACTCACAGCGATGTTGAGCATTTGATTGGTGAATTACAAAATCATGAAGTAGGCGGTATTTTAGGCCAAGCTTCGCACGATACTTTAAAGTCCGTTGATGAAGATTTAGCCATTACTGACACAGTCGATCGCAGCAAAATTTGGCGCGCTTTTACACCACAAATGTTTCGTTATGGTGCATTAAAAACTGCGCTAGAAGAAGCTGCCGAAAAAGGCTGGGTCGTGACTGATGATGCCAGCGCACTAGAATTACAAGGTAAACAGCCTAAAATGATTGCCGGGCGAGCGGATAATTTAAAAATTACGCGACCTGAAGATTTAGCTTTAGCACAATTTTATTTGGAGCAACAACAATGATACGAGTTGGACAAGGTTATGATGTACACCGTTTTATCGATAGTGGAGATGTAATTTTAGGTGGGGTTACAATTCCTTACGAGCAGGGCTTAGAAGCACATTCAGATGGTGATGTTGTTTTACATGCGCTATGTGATGCATTATTAGGAGCGGCGGCTTTAGGTGATATAGGTAAGCATTTTCCCGATACAGACCCAGAATTCAAAGGCGCTGATAGCCGTGTTTTATTGCGTCATGTTTATGGCATTGTGCAAGAAAAAGGCTATACCTTAGGCAATGCAGATATTACTATTATTGCTCAAGCCCCTAAAATGGCACCACATATAGTGGCCATGTGTACCAATATCGCAGCTGACCTATCGGTTGATCTTGATTGTATTAATGTCAAAGCGACTACAACAGAAAAGTTAGGTTTTGAAGGCCGTAAAGAAGGTATTGCAGTGCAAGCTGTTGTACTGATTAATAAGTAATTTAAACTACTCTAAAAGTTTATTGATAAGGGTAGGGCGTGGCTTCAATGCTGTTGACTTAAGCCCTCTCTTGCTGGAGAGGGTTGGGTGAGGAGAATAAAATCATGCTTTACAATCTCCGCATCCCAGCCTTTCCTCTGGAGAAAGAGCTTACTCTTAAGTCAGCAGCATTGGGACGTGGATTCACAGCCCGCATTTAAATATAATGAATGTCTTGCCCTAAGTTTATAACCAGAAATTAGAACTATTCTATTGAACACTCAAGCAGCTTTACCTAATTGGGCGTATGCCTATGGCGGCCCTCAGAGCGAAGGTATTATTCGCAAAGCCCCCGATGATTTTATTGTTAATGAAATTCAATCTTTTGAATTGTCAGGTGTCGGGGAACATGCGTTTTTACTTATTGAAAAATGCGGTGAAAATACCGAATTTGTTGCTCGAGCACTGGCGCGATTTGCAGGAGTTCGGCAACGAGATGTTAGCTATGCAGGTTTAAAAGATCGTCATGCGCGTACCACGCAATGGTTTAGTGTTTGGTTGCCAGGCAAGTCAGACCCTGACTGGGCAGAGTTAAATAGTGACAGCATTAAAATATTACAGGCTAAGCGTCATAGCCGAAAGCTAAAGCGCGGCTCTTTAGCAGGTAATCAATTTATTTTGCGTATTCAAGAATGGCAGGGTGATAAAACCGTTCTTGAGCAACAATTGCAAGCGATTAAAGAACAAGGTGTCCCCAATTATTTTGGAGAACAACGTTTTGGTCGTCATGGTAACAATATCGCTAGAGCACTTGTTTTATTTGCGGGCGAAAAAATCTCTCGTAACCAGCGAGGCATGTATTTATCCGCGGCACGCTCTTATTTGTTTAATCATATAGTCAGCGCGCGTGTCGCTGATAAGTCCTGGAATCATGCAATGGCAGGCGATGCGCTGATGTTTGATGACTCCCATAGTTTTTTTCAAGCAGAAGCATTAGATGAGTCAATTTTACAACGAGTGGCACAATTAGAGTTACACCCAACAGCTGTATTATGGGGTAAGGGTAAATCTCAAGTCTCTGGGGAGATAGCCTTATTAGAGCAGAACATTATTCAGCAGTTTGAAGATTTGGCGCAAGGCTTAATTGCTTTTGGCTTGGAGCAAGATCGTAGAGCGCTACGCAGCCATGTAAAGGAATTACAGTGGAACTTTATAGATGATAATTGTTTGGAGTTAAGTTTTAGCTTAAATGCAGGGTGTTATGCAACTGCTGTACTAAGAGAAATAGTACAGTGCTGACTTTATAAGCTAGGAATGTTGCGTGCTATTCAGAGTGAAAGGGTTTGAAGCATTTTTCTGAAGCTTAGAGAGAGTTGACTTAGGGGTTAAAAAGAATTATTTTAGACGTTAATTATCATGATTTACCGGATAATATGCAATATCAGGTCAATTTGACAGGATAAATTGGATAGCAGGCAAAAGTGCCTGATTTTCCGGTCAATACCGTGGGGAAACAGGGCAAAAGGTCAGGATATTAATATCCTGTCAAATGTGCCCGATTTATCGGTGAATACTGTGGAATATCAGGGCGAATGTGCCTGTTAATAATATAGTTATAGTGCTAGATTCTACTCACAAGTTAAATTTAATGTATTCTGGTATAAATAAAGAATACATAGATGTTAAAATGATAATATTTTAAATACGTAAATAATTGAACAATTAATGTCGAAAGAAAGAAAGGTAATAAGCTTATTTTCTGGTGCTGGCGGTATGGATATCGGGTTTAAACAGGCTGGTTTTGAGATAGCAGTAGCAGTCGAGCAAGATTCATCATGCTGTAACACCCTAAGGCTTAATTGTCCTGAACTTAAAGTAATTGAAGGAGATGTTAGTAAAACTACTACAAAAGATATTCTAAACGCTGCAAAACTAAAGGCACTTGAAGCAGCTTTAGTTATTGGGGGACCTCCTTGCCAGTCATTTAGTTTGGCTGGAAAAAGAATGGGAATGAATGATGATAGAGGGAAATTAATTCTTGAATTTTCTCGAGTGGTGCATGAGGCACTACCAAAAGCATTTGTAATGGAAAATGTTAAAGGAATGTTAAATTGGGAAAAAGGTAAAGCAATAGATGCCGTACTAAATGAATTCAAAGAACCAGTAAAGTATAAAGGCAAAGAATACCATTATGATGTTTCTTATAAAGTCCTAAATTCCTCAAGTTATGGCGTTCCCCAGCATAGAGAAAGGCTATTTATTATTGGTAATAGGGTAGGTAAAACATTTGAATTTCCTGAGCCTACTCATGGATCTATAGAGGACTCTCAACCTGATCTTTTCTCTCCTTCTGTATTGCCTTATGCAACTACATGGGATGCAATTGGAGATTTACCTCCCGCTGATGAACCATCAGATACTGCAAAAAGAGTTTCACAAACAATTAAGGGACGAATTGAAAAACATGGGTATTAAAAACCATCAAATGACCGCTCATTCTCCAAGCACTTTGGAAAAAATTGAATCTGTACCAATTGGAGATAAGCTTTCGAACCAAAGAAAGACTTTTGGTTCGACTTACAGAAGACTTAACCCTGATAAGCCATCACCAACTGTAACTAGAAGCGGTTACCGAGATTTTATACATCCATTTGAACAGAGAATGCTAACTGTTAGAGAGCTAGCGTGTCTTCAAACTTTTCCATTAGAATGGGAGTTTACAGGAGTAAGGCTGGATTCTTATAGCAGTAAACGAAAAACAACGATGACTCAGTTTGGTCAAGTTGGGAATGCTGTTCCTCCTAAACTTGCTAATGCTGTTGCAAAAGCAGTTTTAGAACAGTTTTTTAATGGAGAGCAGTTTGAATAAGTATATAAATAGTTCAAAAGATTTAGAAACAACTTACAAAGAAACCAAAATAGGCTTTTTAAGTATTGCCTTACGGAAAAGTAAGGAAGCAATTTATTACTTAAATTTAGCATCTGCGTTCAGGACAATAGCAGATGAATATGAAAACCCGATAGATTTGATTGGCAATGATGATATAACCATTAGCATGTGTGAGGCAGCAGGAGTATCGACGAAAGCAAGAGGTTATCTTCAGCCCGAAGACACAAAAGAAATTCTTACTGATTTTGTTGACGAATATCTTATCACTGCTGGTGATGGCTATGTTGATGAGTTAATTAATAGATACCTCCTTACTCAAGGTGATGCCCTTGGTGGAAGAATGCGCAATATTGTTGGCGGACTTGCTGGGGAAAAACTCACACAGAATATAATTTCTGCATTAATAGTACGAAATTATGAATTTGAATATTTCAATAAGCAAACAAAAAAATGGGTTAGAGGAGAAAATTTCCAAGAGGATAAAAGTAATTTAGTTAAAGCACTTAGGTGGAAAAGAGGGGAGAAAACTAGACTACTTTATTATGACTTAACTGTTCCAATTGTAAAAAAGAATATAGATATTGTGCTGTTTAATTCATCAGAAGTTAATAACAAAAATGTAGCTGAATTTAAGGTTTTCATATCAAATTACGAAAATTACTTGGCTTTAGGAGAATTAAAAGGTGGTATTGATCCTGCTGGTGCGGATGAACATTGGAAAACGGCTAATACAGCCCTTACTCGAATAAGAAGTGCTTTTAATAAATTAGAAAAGGACGTTTATACAATATTTATTGGTGCGGCAATTGAGGCGGCAATGGCAGAAGAAATTTTTAACCAATGTAAATCAAAAGAGCTATCTAATTGTGCAAATCTTACTAAATCAAAACAATTAGCTGAAATTTGTGACTGGATTGTTAAACTGTAATTTAAGCACTATAACAAGGCGCTCCACCTGACCGCTGGCAGCGCAGTTTGTTTTTTTAAGGTCATTTTTATATCAAAGCTCAGTGTGTTAGTAGAGTTTATCGTATATCTGTCAGCGTCATGTGAGCTTGTCGTTAGAATATAGGAAATATTACTTGAGCAATACTCCTAAAAAGCAACATTATGTTCCTCAATTTATTTTGAGAAATTTTTCATGCGGAAAGAAAAATAAAATTTTTGTTTTTGATAAGAAATCAAATCGATCCTTTCCTTCAAATTCCAAAGATATTGGGCATGAAAATAATTTCTATGATGATCAAGTTACTGAGTATGGCAATGAAACTGAATTTAAATTATCAGAGCTAGAAACGATTGTAGCTCCAATTGTTGATAAAATTGTATCTCAAGGTTCAATAAAAGAGCTAGAAGAGTGGGAACATAAATGGCTTTGTTTATTTTCTACCGTGCAAATGCTAAGAACAAATGATACTAGGGACTTTTTGGAGGAGTCTAATAAAATAATCAATGAAAGGGTTAAGGAGTGGGAAGGTTCTTCCAGTGAAGGTGTTGACAACTTTATAAATATGTCGAAAGAAGAAATAAAAAGTTCATCTATTAATCTTTTAAATAGCTTACCAGGATCCTTAGTAAAGAATTTTTTGGATAAAGAGTTATCTTTACTGGAGGCTCCAGAGAATCAAAGCTTTTACATATCTGATCACCCAGTAGTAAAACATAATTATCTTCCAAGAGAGGGGCGTGGAAACTTGGGAATTGGGTTAAAAGGAATTCAAATATACTTCCCTATTTCATCGAAATACTGTTTAAGTTTTTTGTGCTCGGAATTAGTTCAAGAAATTAGGCAGAAAGTAAAAAATCACCAAGCTGCCAGAACGCTTGGAGTAGCTTTACCAATAGATATAAGTGAAGCTGAGAAAATGGTTAATCAGCTTGATAATAAAACTACGAATAAGGTGTTGGATGTAAATATGGATTTCAATAATTCGTTGCAAGTTATTCAGTCAACTAGATTCATTTATTCTAGTTGTAGTAAGTTTTTATTAGCAAAAGATATGTTAAGGACAAATCCTGAAATATCAAATCAACCCAAAGTAGTTGATGGGAGTAAAATATTCTAAATCGGGTAAGGGCTAGTTTCACTCCAGCCCTCCCCACACCACCCTGCGTGCGGTTCCGCACAGGGCGGTTCATC
>CBDUDP010000011.1:0-99452 GCA_965365945.1 uncultured Gammaproteobacteria bacterium
GAGTGTGATTTTCATACCTTGTATAGCTTGACTTGATTTTTCTCATTTATCAAGCATCTTCAATGATTACGGGTATACAAGAGATTTTAGATTTAAGCTGAAAGTTATATGTAATCAGAAAAAGCTACGTAGATACCTATGCTTAAAAAGACAGGGGTTTTCTAGGAGAGTGCTTGAAATTCAGAGTGTTTCTATTTGATTTTAATGCAGTTTCGCCCATCATGCTTTGCGTCATACATTGCACTATCAGCAACTTCGACCATTTCTTGGAAAGTGGCGAAACTAGGCCTATATAAACTAACACCTATACTCACGGTAAGCGCGTGCTCATGAAAACGTTGGCTGAGAATGATGCCCTTACGCTCAATTTCTTGGCGGATACGTTCTGCGTAACTATAAGCGCCTTGTTTATCGGTATTGCGCAGTACAAAAACAAATTCCTCGCCGCCATAACGGCCAATAAAATCACTAGGGCGTGTCAGAGTGCGCATAATTTGTGCAACGATTTTGAGTACGTCATCACCGGCTTGATGGCCACAGGTATCATTAAATTTTTTGAAGAAATCAATATCAATAAAGCCAACAGCAACTTTACTGAGTTGCTTGGGCTTTAATTCAAAAGTTTGAGTTAGAAAATCAGTGACCATGCGTTTATTGAGTAACCCTGTTAATGAGTCGAGTTCCGCTCTTTTCTTTTCTAGTTCAAAGCGTTTGGCATTGGCCAAGGCGACCCCCAGTTCATTAATGATAGGGAGGATTTGATCTACGCAATGTTCTGTCATTGGCGTATTTGTTTCGTGCTTATCTGCATACAGCAGTGCTACGAGTCGATTATGACTTAGTATCGGAATAATGATAAATTCTTCAACACCAAACTGTTTGAGAATCGAGCTGTTTTTGTCGTTATTGGTATTAATAATGATAGCGTTACGTTCACGTAAGCTGTTTAAAATAGTGCTGGGTAACTCATCAATCTTGATATTGAAGCCTTGCAAACTATTTTTATCAAGTGTTTCTGGCCATGTATAAGTGGCGGCCAAACTGCGTTGTTTGGGGTTTATATCAAGCATAAGTAAGCGCTCAAAAGCAAAGTCTTCTTGAATGACGGCTAATGTCCACGGAACTATTTCGCTGGAGATCAGGCTTTTGTGGGGTGTAGTCAGGCTGGTAATGGAAATATTGTCCGTGCGTGTCTTCACCGCGTTACTATTGCGTTTGTTATGGGTGCTTAGCAGCAGTGTTGTTTGCACTAATGCAGCGCGTAAACGATTTATATTAGGGAAGTGTATGCCATAAAATTCACGGGTATGTTGCATTTCTTGATCAACATGGCTGAGCAAGGTTTCCAAATCTAGTTTTTCAATAGCAAGGTACTTGGAAGTTTCTGAGTGAAGCTCAGGTGGGTTGTTAAGCGCAATAGAGCCTATACCTTGTAACCACGCAATATAGTTAGCGAAGTTAACAATCGCAATATCTCGCTTATAAATGGCAAAAGGGCTACTGTCATCAGGTAATTCATGATGACAGTAAACGATAGCACTAATTTGCTCGGGAATGTCCCATTGTTGGCAGAATGCGTAGCCCATTTCAGCATGGTTTAAGCCGAAAAAATCGTGTTCACCTAATAGCGTGGGCTGCTCGTCATTTTTACAGGCAAGAATAAAGTCGCTATAGCTCACTTTACCGTGAGTTTCTAACACAATTTTACCTATATCATGCATCAAGCCTGCCGTATAAATAAGGTCAGGGTCGGGATGTTTTAAGGATGTTGCTATGGCGCGACTAAGAGAGGCTACAAATAAGCAATGCTGCCAGAAAAATAGCTGGTCAAATTGTTGTTTAGATTTGTGGTCTATGAGCTTGTTGTAAAATAATTGATTTAACGCTAATTGCCGTACCGCAGAAAAACCTAAAATACTCACCGCACGCTTAATTGACGTGATTTTATGAGATAAGGCGAAGGCAGCAGAATTAACATTTCGTAGCACTTTTGCCGTTAGCGTCGGCTCGGTTTCTATTAGCAGAGATAAATCACCTACATTGGTACTTTCATCATGGGTTAACCGTAACAGTTTAATCGCTACAGCAGGAATGACTTGCAAGCTATTAACTTTATGTTTCAGTATTGCATCAGCTGCTTGATTAATAGCTAAGGCATGATGAGAAAAGTCGGGCATGATCAATGAAATAGTGGTGAAATAAGAAGAGTTTTAAGTTTAGCAGGAAATAGATAAATTGTTTTGAATATGTGTATTAATGTGGCGTAGTTACTGAAAGTTCTTAAAGTGAAGGATAATTCGATTGTTATCTTGGATGAAGAGTAATACTCTATTAGAGTATGATGGAAATTAACTAATTTTTGATTGTTTAAAACTTAAATTGATCGCCTTAATTAGTCTGTAAGCTTTAAGGTTTTGATGAGTAATAATCGCTCAACTAAGATTTGGGCAAACTGTTTTTAAAGGATATTTTTATGATGCGTATATTTTTGTTTGTTGCAGCTATATTTTCTAGTGTAAATATTTTAGCTAAAGAGGTAATTTTCCCTACTGTTGATAATGCCAGTATTCAAGCAGACTTTACCTTACGAGGGCCGGTCGGTATTATTTTAGCCCATGGTGCTGCATTTGATAAAGATAGTTGGGGGGATATTCGGGAGCGCTTGATTGATAAAGATTTCACTGTTTTGGCTATTAATTTCAGAGGCTATGGTAAATCTACTTTAGGTGATAAGCAGGGCGCTTTATATGAGGATATTTTAGCGGGAGCACAGTATTTAAAAGAGCAGGGTATAACGCAGGTTGGCATTTTGGGGGCCAGCATGGGAGCGAGTGCGGCAGCTGAAGCGAGTGTTGAATCAGAAGACAAAGAGATAAACCGGATGATTTTATTGTCACCTGCCTTTATTGCTGAGCCAGAGAAGTTAAAGGGTTATTTATTATTTATTGCTAGTGAGGATGAGCCTTCTATTAATGCTATTAAAGCTAATTTTGATGAAGCCCCTAATAACCCCAAAACACTTGAAATATTGAGTGGTAGAGAACATGCTCAATATATTTTTACTACCAAGCAAAAAATCACCCTTACTCACCTTATTTTGACTTTTTTGAGAAAAGATGAATTTTCTAAGAAAGAGCTAGTTAATGTACCTGGTGAGGTCTTAAAGCAAGAAGATACGCTTAAGAAATCAGTGCTAGAACAACAAGATGAGTAGTCAACTATTGAGGTTTTTAAAGCACACTGCACCGTTGTTTATCTTGATGATCAATAGTTGTGCAATTGATTTAAATGAGGGTGCCAGTATTGTGCAGCTTATTTATGTACAACCTAAAAAAGAAGCCTGCCAGTTTATAGGGCAGACTTCATCTTCTGATGGCGGCATGGTTTCAGGTGATTTTATGTCAGATGCTGATATTCATAAAGGTGCGGCTAATCAAATGAAGAATAAAGCTTATGAGATGGGCGGTAATCTTGTCTATATACATCAGCAATTTAATGAAAATGCCAAGTTAACGAGCACCAAAACTAAGCAAACCATGATGGGTTTTGTTTATCGTTGTGATGGCCTTAAACAAGCTGAGCCAAAAGATACTCTGGAGTAATTGCAGTGATTTTAGCTTCGAGCATTTGATTTTCTAATGACTGGCTATTATCTATAATTGCGGCAACGCGTAAATAATTGGGTGTGTAACCAAACACTTTATGACTTTGCGCGTTGATCTCTTCTTTTTGGCCTTCCCATAAGACTTCAAATGATTGGTCTTGATTTTGGCTGAAAAAGTCCTGTTTCATTTCTTCCGCGAGTTTATGCAGTTGCTGGCTACGTTGTTTTTTAATCGCATTGGGCACTTGCTCGGGTAATGTCGCTGCTTTAGTATCAGCACGCATCGAGTAAGTGAAAATATGAATATGTCCAAAACCAATGCTTTTAATATAATCAAAGCTACCTTGCCATTCTTGTTCTGTTTCGCCTGGAAAGCCAACAATAATATCGGTAGTGATATTAATATGCGGCACTTGGGCGCGCGCATCGGCAATAATCTGAGTAAATTCTTCAGTTTTGCAGCGGCGTGCCATACGTTTCAAAACGCTATCTGAGCCACTTTGCAAAGGCAAATGTAAATGTGGCATAAGGCGTGGATTGGCAAATAAAGCAAAGAAGTTATCCGGTAGATCCCAAGGCTCTAAAGAGCCTAAGCGTAAACGTGGAACGGTCGTTTGTTCCAAAATTGCAGTGATTAAATTCGCTAAGTTTTGCTCTATATCTGAGCCATAACCGCCTAAATGTACGCCCGTTAATATAACTTCATTAATGCCTTGTTCAACCAGTCGATTCACGTCTTGAACGATTTGTTCTATCGGTGTACTTTTTTCTTCGCCACGCGCGACAGTAACAATACAAAACGTGCAACGGTAACGACAGCCATCTTGTACTTTGACAAAGGCACGTTGTCGGCCACGGCTAAATAAAGAAATTTCACCGGGTTCGGTGGACATCGCCGGCATGCTGGGAATTTCTAATTCTTGAATAGCAAGTTCGACCAAACGGTCTTTGTCTTGATTGCTAACGATTAAATCAACGCCTAATAATTCCGCGGCTTCATCAGAATTAAGTGTGACATAACAACCGCTGGCAACGATTTTTGCGCTCGGGTTATCTCTATGGATGCGGCGAATAAGTTGACGTGATTTGCGTACTGCGTCTTGTGTTACGGCGCAAGAATTAACAATAATCAGCTGAGCTTCATTTTGTTCGCGGGTAATTTGGTGGCCTGCTTTTTGAAAAGCTTGCGCCCAACTTTCCAATTCTGCTTCATTAAGGCGACAACCGAGGGTTCTAAGGTGAACTAACATTATGCGAAAAACCAATATGCGATAAAGATTGCGGCAATAATGCCCGCAAAATCGGCTATTATCCCACAAGCTAGCGCATGACGAATATTTTTAATGCCTACTGAGCCAAAGTAAACCGTCAAAACATAAAAAGTGGTTTCGGTGCTGCCTTGTACAATAGACGATAAACGGCCAGCAAAGGAATCAGCGCCAAAGGTTTGCATGGTATCGACCATCATTGCGCGTGCGCCGCTACCGCTAAACGGTTTCATTAATGCTGTTGGCATAGCATCAATAAAGCGCGGATCTAAATTTGCTTGCAGCACAGTAAAATGTAATCCATTCATTAACAACTCTAATGCGCCGCTGGCACGAAATACTCCAATGGCAACCAGCATGGCAACTAAATAGGGAATGATAATAATGGCTGTTTGAAAGCCTTCTTGCGCGCCCTCAATAAAGGCTTGATAGGCATCTATTTTTTTGTAAGCTGCCGTAGTAATGAAAATAATAATCAGAGTAAATAAAATCAGATTGCTGATTAATGCAGATTGCAAAAGCATGTCCGCCTGGCTGAGTTGTGCGAAATAATAAATAATCCCCGCTACCAATAAGCTGAAGCCACCTAAATAGGCGAGGATAGTTTTATCCCATAGGTTAAGTTTTTGCACCCAAGCCACGGCTAATAAGCCGCAAAGCGTAGACATATAAGTGGCTAATAAAATAGGAATAAATACATCAGTTGGATGCGCTGCACCTAATTGGGCGCGGTAGGTGAAAATGGTAATAGGAAATAAGGTGACGGCTGAAGTATTAATGACTAGAAATAAAATTTGCGCATTACTAGCTGTCTCTTTATTTGGGTTTAAGCTTTGTAATTCTTGCATCGCTTTAATACCCAAAGGCGTAGCAGCATTATCTAGCCCTAGTGCGTTAGCCGATATATTCATTACCATGGCGCCGAGTGCTGGGTGATGCGCGGGTACTTCGGGCATTAATTTGCTAAATAATGGCGTAAGTCCGCGTGTCAGTAAGTCGATAAAACCGCTACGTTCGCCAATGCGCATAATGCCTAGCCATAAAGCAAGCACACCCGTTAAACCTAAGGAAATCTCGAAGGCTGTTTTTGACATGGCAAATAATGCAGCCATTAACTCAGTGAAAATGGCGTGTTCACCTAGGTAGAGTAGCTTGAATAGCGCGGTGATAAAGGCGCTGATAAAAAAGAAGATCCAGATAATATTGAGCATGTACGGTGCTTGAACCTTATTTGATGGTTGACGGGCAGTTTATGATTGCAAAAAACGTGAACTACTTAATAAAATCGGAAGAAATATTGTTTCATTTATGGAAACAAACTAATGATATTTAAGTGTATTGTGGGATTTTTGTGTTGCTGTATAGTACGCATCAGTTACTTAAATTAATTACTTTTTACCGTTAAGGGAAACACAATGACTGATTTACAAAAAGATATCTTAGTTGGCTTATTATTTGTTACTGGAATTTTTGGTTTTATCTCAGGTGCTTTTATTGTTTCTGCTGTTGTTTTTGCAGTTTCAGCTATTTTTAGTAATGTGCATTTAACAAATCGTTTGCAAAGTTAATTTAAGTTAAAGTTTTTATGTAGTTTATTCTCCTTGTTGTACCAATAAATTATGATTCCTCCTCGTTATCATATTTATACTTTATAACGCCGAATGCAGTTGATGCATTCGGCGTTTTTTTTTGCCTGTAAGAATGGGCCGTATTCTCTGTGGTGTTTTTAGAAAATTAGATGAACTACCAGACCCCAGTGCTTTGCATGGAAGTCCAAGGTTCAGCTGGTGGGAGATGGTTGCCTTTTTGTAGTAGCTCAATCGAGATTTCATCGGGCGAGCGAATAAATGCCATATAACCATCGCGAGGCGGGCGATTAATGATAATGCCTTTATCTAGTAAATTTTGGCAAAAGCTATAAATATTATCGATTTCAAAAGCTAAATGACCGAAGTTACGGCCGCCTGTGTAATCTTCGGTATCCCAGTTGTGGGTTAATTCCAATAAAGGCGAGTGATTGTTTTTTACTTGTTCAGTATCAGCTGGTGCATTTAAGTAAACTAAAGTATAGCGGCCAGCTTCATCTTCTATGCGATGTGATTCTTGTAAGCCTAAAAGGTCGCAGTAAAAATGCAGTGAGGCGGCCAGGTCTTTTACTCTGACCATAGTGTGTAAATAGCGCATGCTGTTCTTCCTTAATGGTTTAAAACTTCGGGTAAAAAGAATTCACTTACGAGCATTGGGTGATGGTGAATAGCATAAATCGTTCGGCGCCCCCATAAGGGTTGCTGTATTTGGATTAACTGTTGTATCTCAGGGCTCCATGCACGTTTAGAAACATGGCTGATTTCTAATGCTAAGCGTTCTAGCTTTGGGTAAGAGAAAATAACTTCACCTAAGGGGCGAGAGCCTAAATGTGACAAATTGTGCTGTGCACTTTGAATCGTGCGCTCAGGCAATATAGTGCGCGCGAGCACTAAAGGTGTGTCATCAACAGATAATAATACTTCGCGAGTCAGTGAGTACCTTGCTTGAGGTAATTTTAGTAGTCGACTTTCTGATATAAATGAGCGTTGCCAAATATTGTTTAATACCTGTACGTGTACACGTGGGCCGTAGTAGTTTCTCAGGCGCTGAGTAATCGAGCCGGCTTCAAAAATCCATGAAGCAGCATTATTAGGAATATTTAAACGACTTCTTAATCGATTACAAAACCAGGTGGGTTCTTTGCTGTATAAACTACTTGTATTGCGCAATCGAGTTAAACCTCTGCATATTTGGTGGTTGTACCGAGCCAGCGCTCAATCAGAGGCTGAATGTTTTCTGGGCAAGTTTCTTGAATGATTTCGACCGCTGCATTGACGTGTTCTAATAAAGCCGCATCACGCTCTAAATTGGCTATTTTAAATTGCAGTTGACCGGTTTGTTTGGTACCCATCATTTCGCCTGGGCCGCGTAATTCTAAATCTTTTTCGGCAATAATAAAACCATCGCTGGTTTCTCTTAATATATTAAGCCGCTCGCCTGCGGTTTTGGATAGCGGGGATTGATACATGAGAATGCAAAAGCTATCTTCAGTGCTACGTCCGACGCGACCGCGTAATTGATGCAGTTGAGATAAACCGAGGCGTTCTGGATTTTCAATAATCATGAGTCCCGCATTAGGTACATCTACACCGACTTCAATCACGGTGGTGGCAACTAATAAATCCAGTTCATGCGCTTTAAAAGCTTGCATCACTTGGTCTTTTTCAGCAGCTTTCATACGCCCATGCACTAAAGCTATGCGTACATGCGGTAGCATTTCAGCAAGCATGGTTGCGGTATTTTCGGCGGCTTCACATTGCAATACTTCAGATTCTTCGATTAAAGTGCAAACCCAGTAGGCTTGCCGCCCTTGTTTAACCCAATTAGTGATTTTAGCAATAATCTCTGGCCGACGCTCAGAGGGGATGGCGCGTGTCACTACCGGAATCCTGCCTGGCGGTAATTCATCAATAATTGAAATATCCAAATCCGCATAATTAAGCATGGCTAAGGTTCTAGGAATCGGCGTTGCCGTCATAATTAATTGATGTGGCTTGCTGTTATTATTGTGCCCTTTATCTCTTAAAGCCATACGTTGATTGACGCCGAAACGGTGTTGTTCATCGATAATAATCAGTCCTAAACGGGCGAAATTTACCGCATCTTGAAATAAAGCATGGGTACCAATAATCAAGCCGGCACTGCCATCGCTAATAGTCGCTAAAGCATACTCGCGTTTTTTACCTTTGAGTTGACCGGTTAAATAGATAATTTGAGTGTCAAAATCTTTAAACCATTGGCTAAAATTGCGTAAATGTTGTTCGGCCAATAATTCGGTTGGCGCCATAATAGCGACTTGGTAATTGCTACTGAGTGCCAGTAAAGCGGCATAAGCAGAAACTACGGTTTTTCCAGAGCCAACATCGCCTTGAACTAGGCGCAGCATAGGGCTGTTTTTGCTGCAGTCGACTTTTATTTCTTGAATAACGCGTTGTTGTGCTTTAGTTAGCTGAAATGGTAAGCCATCAAGAAATTGCTTGCTCTGTTGTCGTGTACTTTTTAATAGGGGTGCTTGCCAGTGCTGTTCGCTTTTTTTCTTATGTAATTGGCTAAGTTGATGAGCGATAAACTCTTCAAATGCAAGCCGCGTTAAAGCCGAGTTCTGATTGTTTTGTAGTGCATAAACAGAAACGCCTGCAGCGGGCGTGTGCAATTTATTTAATGCTTGATCAAGGCGGGGATAGTTATAACGATTTAATAAAGCGCTGGGCAGTAAGTCAGGTAATGCTTCGGTGTTATTATTGTATAAAGTTAATGCTTGTTGTACTGCCTTTCTAATGTTAGATTGGCGCAATCCTTCGGTCAGCGGGTAAATGGCGCTTAAGGTGTCATTGGTAATGCAGTCTTCTGGACTTCTGATGATTTTGTATTCGGGATGAATCATTTCATAGCCTGAGTAGCCATCTTTAATTTCACCGAAACAGCTAAGCAGTGTTCCTGGGCTTAGGTTGTTGTGTTGGTTGGCGCTAAAATGAAAAAATCGCAGGCTCAGGTAACCGCTATCATCTGTAATTTGACAGATTAAAGAGCGTCGACCGCGGTCGAGAATAGTGCTAGAAACAACACGGGCACAGATTAATGCGCAGGACCCAGGGCTAAGTGCATTAATCGCTTGAATATGTGTGCGATCTTCGTAGCGTAAGGGGAGGTGAAAAATTAAATCACGGATACGGCGTATTTCTAATTTTTCTAAACGGATTACGGACTGTCCGCCGATGCCTTTTAATGATGCGACTGACTGATTTAGAATGCCCTGTGAGTCCATATTTTTAGGGGTAAAGTATGCAGAGGGGATTAGCAGTCAATGCTTGTTGATTTAAGTGCTCTCTTGTTGGAGAGGGCGCTTATTCTTAAGTCAACAGCATTAGGGTTAGCAGCGGACTATGTTAGTTCACTGCATAAATATTCCTGATTACCCATGAGCTTCCGCCATTTTAAAAACAGCCAACTAAAAACCTCGTCATTCCTGCATTCTCTTAGCAGGAATCTAAATTTTTACTACATAGATTCCCGACAAAAGACTTCGGGAATGACGTGTTATAGAGTGTTGCCGTTTCTTTATCCTAACTTGGTGGAGACTCATGGGGAATCAAGTAACCATTTAATGGTATTCAGGTGCTCTTAAAACGATGATGGCATCCATTTCTACGCCAACACCTTTAGGTAAAGCAGCAACGCCAACGGCTGCGCGTGCAGGGTAAGGTTGTGTGAAATATTGCCCCATGATTTCATTAACAATAGGGAAGTGTCCTAAATCAGTTAAAAATACATTAAGTTTAACGATGTCTTGTAATTCACCGCCTGCAGCTTGTGCGACGGCTTGTAAGTTATCAAATACGCGTCGGATATGTACGCTAATATCACCCTCAACTATTTCCATAGTTGCTGGGTCGAGTGGAATTTGACCAGATAAGTAGACAGTACTATCAACTTTAATAGCTTGTGAGTAAGTGCCTATTGCTTGTGGTGCAGCATCTGTTTGAATGATTTTTTTTTCCATAATAACTCCTTAGGCTTTTGTTCGAGTGATTTTTAAGACGATAGGTAATTTCTTTAATTGGCGCATGATAGTCGCTAAATGTATTCTATCTTTTACCGTTAAAGTAACAATATCCACAGAGACGCGGGCGTCTTGGTCAGCAATATAGACGTTTTCTATATTCGAATCCATTTGTGAAATGGTTGAAGCGATAGTTGCTAATGTACCGCGTCTGTTTTCCAGTTCAATACGTATTTCGGCTGGGTAGTCGCCCGAAGCATCTGGGCACCATTCAACCTCTAGCCAATCAGTGGTTTTTTTACGGCCATCAGGGGTATTGCGGCACTCATGGTTATGCACAACAATGCCTTTTCCGGGGTTAAAATAACCAATGATTGGATCACCAGGAATAGGACGGCAACACTTTGCTAAAGTAACGATCATGCCTTCAGTGCCCTTAATAATAAGTGGGCTTTCCTTGCGTGTTTCGTTATCGTTTAGCTTTATTTGGGCGTGGATATCTTCTTGATTAAGCTGTTTGGCGACCAAAAATGGCATTTTATTACCTAAGCCGATGTCGCTTAGTAAATTATCCATAGTCGTGTATTTCAGTGCAGTCAATAGTTGGGCTTGCATCTCTTCGGTGATGTCGTCTGCGTGCTTGCCAATATCGGATAGTTCTTTTTCTAATAACCGGCGGCCTAAATTGATCGCTTCTTGTTGTTTGAAGTGTTTGAGGTATGAGCGAATGCCGGTGCGTGCCTTAGTGGTTATAACGTAATTAAGCCATAGAGGATTTGGGCGCGCCCACGATGCTGTAATCACTTCTACTGTTACGCCATTATCCAATTTGGATTGTAGCGGCACTAAGCGTCTATCAATGCGTGCGGAAACGCAGGAGTTGCCGATGTCGGTATGTACGGCATAAGCAAAGTCAACAATGCTGGCGTTACGCGGTAATTTGATGATATTACCTTGCGGGGTAAAAACGAAGATTTCTTGTGGAAATAAGTCTATTTTTAAGCTATCAATAAAGTCGAGCGAGTTACCCGCCGTTTTTTGAATTTCTAGTAAGTCATGTACCCATTCTGCCGCGCGCGTTTTAGCATTAGAGTTTTCACTATTTTCAGATTTATACAGCCAATGTGCAGCGATACCAGATTCTGACATGCGGTGCATTTGATGGGTGCGGATTTGTATTTCAATAGGCACGCCATAAGGGCCTATTAAAATAGTATGTAAGGATTGATAACCATTTGCTTTGGGTAAGGCAATATAATCTTTAAATTTTCCCGGAATAGGGTTGAACAGGTTATGTACTATACCTAAAACACGGTAGCAGGTATCTACATCTTCGCAGTGAATCCTAAAAGCGTAGACATCAAAAATATCTGAGAAAGAAAGTTTTTTTAACTGCATTTTTTTATAAATGCTATAGAGATGTTTTTCTCGGCCGTGCACCTCGCAAATAACCTCGGCTTGATCTAGGCGATTTCTTATTGAATTGTTAATCGTTTCAATGATTTCTTTGCGATGACCGCGTGCTTTTTTGATCGCTTGTTTTAGAATGCGATGACGCATAGGGTACATCGCTTCAAAGCATAGCGATTCTAACTGATGGCGAATTTTATTCATGCCTAAGCGATTAGCAATAGGCGTGTAGATATCTAAAGTCTCTTTGGCAATACGGTATTTTTTATCAGGGCGCATAACCCCTAGCGTCTTCATGTTATGTAAACGGTCAGCGAGTTTGACCATGATAACGCGTAAATCTTTGGCCATCGCTAAGCACATTTTACGCACGTTTTCTGCCTGTGCTTCTGCTTTAGTGATGCTATTTAATTGCGTAAGTTTGGTGACGCCATCGACTAATTCGGCAACATCTTCACCAAATAGCTCTATGATATCTTGTTTGCTGACGTCGGTGTCTTCAATGACGTCATGCAAAATAGCGGCCATAATGCCGTGCACATCCATACGCATTTGTGCGAGAGAAATTGCGACGGCAAGAGGGTGGCAGATATAAGCTTCGCCACTTTTTCGGAATTGGCCTAAGTGATGTTGCTCGCCAAATTGGTAGGCTTGATGAACTTGTTCAAGTTGGGGCGGTTCTAAATACTCACTGAGTATAGTGCTCAGTTGAGCAAGCAGAATGTGCTCAGGACTATCTGGACTAGAGGCAGTGGCCTGAGCGTTCATAGATTAGATAGATGAAAAGTAATCGTCGGAAGGTTCTCCAACTTGATGTAGCATATCGATATTTTCATTGGTGACATGCCCTTCAGCAATTTCACGTAGTGCGATAACCGTTACTTTATCTTTGCCGCGCGGAACAAATTCTTCAGCCCCTTTTTCTAGCTGACGCGCTCTTTTTGAAGCTAGCAAAACTAACTCAAAACGGTTTTCAACATTATCTAAACAATCTTCGACGGTAACTCTTGCCATTTTTAGACCTTTACATGGATTTAATAAAATTCAACTGAACATTATAAGATATTTTTTAGTTCTTAGGGAGTGTAATTTGTGCTAAGACCTATAAATATTTCGGACAATATTTTTTACAATGATCATTATGCACTACAAAAATATAGACGGGCGTGAAATTAGAGGTGAGCAGTACGCATTGAGAGAAAGCTCAAAAGGTAATCTATCTAGTTTCACGCCGTTTATATGATTTCTAACTTTTAGCTTCGAGTGCTGTAATTGCCGGTAGTTCTTTACCTTCTAAGAATTCTAAGAAAGCACCACCACCCGTCGACGTATAAGAAATTTTGTCGTTAATCGCATATTTATCAATAGCTGCTAAGGTATCCCCACCGCCAGCAATAGAGAAGGCACTGCTATCAGCAATGGCTTGCGCTAATACTTTTGTGCCATTAGAAAATTGTTCAATTTCAAAAACACCAACGGGGCCATTCCAAACGATCGTTTTTGCAGTCGCTAATTTTTCAGCATATTGTTTTGCTGTTTCAGGACCAATATCCAAAATCATATCGTCATCGGCAATATCACTCACTTTCTTGATGGTAGCTACTGCAGTATCAGAAAATTCTTTGGCGCAGACAACATCTACAGGAATAGGGATTTCTGAATTGTTGGCTTTTGCAGCAGCAATTAATGCTTTTGTATCGTCAACCAAGTCGGCTTCATAAAGTGACTTTCCTACTGAATAGCCGGCTGCTGCGATAAAGGTATTCGCAATTCCACCGCCGACAATAAGTTGATCTACTTTTCCTGAAAGCGTTTTTAAAACGGTTAATTTAGTGGAAACTTTAGAGCCGCCAACGATTGCTATGACTGGCTTTTCGGGGTTGTTTAATGATTTACCTAACGCATCCAGTTCAGCTGATAATAAAGGTCCGGCGCAAGCAACTTTGGCATGTTCGATGACGCTATGTGTAGAAGCTTGGGCTCTATGCGCAGTTCCAAAAGCGTCCATCACAAAAATATCACATAAAGCGGCCATTTTCTTGCCTAACTCAGCGCTATCTTTAGCTTCGCCAACATTAAAGCGGACGTTTTCGCATAAAACCACTTCGCCTGGCTGAATATCTACGCCATCGATCCAGTTCTTTTCTAAACGCACGGGCTTATTTAAAAGCTCAGATAAGCATGTTGCAACAGGCTGCAATGAAGCATTGGTATCAAACTCGCCTTCTGTCGGGCGACCTAAGTGAGACATTAGCATAACCGCTGCATTGGCCTTTAAGGCTAGTTCAATGGCAGGGATACTGGCGCGAATACGAATATCACTAGTCACTTTTTCGTTTTTAACAGGTACGTTAAGATCTTGACGAATTAAAATGCGTTTACCATTTAAATCTAAATCAGCCATTTTCTTTATGGACATAAACATCTCCAAGTATATTTATTTGTAAGTGGGACGGGTCGTTTGTTGATAAGGCCGTAGTCGCCGATCAATTTGTGAAATGATTATACCTTAACTCTGTCTTGTGATTAAATTAAGCAATGAGAATAAAACAGTAACATAGGTTTATTCGAGGGTAAGTGTTAATTTTACACTTAACTATAAATAACAGGTATTTAAAAAGAGGTGAACTATGGCGATTAATAATCAAGAGTTTAAAGATGCACTTAAACTTTGGGCAAGTGGTATTTCGGTTGTGACTGCAAATTCTTCTAAAGGGGAGCAGGGCATGACAGCAACTTCCTTTGCCAGTGTATCAATGGATCCACCACAAATTTTAGTGTGTATCAATGAAACAGCAGAAACCGGAACTGCTATTTTAGAAAGTAAAAAATTTGCCGTGAATATTTTAACTGCAAGTCAAGAGCAAGTATCCAATCAATTTGCTGGTGGCAGTAGCATGGAAGAGCGCTTTGCCAATACGGCTTGGTATGAAGGGGAGTTAGGCCAGCCAGTTTTTGAAAACTGTTTAGCCAGCCTTGAATGTACGGTAGTTCAGCAAGTTAAAGCAGGTACACATTGGGTGATTATCGGCGAAATTCAAAGTACTCAATGTAATGAAGGTGAGCCATTATTATATTTCAATTCAGCCTATCGAACTGTTGCTAGTTAGTGTTATTTATTCAATGCCTGCTTAGGAAACACATCTAATAGCATGGGATTACAAATGTTTTGTGGGAGCGACTTTAGTCGCGACATTGTGGCTAAAGTCACTCCCACAGAGTACGATATTCGCATACTTTTTACTCACACCCTTACTGCATTTTGTAACGCTGTAAATCCCCTGCAGACTTAAGTATCAATAGAGAAAAGCTAATGGAAGAACTGATTCAAATTATTCAGGCCAATATTCAATATGCGCATTTTATTATTTTTGGCACTTTACTTTTAGCGGGCTTGAATATACCGGTTTCAGAAGATGCAATGCTATTTATTTCTGCTGTTTTAGCAAGTAGCCATCCTGAGTATTTAATACATTTGTTTCTAGGCGTTTATTTAGGGGCTTATTTTTCTGATTTAATTTGTTACGGGCTCGGTCGAAAGGTTGGCCCTAAGTTATTTAAAATTAAATTTTTTGCAGGCATGGCGCCGCCTGAGAGAGTTGCTAAAATTTCAGCCTATTATCAGAAATACGGCGTAATGACATTAATTCTAGGGCGCTTTATTCCATTTGGTGTCAGAAATGCATTATTCCTAACCGCAGGGCTAGGTAAAATGAATTTCACAAAATTCGCCTTATCTGACTTGCTCGCTTGTACTATCTCTAGCGTTTGCTTCTTCAGCTTATACTATTATTATGGTGAAACAGTTATTGACTATATCAAGCAAGGTAATATGGTGATTTTTGGCCTAGTATTCATTTTAGTAGGATTTTTTTGGTATAAAAATAAGCGCGCTGCTTAATTTAGGGTGTCCTGAGTCTATCAGGGCAATGGCGACATTTGAGTGGCTTATGCCAAGAATTTTCTTGTTGGGGTGCAGTGCTTCAGCCTGCTTTCATAGCCGAAAATAGCAGTGCTAAAGCACTGCGCCCCTATAGTTCTTCTTATTTTACAAAGCAACTGTTTTCAGCATAAGCTTCAGCTTCTTTTAGGCGTGTACGTAAATCTTTAGATTGCGCTGGGTCACGGAAAACGGAACCATTTTCACCGGGTGTGCTACGTAGCATGCTAAAGGTTGACGCGGCTTCATATTCTGCAAACGTTAATTTTTCAGCAATCTTATCAATCTTGCAGCCACAAGCATATTGCACAATATAGTCTAATTTTCCGCCATGTTTGGCGATGCAATTAAATACATATTCTACGCGGTCGCGAGTGGGATAATTGTTCATAACGACAGTATCTGTATCCGTTGCTACGGTATTTTCTACTGATTTTTCTGATAGAGTTGAGCAGGCTGTTAATAGTGTGCTGCTAAGTAGTATTGCGCTTAATAAGAAAACTTTTTTATTCATAATGTTAATCACTGAGAAGTAATAAAGGTAAAATAGCCTTTCATTTTATCACTGTTTTTTATGATTACTCTATCAAGGCATTTTTAATGGATATTTTTCAGGCACTTGCTTTAGCTGTTTTACAAGGATTGACGGAATTCTTACCGATTTCAAGTTCAGCACATTTGATTTTATTACCAGTATTGTTGGGCTGGGAAGATCAGGGCTTAGCGTTTGATGTCGCGGTACATGTCGGAACTTTGACGGCGGTTGTTGTCTATTACCGTAAAGATTTAACGAAAATTATTTCAGCGTGGCTGGGATCTTTAATAGGTAAGGGTTTTACTGAAGATGCTAAATTGGCATGGTATGTAGGTTTAGGCACAATTCCTGTCGGTTTAGTCGGTATAAGTTTATCTGATGCAATGCAGGAGGCGTTGCGTTCGCCTTTGGTGATCGCGGGAGCAACCATCATCTTTGCGCTATTGTTATGGTGGGCAGAAAGGCGGGCTAAAGAACAGCGGACTAAGATTACTTTAATGGATGCGATTATGGTGGGTTTATTTCAGGCCATTGCATTAATCCCTGGGACATCGCGTTCGGGCATTACTATTACTGCTGGTTTACTATTGGGCTTAACGCGCGAAAATGCGGCTAAGTTTTCCTTTTTATTGTCTATTCCGGTGATTGCTTTAGCAGGCTCTTTAAAAACCTTAGAGTTATATCAGTCAGATGTAGCTGTCAGCTGGGACTTTATGTCGATTGGCGCGGTGGTTTCTGCTGTGGTTGCTTATCTTAGTATTTCTTGGTTTTTAAGGTTACTTAATAAAATTGGTATGATGCCTTTTGTTTGGTATCGCTTAGTATTGGGTATCGTCTTGGTCGCCGTATTTGTCGGACAAGCGTAGTAATACAAAAACAGCACCAGTGCCGCCATCTTTTTGTGCAGTGGAGCAAAATGCTTGTACTTCTTGGTGCTGTCTTAGCCATACATTAATGTCATTTTTTAGTACTGGTAAATTATTTTCTGAGCGGTAGCCTTTGCCATGAATAATGCGTACGCAGCGGCAACCGTCCTGTTCACAAAAATGTAGGAACTTGATAAGTTCTCGCTTTGCTTCTGCGCTGGTTAAGCCATGTAGGTCTAGTTCAGCATCGAGCCCATAATGACCGCGCCGCATTTTTTTGAGGACATTCTTTTGTAGTCCCGGTGCGGTATAGCTTAAAGTGTCTTCAGCATGTAAGGCATTAACAGATTCTGATGGTGTAAGAGTTAATTTATTGGCAATCTGCTGGGTGTTTTTCTTCGGGTAGGGTTTCGGTTTTTTTGTGGACACTAAGGTATGTTTATCCGATTTAATCGGGCTTACTTTACCGATTGTCTCAAGAAACAAATGACTATCTTCTTTTTTTACAGTTTTATTGGTCACGCGAGCTGTTTTTTGTCAGTTTAATTGCTAATATGACCAATTTTATAGAGTTTAATGAATAAATGCATATTCTGCTGAGTAATGATGATGGATATTTGGCGCAAGGATTGATTGCGCTGGCGAATGGCTTGCAGTCATTTGCTGATATTTCAGTGGTGGCGCCGGATAAAAACCGTAGTGCTGCTAGTAATTCCTTAACACTAGAAATGCCATTACGTGCGCATGAAACGACCAATGGCTTTATTAAAGTGGATGGTACGCCGACCGATTGCGTGCATTTAGCAATTACTGGCTTGTTAAAGAACGAGCCTGATATGGTGTTTGCGGGCATTAATCACGGTGCGAACTTGGGTGATGATGTACTTTATTCTGGTACGGTCGCTGCGGCAACAGAAGGGCGCTTTTTAGGTTTGCCAGCTGTGGCTATGTCTATGGTCAGTAGTGATCCACAGCATTTTGAATCAGCTGTTAAAGTGGCGCAGATTATTTTACAGCGCTTGTTAGATCAGCCTTTGGCAAAAGATATTTTATTAAATGTTAATGTGCCTGATTTACCTTGGTCTGAGATTAAGGGTTTTCAATCAACGCGTTTAGGTCAAAGGCATAAAGCAGAGTCCGTTATTAAAAGTCAAGACCCAAGGGGGCGCGCTATTTATTGGGTTGGGCCACCAGGTGCTGAGCAAGATGCGGGGCCGGGAACAGATTTCCATGCCGTTAGCCAAGGCTACGTGTCTGTAACGCCATTACAATTAGATTTAACGCGTTACGACGCACTGGATATGCTTAAGGACTGGTTGCCTGCATGAGAGCTTTATTACAAACAGAAGGGATTGGCATGACCTCCCGCCGTACGCGTGAGCGCATGATCAATCGCTTGATTGAACAGGGGATTAGTAGTCATAAAATTTTGGATGCGATGCGAAATGTGCCGCGGCATTTATTTATGGATAATGCATTAGCGAGTCGAGCCTATGAAGATACCGCTTTACCAATAGGTCACGGGCAAACTATTTCTCAGCCTTATATTGTTGCTAAAATGACTGAGTTATTAGTTGATCATCAGCATATGAAAAGTGTTTTGGAGATCGGTACGGGCTGTGGCTATCAGACGGCTGTTTTGGCTCAGTTAGTGGATTATGTTTATTCTGTTGAACGTATTGAACCATTATATAGGCAAGCAAAAAATAGACTGTGGGATTTGCAAGTGCGTAATGTGAGTTATTTGCACAGTGATGGCGGCTGGGGTTGGCCGGAAAAAGCACCGTATGATGGTATTTTGGTAGCAGCAGCGCCACCAGAAATTCCGCAGGCTTTGTTAGATCAAATGGCTATAGGTGGAATTATGCTGATTCCTATAGGTAAGGAGCGAGGCGTGCAAGAGTTACAACGGGTTATTCGTACTGAAACGGGGTATGAGGTAGAGTCTTTAGAACCAGTGAGTTTTGTGCCTTTTTTGTCAGGTAAGAAATAATGTTTAAAAAACTATACGATAAAGTTATTCAGCTATCCAAGCATCGTCACGCCACTAAATATTTAGCGGCTTTAAGTTTTGCCGAGTCTTCTTTTTTCCCCGTGCCACCAGATGTGATGTTAGCGCCTATGGTTCTAGCGCAACAAGAAAAAGCATGGCGTTTAGCACTTATTACTACTATTGCTTCTGTTCTAGGTGGAATGCTAGGGTATGCTATCGGCTTCTTTTTATTTGATATGATTCAGCCTTGGTTAGAAGGGTCGCATTACTGGTCTAAATATCAATTAGCAGAGCAGTGGTTTAATGACTGGGGTTTTTGGGCTATTTTTATTGCTGGTTTTTCCCCCATTCCTTATAAAGTATTTACCATTGCGGCAGGTGCTTTATCGATGCTATTTTTGCCTTTTGTCTTGGCTTCTTTTTTCGGGCGTGGCGCGCGATTTTTTCTAGTTGCCAGCTTGCTAGCATGGGGCGGAGAGAGGTTTGAGTCAAAATTACGTCAATATATGGATGTTATTGGCTGGTCTGTTGTTACCTTACTGGTGATTGCTCTCGGTGTTTATAAATATTTGAATCCATAGGGCTATGTATTCTGTGGGAGTGGCTTTAGCCACGATTACGCGATTAAATTCGCTCCTACAAAACTTGATAATTTTCAATAGTTGAATTGCACTTTTTTGTTGAGAATCCTATTAATCCAGCCACTCAATAATATGATCTTCTAAATCATCAACTTGAGATTCTTTCATTGCAAAGCTACTAATAGAAACACCTGCATCTTGTACACTTTCTTGTGTGCCGGAAATTAATGGATGCCAATTAGGCAATTTTTTGCCATCGGTGAGTAGTCGATAAGCACAAGTTGCAGGAAGCCAAGTGTATTCAGCAAAATCATGTTGTTTTAAATCGATACATTCGGGAACTAAGGTTGTTCGTTCAGAATATCGTGTGCAACGACAGGTATTTAAATCAATTAAATCACAAACCGCACTGGTGAAAAAGATCTCTCCACTGTCTTCATCTTCAAGTTTATTCAGGCAACATTTACCGCAGCCATCACATAAAGATTCCCACTCTTCAGTGGTCATGTCGGATAATTTTTTTGTTTCCCAAAAATTCATAAGTAGGTATTTTGAATAACTGATAGGTTGAATAGACAAATCCATTGTTTGTCACAGTGCTTAGTCAGAGCGTAGTTGCTTTTCTTTGTATAATATTATTGCTATAGAGGCATGGTGTCAATAATAAAGGCTATGTCACCGTTAAGTGTTGAAAATATAACTCATAACTTTTGAAGGCTTGATGTAGCAGGCTTTGAATTATATTTCATAATATTCTTAAGTCACTGAAAAATTTGAATATTTTCAAATTCCATACTTAACGGTGACATAGCCATAATAAAAGATGGGCCATAAAGATTAAGGTAAAATTAAGTAACTGATGTTACGCACACCACAAATAGAATACGGTCTGCGGCGAGCCGATAAATTTATAAGTTATTGATTCATAATAATCAGTGCGTAACATCAGTTAGTTATTGTTCTTAAAGACGTAAAGCTTCTTTTAGAAAAAATACTCACTTTGCTGTGCTATTATTTCGAGCATGTAACTACAAATGCAGAAATGCAGAAATGCTTGAAAGTTGCTAAGGCGGCAGTCTTTTGTCATTTTTTTAGAGATATTTATTCAAAACTCGAAAATAAATGACGGTTTAATATAAGTGATGTTTTGTATGTTGCTGATATAAATGGATAAAGTCTTTGTGGAATGAATTGTGCTTTTTTAATATTGATTGGTTAATAGAATAAACAGGAGATAAGCATGAGAATATCAACGTCTTGGGCGCAGCAGTTAAGTGTCAACGCCATGCTTAATCAACAAGCAAAAGTATCCAATACGCAAATGCAATTATCTACAGGGCTCAAGAATTTAACGCCTGCAGATGACCCTATTGCAGCTAAAAAAGTGCTGGACTTTCAACAGCATATTGATAAAACAACGCAGTACCAAGAAAATGTGGATGTTGCTAAATCACGTAACGGGCTCGAAGGTTCTGTGCTAATGAATAGTAGAGATAGTTTGCTTCGGGCGCGTGACCTTGCAGTACAAGCGTTGAATGAAGGTGTATTGAAGCAAGAAGATAAAACCGCAATCGCTGAAGAAATCAAACAAATTCAATCTCATGTGTTAGCTTTAGCTAATACTCAAGATGCGAATGGCGAGTATATTTTTTCAGGTGCACTATCTAAAACCCCTACATTTGATCAGACTTATGCTTTTCAGGGTAGTCAAGTTCAAAGAGAATTGCAAATTGGCCCAGAAAGGCGTATTGCCGATGGTGATTTGGGGTATACCGTATTTAAAGATATTCCTACAGCCTCAGCTGCGCCACCTGCAACAAGAAGTATTTTTGCTACATTAGAAGCTTTTGTTGATGCATTAGAGGGGACAGTAACGCCTTATCATGGAACAGTTAATGAGGCATTAGCCGATATTGATAGCACATTAGAAAAAGTAGGAGAAGCAGAAGCAAGAGTTGGTGCTAGGTTAAGAGCGCTTGATGATCAGACTAACCAAAATGAGAGTTATCTTATTTCTATGCAGACAACCTTATCAGAAGTAAAAGATTTGGATTATGCTGAAGCTATTAGTCGGTTTGAAATGGATAGTGCAGTTTTACAGGCTTCGCAGCAGTCGTTTTCAAAAGTACAGCAATTATCATTATTTAATTATTTATAAAAATTGAGTAATTTGAGATACCAGTTAACAAATTATTTGCTTAGCGTTTACAATATTAATTTTTCTTGGCATAGCGGAAGAGCTAAATGAACTTTCTTGATGTAAAAACCGATTTTGCCTTTAAAAAAGTATTCGGCAGTGCCGACTCAAAAGACATATTGCTGATTTTTTTAAATGCAGTGATTGAGTTCCCTCAGCAGCAAAAAATCAAAGACCTTACGATTGTTGACCCTTATAGCATTCCTATGCTTAAAGGCATGAAAGATACCTATGTTGATGTCAAAGCTGTATTATACCAATCCCAATAAATAATTACTGTCATGGTCATCATTCCCGAAGTCTTTAATCGGGAATCCATGCGCATACTATAGATTCCTGCTAACAGCATGCAGGAATGACGGTTTTTCTTGGGTATATGAGTTTAAGTGCAAATATATTGGTATTAGATAATGATACGCAAGTTATCATTGAAATGCAGGTACTGAATCACGAAGGCTTAGAAAAACGAATTTTATATAATCCTTCACTACCGTACACTTTTTCCTACCTTACAGCAAAGCCTTGCCCGATAAAGTGAGGCAGAACTGAGGAAGTGCTTTGCCTTCTCTCAACAGGCGCTTTAATAACCGCATTCCCAGTGTAAATAAACTCAAATCACAACGGTCTTTGCGATGGATAATTTTATCCCAGCCCTTTTTCTTCGTAAGTTCCCCTAAATAAACCATTCATATATAAGCTAAAGCCGTTGCTATAATAAGTCGAGAAACTCGCTCGGGGGCTCTTAATCCACTTTTCTGTAGGTTAAACCCTCGACCTTTGAGGTCTGAAAAAAGGGTTTCTATACGGAAGCGTTTTCGATACCAACTAAATGCTTCGCCCCCTGTAGGGAAATTAGTCACCAGATAAATAGGGTCATTATATTTTTTCCCCCAATAAACAATAGCCCTTACTACAATGCTACGCTTACGTGTGAATCCAACCCCCCCCCGATATTTCAGTCATGCCTCCTGGTTCGGGGCAAATATCTTTAAAGGTAAACTCCTCTCCATTTTCATACAATATCGCATTATTTGCAGTTCGACAGGCATACTCCCAACCATAACCACTGAGGGTTTTCAGCCAATCTGCTCCATCAAATTCCCCATCACCTAAACAAATGACCGCCGTGCCTTCTGGAATAATCGCCTGAACTGATTTAATCAGTTCAATATGCATCTCTTGAGGAAAATGTCCTTTTTTACCTTTACGGGTTACCCACAGTAATGGGAGAGACCTGCCTTTATCGCGAAGCAAAACTCTCCGGCACATTAGTCGGAAAGCTTGAAAACTAATGGTTTTCAAATCAAATTAGCTATGGCTTTGTCAAACTCGGTCGCTTGCGGCCGAGTTTTTTATCAATGTATTTTAGAGTGGTTAAAAGTTTGCCAAAATTTATGGCTATGTCACCGTTAAGTGTTGAAAAATACCATCCAATTTCTTAAGCCCCTGAAACACAAGGCTTGGTGCAGTATTCCACTGCATTTATAAGTCCTTAAAACAATAGCAGTTTTCTAAATTCCACACTTAACGGTGACATAGCCAAATTTATGAATGTAAAAGAGTTGATTATTTTTTTGAGTAATTAATTAAAGAAAGGTTTTAGTTGGTCGATAAAGAAAGCAAGTAAGAAGAGAATTTGTTTTTTATATGATTAAATGATCCTTGGAGGATAAAGTCATGGCAATGGTAATCAATACAAACGTAGCGTCAATTAATTCACAAAGACGTCTAGCAGACACAAATAATGCACTTTCAACATCGATGGAGAGGTTATCATCTGGTTTGCGAGTTAATAGTGCTAAAGATGATGCAGCAGGACTTGCAATTGCGAATCGTATGGACTCTCAGATTAGAGGTATGGGGGTCGCAGTTAGGAATGCAAATGATGGGATTTCTATGGCGCAAACTGCTGAAGCTGCAATGGGCGAATTGACTAGTACATTACAGAGGATGCGTGATTTAGGTGTTCAATCAGCAAATAAAGGTGCAGTAACTGCAGAGGATAGGCAGAAGCTACAAACTGAATTCAAGCAGTTAAACGATGAATTATCTCGTATCGTTAAAAATACAGAGTTTAATGGTAAAAAGATTATTAATGGCTCTTTATCAGGCGGTGTTGCTATACAAATAGGTGCAAATACCTCCTCCGATAATCAGATAAAAATTGATGTTGCCAATTTATCCGTGACGCTAGCGAATGTGACAGCAGCCAGTATAGGATCAGTAGCTACCTCTGCGAAAATCTTTTCTGCAATAGAAAATATTGATGTAGCAATTAAAAGTATTGATACAGCTAGGGCAGGATTAGGGGCGATTCAAAATCGATTTACAACTACAATTTCTAATCTACAATCCTCAATTGAAAACCAGTCAGCAGCAAAATCTCGGATAATGGATACTGACTTTGCTGCAGAAACGGCAGCGTTGAGTCGGAATCAGATTTTACAGCAAGCCGGTACAGCTATGTTGTCTCAAGCTAATCAGGCCCCTCAGCAAGTACTCGGATTGTTAAGGTAAACTGGGTATTTTAGGGTAAATGAAACTCAGGTCTCTTTTGAGTTTCATTTATTACTCAGATACTGCATAGTGGTTGAGTTAAAATAATATTGAGGTGGGATATGAGTGGTGATATTTCAAATATAGTGGCAGTTCGCCCTCTTGTTCGTGAAATTAAAGATGCTCAGAAAGTGAAGGAAAGTGTTAACCAAGAAACTAGTGTAAATAGCGTGACTGCGGGTGATAGTGAGAATAGTAAATTAAAACCTAAAGTATCTTCTTTAGCAGAAGTAAGAAAGTTAGCTGAAGAAGGGAATAAGATACTGGAAAATGTGCAGAGAAATTTGCAATTTAAAGTGGATGATTCAACGAAACAAGTGGTTATGAGTATAGTTGATAAAAGAACAGGAGAGGTTATAAAGCAGATTCCATCCGAAGATGTTTTGTCGCTTGCAAGAAGAATGCAAGACTTAAATGGAGAGAGCGGGATCGTGCAAGATAGAGCTTAACTGTAAGCGTGTAATAGGAGGATTGATATGTCTATAACATCATCTTTAGGTATCGGCAGTGGTATGGACATTGGTGGTATTGTTCGGCAGTTAGTGGATGCAGAGGGCCAGCCTGCTTTTAATGCTATTCAGCGTAAGGAAGTAGCGACTAATGATAGGTTAAGTGCATTAGGACGATTGAAGTCATCTTTGTCTGACTTTCGTTTGGCAACAGGTAAATTGAACGAACTTGGCGCATTCAGTACGCATGAGGCAATATCCTTAAATGATAATATTTTAACTGCAACGGCAGGCTTAGGTTCCGCCGCAGGTACTTATTCACTTGAAGTTCAACAATTAGCTGAGGCTCATAAATTAACGTCTAATGGATATTCAGGCTATAGCGATGTAGTTGGTAGTGGGGCTTTAACTATGACTGTTGCTGGTAACAGTTTTTCCGTCACACTGGATGCTTCGAATAATACTTTGGAGGGTGTGCGTGATGCTATTAACAAAGCTAGTGATAATTCAGGGGTGAATGCAAGTATTATTAATGTTGATGATGGACTTGGTGGAACTGTATCTAAATTAGTTTTAACAACAAAAGAGACTGGGACAGCGAATGAGATAACGGTTACCGCTACGGAGGATCCTAGTGCGCTAGGATTATCGCAGTTAGTTTATGATCCCTTTGGCAGTGGTGTAACTAATTTAACTGAGCAGAATGCTGCTGTGGATGCAAAAATTTTAGTCGATGGTCAGTTGGCAACACGAAGCTCTAATTCCATTAATGATGTAATACAGGGCGTTACTTTGGATTTAAATGTAGCTGAATCTGGAACGGTTTTTAACGTTAATGTTAATTTAGATGAGGAAAGTATTAAGTCTGTAACGGATGGTTTTGTTGGGGCCTATAATGGACTTATGTCGATTGTAAAAGATCTGGGACGGTATGATCCAGAGAGTAAAGATGCTGGAGCTTTGGTGGGTGATTCAACTTTGCGTAGCGTGCAATCTCAGATAAGGCAAGCGGTAGGTGATTCTGTTAGTAGCGCAACTACGAATTATAATTCTTTGGCGATGATAGGTATTACTATTAATCGCGACGGTGTAATGGCATTAAATAGCTCGGAGTTTTCTGCCGCATTAAAAGAAAATTTAAACGCAGTGAGTGATGTATTTGCTTCTAGTGATGGGGTCGCTGCTCGATTGAACTCAAGGTTGGATCAGTATTTAAATTCGGGTGGAACGTTTGAATTACAAACTAAATCTTTAAATAAGCAGCTCACTGGGTTTGCTGAGGATCGTGATAGTGTGCAATTGCGATTGGATAATTTGGAGCGCGGCTTAATGAAACAGTTTATTGCCATGGATGTGGCTGTTGGGCAGTTTCAGTCTACTGGGGCTTATTTGGCACAGCAGATGGCTAACCTTTCTAGGTAGTAGAGGAATATAATGAGACCTAATATGTATAGAAGTAATGCAAATAAATATGCAGTTATTCACACTGAGTCAGTTGCAGAAGAGGCTTCCCCTCATAAGTTAATTCAAATGTTAATGAGCGGTTTTTTAATGCGTGTGAATGCGGCAAAAGGTGCTATTAACAGAAATGATTATCAAGAGAAAAGTGTGCAAATATCTAAAGCTGTAGGGATTATAGGGGGGTTAATTGATGGACTTGATTTGGATCAAGGAGGCGATATAGCTGAGAATTTGAAGAGTTTGTATGATTATATTAGTGAAAGATTATTTCAAGCAACTGCTGAAAATGATATTGGTATTTTAGATGAAGTAAGTGGATTAATGAAAGAGGTTCAATCTGCATGGAATGCAATACCAGAAATGTATCAATAGTATAATGAGCAAAGAAGAAGCTATTATTATGAAAATTTTTTCTAGTTATGCAGAAAAAATACAGTTAGCTATTTTTGAGGGTAGTTGGGAGGATTTAAACGATACTTTAAAGCAACGACAAGCAAAACTTGAAATTATTTTTTCTGAACTGTCTTCCTCAGATAAAGATGATATTCTACTTTTTTTAATAAAAAAGATACAAAAAGAAGATGGTATTTCTTTGCAGTTAATAAAAACTAAAAAACTAGAATTAGAAAAGCAATATTTATCCCTTAAGCAAGGAAGAAAGTCTCTAAAGGCTTATCAAAGCTAATTGTATTTATTGTTGGTTTTTTATTTTTTTCTTTAATATGATAGCTGTTTCTAAATCGGGTGATTCCTTTAAAATATGGTCAAGCATGATTTCCGCGGCATCATATGTATGGTTAGATATGTATAGTGATGCGAGTTTTAATTGCGCAACGATATCTTGAGGAAAGGTACTGATATAAGTGTTGTAGCCGTCAATTGCTATTAGCGTTTCACCTAAAATTCTTGCAGATTCAGCATAATAGGGAAGGTAGATAGGTGATATTTGAGAAAGGCACTCTAGTGCTAAAAAAGCATTTTGATGATTTTCTTGTTCTATACTTATGCTAGTAATTCTGTTTAGCGCTTGCTCTAATAGTGATGTATTTTTAAAATTAAGTATTTGATGGTAATAATCTAACGCTGAGTCATTATTTTTTTCTAACTCAGATATATAGGCGGATAGTAAAAATATATAGTCTGTTTTACTCCTATTCCTTTCATCAATTAAGAGCTTTTCTTTTAATTCTACTAATTCTGTTAATTGATTGTTGTTAAATAAAATCTTTGCTTTATTTTTTACATCTTCAATATTAGCGCGAGCTAACTCCATTGCGGATTTTAATTTAGCGCCGTTTGAGTGCGTATAATCAGTAAATTTTTTGCTGAACACTGAAAATTCTTTACTTATTTCTTGCGGGAGTAAGGCATTTTTATGCTTATTCAACCATAATTCCGCACGCTTATAGCTAATATCTTTATCCCATTGAGTAAGTAGTAATTCAAAATTCGGGCTCTCTTTATTTTCTTCTTGTCTAGATAGCGTTCGAACAATAGCCTTCTCTATTAAAGAGGAAAGCGTATGCGCTCCTTTTTGATAGGCATCATAATAAGTTTTTCCAACTTCTTGAGCTTTTACTGCATCCCAGGTGCTTGTATCATTGTGAGGAGAGGCAATCTTAATGAATTGACGTACACCGAATTTTTTTACCAGAAAGCTATATGAAATATATTTTTTATTAAATGTTTTTTCAATATTATCTAACTTCTTCTTATCTTTATAGTTTTCAATTGAACCACTGCTATTGTACATAGCGGAATTTATTTGATTCGCTTTTTTAGCGAGAGTTTCAATTGCTTTTATATTATGATTGGCTTTTTTAAGTTCACTTATAAGGTCAGATAAATAAATTGATGAACTAAATTGTTCATTATATAAATCAATATGTTTATGTGCGATGCTGAGGGCGGGCTTTAGTGGTTGGGAAAGTTCTATATTTTCTGGCAGGATATGTGAAATACCTTCTGCTTTAGCCGCATTTTTAGCTAAATTGATTATTTTTTTTCCACTTTGCGTGATAGAGCTGGCTTGGTTAATTATTGTTTGTAAGGCGAAAAAGTAATCCTGGCCTGTCCCTCTGTTTTCTCCACTATAGGTTTCAACTTGCAATGATGTTGTATCATACTTTGGTCCAGCTAGCTGTTCTGCACTTCCTTGAGCATGGGTACTTCCATTTTTTGCATAACACAAGTCAACGCCAGCTAACAATATGGTACTAAAGCCAAAGTGTTCTGCCGTGGAAATAGCTGAGTTTGTAACAGTAGGTCCGCAACTGTCAATGTTGTCTACATTTAAATATGATTGCCATGGTATTCGGGCCCCTAAGTATAGGCTAGCACCTTGCCATTGGTTTAACAGGCCTGGGTAAATATGATAAGAGTGAATAAGGATGGGGGAGTTATTGAATAACAGCATGTCATGAGAAACATCAAAACTAACTTGTTGAGGATCAACTGAGAAAATAAAGTCAGGTGTAATATCAGCATTTAATAGTTGTTTGGATATTCGTGATACAGAAAAAACAACAAGTTCATTTCGTTTTTCTTTTACCCAAGGTAATATTTCATTAAGGGATGGTCCGCCAGCTAATATAATGACGGTTTGTCCTTGATATGCATTTTTGAGGATTTTAGCTGGGATTTTATTTTCTGCGATATTCTCTATTTGTCTGAGAATAAACATTTCAGTAGATAAGCTGATGCTATATTTCCAGTGGGTAGTTTGTACCGACTCGGTTAATTGCCACGTAAGTTCAGAATAGCTTTCTAGAATATTGCTTTGAGCACAAATGGCGGACAGTAAAACTATTCCGTTTATGTAAGAGTATTCCGCAATTTTATAATTTGCGGCCTTTTTTTCCCACTGAGTGTAGGTTGTAATAGTAATATCGGGATTCAAATTATCGAGTAATGAACATAAATTCAGTTCATCTAATATCTCGTTAGGTTCCACAAGTATGTATCGAGTGCCTGATGGTATTCCTGAGCTTTGTATATATTTGGGTAGTAAACCAGAGTCTGTTCCAATAATAATGTAAAGTGAATTTTCTTTAAAAATTTTATCTTTAAATTCAGTATCAAAAATGACAGCTGCACTAATTTGGCTAAAACTATCTCTATTGATGCTGTATAAAAATTGCTCGTTAAAAATATTAGTCTTTAATAAGCTGGGAGATAATTGAGGTGTATTAATTTTTGTCATTTTTTAAATATTGTTGCTGTATCATTATCTATCTATTTAAATAGGTAGATAATGATACATTAAAATTTCATAGTATCCAATATTACTGAAGTAGTTGCATAACTGCTTGAGGTCTTTGATTTGCTTGGGAAAGCATGGCAGTCCCGGCTTGTTGTAAAATTTGATTTCGACTTAATGCTGCTGTTTCTGCAGCAAAGTCAGCATCCATAATCCGAGATTTTGCCGCTGACTGATTTTCAATAGAAGATTGTAAGTTAGAAATTGTGGTTGTAAATCGATTTTGCATCGCACCTAGTTCTGACCTAGATGTATCAATACTTTTAATTGCTGCATCAATATTTGCTATTGCAGAAAAGATTTGCGCAGAGGTAGCTGTTGACCCAATGCTGGCTGTTGTCACATCCGCTAACGTCACTGATAGATTTTTAATGTCTATTCTTATCTGATTATCGGAGGAGGTATTTGCACCTATTTGTATAGCAACACCGCCTGATAAAGAGCCATTGATAATCTTTTTACCATTAAACTCTGTATTTTTAACGATACGAGATAATTCATCGTTTAACTGTTTGAATTCTGTTTGTAATTTCTGCCTATCTTCTGCAGTTACTGCCCCTTCGTTAGCTGATTGAACGCTTAAGTCACGCATTCTCTGCAGCGTATTAGTTAATTCCCCCATTGCGGCTTCAGCAGTTTGCGCCATAGAAATCCCATCATTTGCATTTCTTACAGCTACTCCCATGCCTCTTATTTGTGAGTTCATTCGATTTGCGATCGCAAGTCCTGCTGCATCATCTTTTGCACTATTTACACGTAACCCAGAAGATAATCTTTCCATAGAGGCACTTAATGCATTATTAGAGCTAGTAAGTTGTCTTTGAGTGTTGATTGAGCTTATGTTTGTATTAATGACCATTCCGCTAGACATGATATTTACCTCGAGTTAGTTGGTGTTGTTTGTAAATATATTAAGCAGTCAGCGTGCCAAGATTGTTTTTAGTGTTAATTATTTGTTTAACTATTTGAATTTTATGTTATTTTTATTTTTATATTTATGGGGGAGCTTGTTTTTGGTGTCATTTTATTGCCGTATTTTTATAAATAAATAGTATTTTAAGGAGGTGCGAAAACTAAGTGGCAAAAAAATGCCGTTATTTTTGTGTGATTTTCAGCACAAATTTTAAACATTAATTTAAAGAAGGGCTTTAAAAAGTCGATAATAATGTTGTCTATAATATAAATGTAAGGAGTTGGATATGATTGGTTCAGTTGGTAGTCAAGATGCACCTGGTTTAGCGACAGCATTAATGAATAAGAAAACAGCTGAAGAAGAGCTGGCAGTTACAGTTATTAAAAAGGGGCAGGATATTGAAAAGGCTCAGGGTGAGGCGGCGGTGAAAATGATCGAGTCAGCAGCACCTGGTAGAATTGATACGTATGCGTAGTGGTCAATGAATTAATTTTCACTTATATTTTTGAAAGTACTTCCTAGTTTCCTTGCGAGTATAATCAGGGGTTAGGTTCAGTGACTTTTATTAAAAATTCGGAAACAATGGCCATTACAAAAATTGGACGCAATGACCCATGCGCATGTGGTAGCGGTAAAAAATATAAGAAGTGTTGTCAGTTAACTGAAAAAGTAGAGGGCGCTCAAATGAGCCCTTTAATACTTCAAGAACTTCAGAAGGCAATATCTCACCATCAGGTTGGTGAGCTTTCTGAAGCAGAAGTTATTTATCAGAAGATCCTTAAAGTAATGCCTGATAATGCTGACGCTTTGCATTATCTAGGTTTGATTTATTATCAAACAGGGGATAGTGAGTCAGCTGTTACACTTATTTCTAAAGCAGTATCGATATCTCCAACGCATTTAATGTACAGTAATTTAGGTGCTGCATTACAAGCTCAGGGACTGCACGACTTAGCTGTAGAAAATTATCAGGCAGCTATTGCACTTAAAGCAGATTATGCAGATGCTTATAATAATCTTGGTGCTGCTTTACAAGAGCAAGGCAGGTTGGCTGAATCAATTAAGACTTTTCAGAAAGCATTAGCTTTAAATCCAAATGATGCGAGTGCGCAAAATAACTTGGGCAATGCCTTTCTTGCTCAAGGTGATTTGAAAGAAGCATTAGATTGTTACCGTTCTTCACTGAAGTTGAATTCCGATAACTTCAGCACACATAGTAATTTGTTACTTGCTCTTAGTTATTATCCACAATGTACTCCGCAGCAATACCTTGATGAGGCACGAATGTTCGGGGATAAGGCCTTAGCCAGAGCAAAACCTTATACATATTGGCCTTCTTTTTTATCTGACCGTAAAGAAAAAAAGTTGAGAGTTGGCTTTGTATCAGGAGATTTTAAAATTCACCCTGTTGGCTATTTCTTGGAAAATATTCTCAAGTATATTAACCCTTCAAAGCTTGAATTAGTGGTTTATTCCACTCAATTTAAAGAGGATGAATTAACGGCTAGAATTCAGCCTTATTTTAAGCAATGGAATATTATCTCAGGTTTAAATGATGAGCTTGTCGCTCAGAAAATTTATGATGATAATATTGATATTTTGGTGGATTTATCGGGACACACGTCAAAAAATAGGCTTGCTGTTTTTGCTTGGAAGGCCGCTCCAGTGCAAGTGAGTTGGTTGGGTTATTTTGCTAGTACAGGCGTATCAGAAATAGACTTTTTATTGACGGATGAGATTTCAGTGTCTGAAAGTCAACGTAATTATTTCAGCGAAAAATTTTGGTATTTGCCAGAAACACGGCTTTGTTTTACTCCACCTGATAGCGATTTAACTCCTAGTTTATTGCCTGCTAAGCAGAATAATTGTATTACTTTTGGTTGTTTTCAAAATTTATCTAAAATAAATGATGCGGTTATTGCTGTTTGGGGAGAGATTTTTAAGGCTCTACCTACCGCTAGATTAGTGTTGAGAAATAAGCAGATGTCTTGTCTGGAAGAAGTTGAAAACTTACGGCTACGATTAAGCCAAGTTGGTATTGTTCCTGAGCGAGTAAAAGTAGGCTGCTTACTTGCGCGTGAGGACTACCTAGCTTCTTATTCGGAGGTAGATATTATGTTAGATACTTTTCCCTATCCTGGGGGGACGACTACATGTGAAGCATTGTGGATGGGGGTTCCTACGCTCACTCTTTCGGGAGATACATTGCTTGGACGGCAGGGCGCTAGTCTCTTGAATTGCGTGGGGTTGCAGGGTTGGATTGCGCAGAGTGAAGGTGAGTATACTGCTAAAGCCATCCAACATGGCGCTAATATTGAATTATTATCGGTGTTGAGAGACAACTTAAGAGCGCAAATACTTGAAACTGCGCTATTTGATGCGTCACGTTTTTCTAAACAGTTTGAAGGAGCAATGATTGGTATGTGGAACCAAAAATTATCTGAACAACCCGTATGAAGCTTTGCGATTCGTAGAGCATAAAGTGAAATACGGGAAATCAGAGCATTGCCCCTCCGTATTCCATTAGCGTTTCATACGGGGTACGAATAATGACTGTTAATTTAATGTGAGGTACTCTTTAGTGTTTGTCCCACGTTAAGTGGATATCCTAAAATATTCTGTGGGAGAGATTTTAGTCGCGATATCGTGGCTAAAGCCACTCCCACAGAATGCGAAATTCGCATATTATTTACTTTTCATTCCTTAGTGCTTACTAATTCGAGGGATAATGCAGCCAACTTTATAATTAAAAAGTTATTTTTGCTTTTATTTTTGATGGTAATTGATCACCCGCTGAAAATCAGGGAAACAGAGCGCAGCGAAGTGATGATTTTTAGTCCGCAGTAGGCGACAGGGTTGTTGCCAATCCGAAGTGCGCTAGCAGCGCGCGAGGGAGGCTATTGTTTATCCAGACAGCCGTCAAGTCATTGGGAGGGCTTAACTATGCGGGTTTTGTGCATAGTTGAGTTTGACGCAGGGCGAACTGGGGCTCTCATAATTCGCTCCGTATGTGAATGAATATTTGGCGACAGGAGTCCCAAGTATTTCATGAGGTAGGATGGCGCGCCAGATTATTAAACAGGAAAAATTCCTATATTTTTCTAGGCTTATAAATACTACAATCTTGTGAATTTTTTATAATAATTAAAAAGAAGTATGAACAAGAAATTTATTCCCTATGGCGCGTTTTCTTTATTGACGCTGACAAGCAGTGTTTTCGCGGCTGAAGACGAGTTTAAGCAAGAGCCTATTGAGTTGGAGTCTTTTAGCGTGGTTAATACCACTCCTTTAGGTGGCGCTATTTCGCGTGATAAAATTTCCGCGAATGTGCAAGTGATGACGGCTGAAGACTTAGAGAAATCACAAAATTTATCCGTTGCTGAATATATGAATAAATATATGGGTAGTGTGACAATCAATGATGCACAAAACAACCCGATGCAGCCTGATATTCAATACCGTGGTTTTACCGTGTCTCCTTTAATGGGCTTATCTCAGGGTATGTCGGTGTATATGAATGGTATTCGTTTTAACGAGCCATTTGGGGACACAGTACATTGGGATTTAATTCCTAAAGGCGCAATAGAGTCTATGAGTTTACAATCGGGCTCTAACCCTGCTTATGGACTGAATAGTTTAGGTGGCGCAATTGCTATGCAAACTAAAACAGGCTTTACTGCACCAGAGCATACACTAACGGTCAGTGGGGGTTCTTGGGGGCGACATAACGAAGAAATTACCAGCGGCTGGAATAACGATAAATTTGCCTACTTCCTAGATTTACAACATTTTCAGGAAAAGGGCTGGCGCGATCACTCTCCAAGTCAGGTTTTTAATGGCTTAGGAACTTTAAGTTGGCGTACCGATTCAGGGCAGTTAAATTTAACCTTAGCAGGAGCTGATAGTAGCCTTGTTGGTAATGGTGCGATTCCTGTTGAGCTTGAAGCGATAGACCGTAGTGCTATTTTTACCAAGCCCGATAAAACCAGCAATGAATTTTTTCTAGCCGCGTTAGATGGAAATTTATGGCTGAATGATAAAACTGAATTATCAAGCAACCTATATTATCGTCAAAATAAAGTTTCTACTCTAAATGGGGATGGTAGTGAACTAGAAGAGTGTGATGATGGCGTTGGTTTATGCGAAGAAGGCGATGATGAAAAAGTAACTGATATTCATGGTAATGTAATTCCAGCGACGGATGATGTTGAGGATGGAACTCTAAATACATCAGAAACCGATCAATGGTCAGTTGGTTTTGCTTTTCAGTCAGCCTTTAATCAAAGTATTGGGCGACATGAAAATAATTTCACTGTTGGAACAAGTTACGATTTTAGTCATTCACGTTATTCGGCAGATACTGAATTAGGTGCACTAGATGATGAAAGAGGGGTGGATGGCGCAGGTATTTTCCTTGGAGAATCACGAGTACGTTTAGATACAGATACTCATTCATTTGGACTATTTGCTAGTGATTACTTTAGCGTGACAGAAAAGTTAGTTATGAATGCCTCTGCTCGATATAGTTTGGTTGTGATTGATATGCAGGATATTGATGGCAATAATCCTAAATTAACAGACAAACACACCTTTCATTTGCCGACAGGTGCGTTAGGTTTAACTTATGCTTTTATGCCTGAATTAAATTTTTATGCAGGGACGAATGTAGGCTCGCGAGTTCCAACTCCTATGGAGTTAAGCTGTGCGGATGAAGATGATCCGTGTAAATTACCCAATGCCTTTGTTGCTGATCCACCGCTAAATCAAGTGACTTCATTAACCAATGAAATTGGATTTAGAGGGCGTTTTAATAAAATTTTAAATGGTAATTTACAATGGAATATGGGTTACTTTAATACCATTAGTTACGATGATATTCTTTTTCAAAGTACAGGCAATGGCAATAGTGCTGGTTTTTTTGATAATGTTGGCAAAACACAGCGACAAGGTGTGGAGCTGGGGTTAAGTACTTCATTTTTTGATCGCTGGCGTATGGCGGCGAACTATAGTTTTATTGATGCCACTTATTTAACGCCTTTTACTGTACAGAGTGCTAACAACCCTTATGCTGATGCGAATGGAGATATGCAGGTAAGCTCAGGTAACCATATTCCAGGCATTCCACAGCATATCGTTAAATTTTCAACTGATTTTGATGTGGTTGATGAGTGGACGATAGGCATGAACCTGATTTTTAATGGTGATTCATATCGGCGAGGTGATGAAGCGAATTTAGATGCGCCACTCAGTGCTTATACAGTGGTTAACTTAACGACTGAATATCGCTTTAATGAGCATGTAACTGTCTTCGGACGTTTAGATAATGTATTTGGTAAAACCTATAATAACTTTGGACTGTATGGTGAAGCTGATGAAGTATTTGATGGTATGGATGATACGCGGTTTGTTGGAGTTAGTGCGCCTAGAGCTGGCTGGGTAGGTGTTAAGCTGAGCTTGTAGTTTTTAAAAATAAAGGCGTACTGAATAGTGCGCCTTTAGCTTGCGAAGAAAAAATAGACAATAAAAAACCCGCTTAACGCAGGTTTTAATTTTTTTATGCTTTATTATTATTATTGATGCGTTCTATTCCTTTGATAAACTTATTTATTTTTTTTATTTGTTAAGTTTACTTCCTCTTTTATCCTTGTTGTTATTTCCTTAAATCCCTCAAGTGATGCTGAGTTTACATCAAAGAAACAAAGGCTGTCTATCAAAAAAACTGATTTAGAAAATAAAATAGTATCGGCTCGAAAACATTGTGAAAAAACAAAGACTTACTTTTTTTGTGAATTAGTTCACAAGAAAATGTGGGGTGTTGCTTGCCAGCTATATTTAGGGAGAGGTTTAAGTATTTCCGATACTGAGAGTCCCTGCTTAGGCAGGTAATTATCGCTTAGGAATGTGTATAGAATAATCTCGACATAATGGGGCGTGGATCTTTAGTCTGCTTTGTAACAGGCAGGCTAAAAACCTGCGCCCCTTGCACTTGAGTTAAGTATTTCATGCTCATTTCTTACTTCGTCTAGGTGAGGGTTCTTAGTTTGGTTTATAGAGCTTAATCAAAGTAGAAGGGTCTTGCTCTAAAAAACCATGACTGCCGTGTAATTGCATTAGTTGTTCAGCTAATGCTGACATAGGAGTAGCACTAGTGTGTTTTTTAGCTAAATCAGTGGCCATATTAAGGTCTTTGAGTAATGTTTTGACTCGCCATTTTGCGGGTGTAAAGTTTGCGCTCACCATTTCGGGAGCCACAATTTGTAAGGGTTTTGAATCGGCAAAACCACCGGCTAATGCGCTGGCTATTTTACTGGCATCAACCCCCGATTTTTCGGCAAGAGCAATCATTTCGGCAATAACCAAGACATTGCAGCTGACAATCATTTGATTGCAGACTTTAGTTATTTGGCCACTGCCAACATCACCCATATGGGTCAATTGAGCATAGAGCGGTTTTAATATTTCACGGGCAATATTAACGGATTTTTCTGAACCGCCGGCCATAATGGCAAGTGTGCCATTAGTTGCGCCAGCAACGCCGCCTGAAACGGGGGCATCAACCCAGTCCATTGCGCAGCTCTTTTGTAAGCGTTGCGCTAGTTGCTTGGTTGTTTCTGGGTGAGTACTTGATAGGTCAATTAATAATTTGTCTTTGTTGCCATGGGTAATAATATGCTCAGTGACAATTTTTTCGACAATCGGGCTATCAGCAAGGCAAAGTAGAATAATATCTGAATGCTGCACTAAATCGGTAATATTGCTATACGCAGTCGCTCCAGCTTCAGTTACCGTATGGAGTTTTTCTGGGCTTCGATTCCATACGTTGACAGTATGGCCGGCAGCTAATAAGCGTAAGGTCATAGGTGCACCCATTAAACCGATGCCGATAAAGCCGAGGGTATTTGCTAAGTGTTTCATATTTTCGAAAGTGAATAATGTTAGTTAAAAATGGGCTACGCATTTAACAGGGAACATTAATAATATAGTAGGGCGGACTTTAGTCCGCTATTGTATTTGTAGCTGTCCCGTATTAAATTCGCAGCCTAAAAACCAATACCTATAGCATAAAACCTGAATTTGAATAATAGGGAGGTACTGTTAGTTTTTGCTTAGGAATGAGCACAAAATAACTTCGACAACTTTGGGGCGCTAGGCTAAGTATCTACGTAAAATTAAACTGACACTTTAATAATATGCATTAGCTGAATGGTATGCCCGTAGGTGCGAATTTATTCGTACCGAAAAAGCCCATTAAGCACAAGGTACGAATAAAGTCGAACCTACAAAAACGTTTTGTCATTATGTCTCTGTATTTAAAGGCCTGATTGAGATATTTAGTGTTAATTACCTGAAGTTTCCCAGTTTTTAGGGGGGGGTATATCGGCAGGTAGGGGTATTTATTAATAGGTTTGTCCCATTGCCCCAACCCCAACGAATAACCGTACAACCCTATGTATTGCTACAGTTAGCTTTTCAATTATTGGGAAACTTCAGTTCATTACTTATTATGTTGCATATGATGAGCGCGGTGCATTGTTGCGTGCTGGGCATGGTCGTTGAGTTGCGCATCAAACCAAAGGTGCATGGCGTTGATTAAAGCGAGCTTGTCGGTTGTATAAGTGATTTCAGCTCCATCTGCTAGTTCGTGATATTGAATATTTATAGTGCCAGGTTCTGCATTTTGTAATGTTGATAGTCCAGGCATGTCTTTGCCATGAATTCGTGTTGGATCAGCAAAATTACCCTGTTTGAATTCTTCGGCAATTTTCTTTAGATGTTCACGGATTAGTGCGATTTGAGAGTCGTTTGAAGGCTCTTTTACAATCACTTGCTGTAAGCCACCTGCTTCGGTTTTAGAGAAGATATGCAAGGTTTGATCCAGATTAAAGGGCATTACTTGTTGGCCTAAACGAGCAACTTCATCCTGTCGCGTATTTAAGGGTTGTTCAATTGCTGTAACGGTGGTGCAGTGAGTGATAAATAAAGCGCTAAATAATAGTTGGTGTAGTTTCATGGTTAAGAAATTTGTTGAAGTTTATTTTGATTAATATAGGTATTTTTATGCTCAGTCTTTAAATACCCATAGCGTTTGAACTCAGCGATAACTCTACTAGCTGTTTCGGTGCTAATAGCTAAAATCGCACCTATGTCCTCTCGATTGGGCAAGAACAAAGAGTCATTGGTGCTTTGTTGATTTAAATAGAGTAATAAATTTGCGACTCTCTTTTTTGAGCTACCCACAGATAACGCAGCGAGCCATATATCCGTGTCTTTTTGTACTCTCTGCCAGTGCGCTATTGATTGTGTATGTAAGCGTGGAGACTTACGATTTAATTGCTCAATATCTTTTACGGGTATTTTGCACACAGCAGTGTTTTGCAAGGTAATGGCTTGATGCAAGTATGTAATGCCGTGTAAAGCTTCGATACCAGCAAGGTCACCAGGCCATAATAAGCGAATGATTCGATAATTACCATTCGGCAAAAAACGAACTAGTTTTACTAGGCCAGTTCGAATTGTATAGACAAACCTTGAGGCTTCATTTTCCTTATATAAGCTATCTCCAGTTTGTAACTCTATATCAATAATAGGCAAGTGTAGTTGCATAAAGTCATCTTCTTGTAAATCAGCAAATAGAGCTAATTTCCGAATATGGCACTGTTTGCATTTCTCTATCCCGTCCCAGGCTTGTTTGATTGAAGTTAGTTCCATTAATAGGTCATCATGGCGGTTGTTAGAATCATTTTTAAAATAAGTTATACGGTTTTTTGATTTTATTTTGAAAATAGCATTAGCTAAAATTAATAAAACTTTGTTATTTAATATCTATCATTGTGTCATATAACGCATTTTTTTAAAATAAACGCGATATTTTGGACTAAAACGCGAAGAAGGCAAAAAATAAGCCATTATTTTCAATGTTTAAAGATGTTTTTCTTGCCTATTTTAAATTGATGTTTATCAATTTATTTGGGGTTATATTCCTTTAAAATAACAAGTTTATACCTATTTAAGTTTATTTATTACAGAACAAGGAGTCGTTAATATGAAAAAAAGAAATATAAAAAGCATATCAGCCTACCTCATAGTTGGTGTGACAATACCTGCTTACGGAGTAGACTTAGCGGATGCCGATAAAGAAGTCTTACCGACCATGTTTATTGAAGGAGAAATTCTAACCCCTGGAACCGTTGGGGTAAAGCCTGATAGTGGCGGCGTTAGTGATGCAGCAGTTTTGTTACATAAAGTGCCAGGGGCGAATGTAAACTCAAATGGCCCTTTAACTGGGATTGCACAGTACCGTGGGCTCTTTGGAGATCGTGTTAATGTTATTACTGATGGAACGACTTATAAATCGGCCTGTGCGAATGCGATGGATGCGCCCTTAAGTCATGTTCCTGCGGTTTTGACTGAAACATTGAGTGTCAAACGCGGTATTGCTTCAGTGAGTAGCGGTATTGAAACACTGGGCGGAAATATTGTCCAGAAGACACGCAGCGGAGAATTCTCTGAAAATGATGGTATTTTGTTTTCTGGTAGAACGGCTAATGGCTATAACTCGGTTAATACGGGCTACTATGCCAGCTTATTTGCCAATATTGCTACTGAGAACCATAAAATTCATGGGGGAGGTAGTCGTGAAGCGGGTGAAAATCTTGCTTGGTCTGGAGGAGTCAACAGAGATACCAGCCATGAGCGGAATGTAGGCACAGTTGGCTATGGTTTTCAAACTGATGATCAGGATCATCAGTTTGACATTGGTTATAATTATAATGACACCCATTTATCAGGAACTCCCTCTTTACCTATGGACATTGTTTATTCCAGAGGCGGTGTGACGAATTTAAATTATAATGGGTTGATAGCTGATAAATATGCGGTGACCACTGAGTTTAGCTATCAGGATATTGAGCATCAGATGAATAACTTTAGCTTACGGGGAGATGTTCTTGCTCCCAAACGTCGTGTATCTGATAATACGGCTGAAGGTTTTGGGTATAAAGCAACTTTTAATATTCCTCTATTTGATGGAGGGTTATTGCTAGGGGTCGATGGCGATAATATTGAACACAATGCTGTGATTACTAACCCATCAAATGACGCATTTAAAATAAATAACTTTAATGAAGCCTCGCGAGATAGGTATGGATTTTTTGCAGAATGGACGGGGGATATAGCCCGAGATTGGGCTTTTGAGTTAGGTACCCGATTAAACTGGATTCAAATGAATGCTGGTACGGTAGGTGGTACGGGGGCTCCTCCTTTTGCGCCTGGTAAGCCAGGGTCAAAGCTGGCCGCTGATTTTAATGCAAGTGACAGACTCAAAAATGATGTCAATGTCGATGTCGTTGCTGATTTAACCTACTACCTGAGTTCCGATATGGCTGTTGAATTAGGGTTCGGTAGAAAAACACGCTCCCCATCCTATCAGGAGCGTTATTTATGGATGCCACTGAATGCTACGGGCGGTTTGGCTGATGGCCGGAATTATATTGGTAATGTAGATCTAGCGCCTGAAACATCTTATCAGGTTGAATTAGGTTTTGATTGGCAAGGCGAGTCGGTGTATTTTACACCAAGAGCTTTTTACCGCTATGTCGATAATTATATTCAGGGAGCACCCACACAAAATCAGGCAGCTCTCGCTATAGATCCGACCACTCTGGAATATACCAATGTTAATGCTCAATTGTATGGTGTAGATATGGAAACAGGTTACCGTTTTCTTGAAGATTGGCGTGTCGATTTTATGCTTAGCTATGTGCGTGGTCAACGGACTGATGTGACAGATAATTTATATCGTATAGCGCCAGTTAATGGGAAAATTAGTTTATTCTATGATACAGAAGAATGGTTAGCGGGAACTGAGTTAGTCGGATATGGCAAACAGACTAAAACAGCTGAATATAATGATGAACCCCCTACACCCGGTTATATACTTTGGAACTTACGTATGCAATACCGTCCTCAATATAAGCATGTGAAAGGCTTAGAGGTAGGCTTTGGTATTGAAAACCTTCTTGATAAGGGTTATCGAGTGCACCTTAATGGGCTGAATAGAAACCCGATTAATGATGGCACTGCCATTGATGAGCATTTACCCGGTGCAGGAAGAAATTTTTATGCGACTTTGAGTTATGATTGGTAGCTAAGGAATGCACATTCAATAAAACTCGAAACTTTAGGGTATGCAGCACCACAAGCTCTTCATGGACTGGTGGTGCTGCCAGATATTATTGAATTTTGATTCCTAATTAACGGAGCTTATTCTTAAGTCAACAGCATTGACCCTAACGTTGGGAGGTATATGTAATCAATAGATTTTTTTATTTCTGTAATTCTTTTAGCGCTAAAGTCTCTGCTATAAAGAAATTTAAACGATCTTCTAATATCGAGGAGAGGTAAAAATTCAGATCTTTCGCTTTTTGCGCTAATTTTATTTGCATAATGGCGCCATTAGTCTGGCCAATTGAATAATAGTATTCAGCCATATAGCGATGTAAATTTACCCCTTGGCCTAGCTTGCCATAGCTTTGAGCCAAAAGGAGGTAATAGCGAGGGTGCTGCTGGGTCTCATAGCTGGTTAATTTAAGCAGTTGTAGCGCTTGTTGTGCTTGGTTGGATTTAAGCAAAATAGCAATATACTCAAATTTGAAATCAGGATTACCTGGAAATTGCTGCTCAAGTTTTAAATATAAAATTCTGGCGGTTTCAACATCTTGTTTTTCTACTGAAACTTGGGCTAGAGCAGTAAGGTAATGAACTTGTTTTGGGTAGCGTTTATTGAGGTTTTGGAAAATGCTTCCAGCCTGGGTAAATTTCTGCTGTTTTAGGTAACAAAGCCCAAGACCATACTGCATGGCCGCGCGTTGCTCGGCAGTGCCTTGTTCTGCTTGTGACTGAAAATAAGTGATAAGGTCTTCTAAAGAGTTTTGTTTGCTAGATAAGCGCAGTTTTGCCTTTGTTAGGCGATAGTTTTGTGAGTCAGGCACTTGGCGGTAAGGGTAGGTTTCTGCTCGACCGCGTGTGTCAGCTATACGTGATGCGGTGATTGGATGGGTGCGTAAAAATTCAGGAGCGCCAGAGCCATAGTAACGGCTTGCTTGTTGTAATTTTTCAAAAAAAGTGGGCATGCTGCGCGGATCAAAGTTGGCGCGGGCTAAGGTTTTTAAACCAATTCGATCGGCCTCTTGTTCATTATCGCGGGTAAAGTCAATTTGCATCTGTATGCTGCCCGCTTGTATCGCTGATAATGCACCTATACCCACATCAGGTGCTTGGGTGGCGACGATAATGGCAGCGATCATTGCCGCTGCAGCAGGCAGTGACATGCGACTGCTAGCCTCATAAGCGCGATAAATATGGCGTTGTGTAACATGGGCAATTTCATGTGCCATCACTGAGGCTAGTTCACTTTCTGATTCGCTATTTAGAATTAAACCTGAATTAATACCGATAAAGCCGCCAGGGCCAGCAAAGGCATTAATATCATCTGAAAGTACGACAAAAAAATAAAAGGCTTGGCTAGGGTTATCGCTATTGGTAACTAAATTTTGGCCAAGGTATTGAATGTAATTTTGAATGTCTGGGTCGTAACTAATATCTAGTTGTGCGCGTATGCTGCGAAAGAATGATTCACCTAAGGCTTTTTCTTGTAGTGGAGAAATTAAAGTGCCGGTCGAATCGCCCATATCAGGTAAGCGCAGTTCATCATCAGCGATTGCATTACTGAGGAGTGTGTTCAGTAATAATAGGCCGGTAATAAGGCGTTTATTCTTTAGTTTCATGAAATGGTATACTCGTCAGACTATTTTCAGGTGAGCTTTTTGATATTGTACTCAATGTTAGTTCATCTTTCTTGTAGCAATATTGTTTTTCTATGAAATACGCGATTCAAGTTAATTCTAGCCCTTATCAGACTAATAGCGCTGATACGGCTTATCAATTTAGTAAAGCGGCCTTAGAGATGGGGCATGAGGTCGTGCGTGTCTTTTTTTATCAGGAGGGGGTGCATCATGCGTTTCGTTATGCGACTCCACCAGGTGATGAAGTGCAGGTTGTTGCTCGATGGACGAAATTAGCAGAGGATTACGGTCTTGACTTGGTAGTTTGCATTTCGGCAGCGCAACGGCGTGGATTATTAGAGCTAGGAGAGGCGAGGCGTCAAGGTAAGCAGGATAATGATGTCGCGGAAGGTTTTCGTATTGCCGGTCTGGGTTTGTGGGTCGAGGCGATGTTAATTGCTGACCGATTTGTTGAGTTTTCTTGAGTTCTAAAGGGTATTAGAGTTAGTAGGTGCGGATTTATTCGTACTGTACGAATGAATCCGCACCTACTAGGTTACTTAGTTTGAATTATGCATATCAATAATCGACGAACCTGAATTATTCTCAGTTTGTGCAGTATCATTTCGTAATGCTTCAATATTTTCTAAATAGGCATCATCAATATCACCAGTAATATATTGCTGATCAAAGCAGGATGTATCAAAGTGAGATATTTTAGTATTCCCTTTTTGTACCGCTTTAATGAGGTCTGCTAGGTCTTGATAAATCATTTTATCTGCACCTATTGCAGTACCTACTTCTTCTTCTGTGCGTCCGTGGGCAATTAGTTCGGTTACGGCTGGCATGTCAATGCCGTAAACATTTGGGTAACGTACTGCGGGTGCTGCTGAGGCAAAATAAACGCTTTTTGCACCAGCATCACGCGCCATTTGGATGATTTGTTCCGATGTCGTACCGCGTACTATGGAATCATCGACTAATAGGACATTTTTCCCCTCAAATTCTAAACCAATGGCGTTGAGTTTTTGACGCACTGATTTTTTACGCATTGTCTGGCCGGGCATAATAAAAGTACGACCAATATAGCGATTTTTGATAAAGCCTTCACGAAACTTAACGCCTAATATATTGGCGAGTTCTAAGGCAGAGGTTCGACTTGTGTCAGGAATTGGAATAACAACATCAATGTCATGATCAGGCCATTCTTTTATGATTTTAGCAGCTAATTTTTCACCCATACGTAGGCGCGCTTTATAGACAGATATATTGTCAATAATAGAATCAGGGCGAGCAAAATAAACATATTCAAAAATACAGGGACAATGGTCGACTTTTTTAGCGCATTGCTGTGTGTGTAGTTTTCCTGATCGTTCAATAAAAACCGCTTCACCTGGTTCTATATCACGGATCAAATCAAAGCCTAAAGCATCTAAAGCAACGCTTTCAGAAGCAATCATAAAATCAGAGCCTTGCTCTGATTTGCGCTCACCAAAAACGATAGGGCGAATACCATTAGGGTCTCTAAAACCGACAATACCAAAATTAGGAATCATGACGACAACAGCGTAAGCGCCTTTACAACGACGGTGTACACCTTTTACGGCATTAAAAATATCATCTTTATTAAGTTGTAGTTTGCCTATCTGCTGTAATTCATGAGCAAAGATATTAAGCAAAACCTCAGAATCAGAATCCGTATTTAAGTGACGCTGATCCTCAATAAACAATTCTTTTTTTAATTGCGCGGTATTGGTTAAGTTACCGTTATGCGCTAAAGTCACACCAAAAGGTGAGTTCACATAAAAAGGTTGGGCTTCTGATGAATTAGAGCAACCTGCTGTTGGATAACGCACATGGGCAATGCCCATATTGCCTTTTAATTTCAACATTTGTTCGTTGGTAAAGACATCGCGTGTTAAGCCGTTGTCTTTGCGTAAATGTAAACGTCCGTTTTCACATGTCACAATACCTGCCGCGTCTTGTCCTCTGTGTTGTAGCACAGTTAGAGCGTCATATAGTTCTTGATTTACATTTTTATGGGAAACAATCCCCGCAATACCACACATGTTATTTCCTGAAATTTGAAACTAGGTTAATGAATGAAACTTTATTTATACTTTAAATAGCCGGCAATGCTGTCAGGCATATTGGTATTTAACCAAACGGCTAAGGCTTGAAAATGGGGGATAAGTTGAGACTCTGCCCACCATGAGCTTTCTGGTAAAGGTGTTAAACCAGCAAGCATGACTAAGATAACAATGATGATTGCACCGCGAGCAATACCAAAAAATAATCCGGCGAGTCGATCTGTGCCAGTTAAGCCTGTTTTGCTGATTAAGGCGCTGAGCAGGTGATTAATAATCGCGCCAACGATCAGTGTCAATATGAATAAGGCTGCAAAAGCCACAGCAATTCTTGCGCTTTCAACCGTAACTGCATTTTTGAACAGATCTGAAAACGGTGCGCTAAAAGTTAAACCCACCCAAAAGGCGATGCCCCATGTCACTAAAGCAAAGGCTTCACGAACAAGGCCGCGAAAAAGGCCAATAATCAGTGAAATGCTAATTAAGCCGATAATAGCGTAGTCTATCCAAATCATAAGCGTATTTTATTCTGCAACTAAAAGGGTTTTTACCTTATAGAGTGATTCTAAGCGTTGCTGCGTTTTTAAGGCAATTTTTTTGCCTAATTCAGGGCCAACGCGTAAGCGATATAAGGTGCCTTGATTGCTGCTTACTGAGTCGACATAGGCGGTAAATTTATTTTTGCGTAATTTATTGCGAAATTCTATAGCATTCTGCTTTTGACTAAAGCTACCGACTTGAATGACCCAGCTTTTGAGGTTTGCTTGTTTTGCTGATTGTTTGATTTGTTGCGCTTGTAGGTCGACTTGAGCTGGTTTAGGTCGAGATAAAACTTCGCGGCTTGTTTTTGGGATTGAGTCTAATAAGGCTTGCGTATTATCAATGGGTTGCTGTGGTAGCGATAGCTCATTAGATAAGTTGTCCGAATCGGCAACAGGGTCATCAAATAGCATAGGCACAAAAATTGCCGCTAGCGCAGTAATAACGATAGCACCGACAATTCTTTGTTTTAATATCTCATTCATAAGGTTTCTCCTTGTTGAGCATTAAGGCAGGATAGGTATTCTGAGACTAGAAAAAAAGATCCGAAGACTAAAATAAGTCCCTTATCTGCCTGAGCTTGAGTTTTAGCTGCATTGAATGCTGTGAGGAAATCTGTAAAGCCATAACTAACTTGCGTATTATGACATAAGGAAAAAGCTTTCTTTAAGTCAGCATCCGTACTAGTGCGCGGGTTATCTAAAGGGGAAATATACCAGTGTTTAATGCACGGTTGGATCAACTCAATCACGCCTGGTAAATCTTTATCACCCATCATGGTAAACACTGCATGAACTGGTGTGTTTTTAAATTCGTTTTGTAAATAGTCGACTAAAGTCTTCGCCGCTTGCGGGTTGTGACTAACATCTAATAATACCTCAGGGTCGCCCTTAATTAATTGAAATCTTCCTTGTAAGTTAACACTGCTTAAACCTTGTTGAATCGCTAGTTCAGAAACGGGTATTCTATCTTGCAAGGTCTGAATTGCAGTAATAATGGCGGAAGCATTTCTATATTGATGCGTGCCTTTCAATTTAGGTGGAGGCAAGTTATTTAAAGTCGTCTTGCCACTTTGCCAAGACCACTCATTGCCGGCTTTACTAAAAGTAAATTCATGACCAATACGTAAGAGTTTGGCATCTATATTGAGTGCGCAATCAAGTAATGTTTGTGGTGGATTAATATCGCCAATAATCGCTGGGGTGTTTTTACGGAAAATACCTGCTTTTTCAACTGCAATAGCATCACGTGTATTACCGAGCCAAGCGGTGTGATCTATGCAAATACTGGTGATAATAGCGGCATCAGGATCAATAATATTCACGGCATCTAAGCGACCACCTAGACCTACCTCTAATAATTGTATGTCCAGATTGGCACGTGAAAAAATATCTAATGCAGCTAAGGTGCTAAATTCAAAGTAGCTAAGCGAGACATCATTTCTGACGGCTTCTATGCGTTCGAAGGCTGAGCACAGTAATTCGTCGGCAACAGGTGTGCCATCAATTTTAATGCGCTCATTATATTTGAGGATATGTGGTGAGGTATAAGCGCCTACGCGTAAGCCTTGAGCGCGGTAAATGGCCTCTAAAAAAGCAATGCTAGAGCCTTTGCCGTTAGTGCCAGCGACAGTGATGGTGATAGGTTTTATGCCACTCGCGTTTAGTCGGCCATAAACTTCTGTAACTCTATCTAAGCCTAAGTCGATGCTTTTTGGATGCAGGCTTTCTTGCCAGTCTAACCAACCTTTTAGGGTATCAAAGTGCATAATGAAAACAGGAGAGTAGGGCTGACATTAATCGTCGAGATAAAGACAAAGTATGCCCCTTTACTTTGGATAAAGAAAGGGGCATAGGTTCTTGTGGTAAATAATTATGCAGCTTTATTTGCCGTTAAGATAGCTAAAATTGAGCTGATTTCATCACGCATTTCTCGGCGGTCAATAATCATATCAATAGCGCCGTGTTCTTGTAAAAACTCACTGCGTTGAAAGCCTTCAGGCAGTTTTTCGCGTACCGTTTGTTCAATAACCCGAGGCCCTGCAAAACCGATTAAAGCTTTCGGTTCGGCAACATTGATATCGCCTAGCATCGCTAAACTTGCAGAAACACCGCCCATCGTTGGATCGGTCATAAATGAGATATAAGGGAGGCCAGCTTTTGATAGCTTAGTCAGTGCTGCGCTAGTCTTAGTCATTTGAAATAATGAGAACAATGACTCTTGCATGCGTGCACCGCCACTGGCTGTAAAAACAATAAAAGGCACACCTAGCTCTATACTTTTATTGATGCCGCGGACGAATTTTTCGCCGACGACCGAGCCCATAGAGCCACCCATAAAGCCAAAGTCAAAAGCAGCGACAACCACTGGCTTATCTTTTAATGCACCATTCATAACAATAAGGGCATCATTTTCTTTGGTTTGTTTTTGTGCTTGGCTGATACGATCTTTATATTTTTTGCTGTCTTTAAATTTTAATGGATCAACCGGTTTAAGGTTTGCACCTATTTCCTCGCGGTTCTCTGGATCAAGAAATAAATCCAAACGGCGTCTTGCACTAATGCGCATGTGGTAATCGCATTTAGGGCAAACATTAAAGTTTTTTTCTAGCTCGGTATTGTACAAAATAGCATTACAGCTAGAGCATTTATTCCATAAGCCTTCTGGGACAGCAGTTTTTTTGCTATCAGAATCTCTTTTAATGGTCGAGGGGACTAATTTTTCAAACCAACTCATTGTGTGCTCCGTCTTTAACCTTGATTATCCATAGCAGTACGCATGGATTTTAATAATTCAGTGATTTCTTGTTTCGCTTGCTCAGGAGAATCTAAGTTCGCCTCTATTTTACTGATTAATGCACTGCCGACAACTACCGCGTCGCCTAAACCTGCAATTGTTTGTGCGGTCTCTGCATCTTTAACACCAAAGCCAATGGCAACAGGTAGTTCTGTGTTGGCACGAATATCCACTAATTTTGTTTTTACATTGTCGGTATCTAAATGACCGGCACCAGTGACACCTTTGACTGAAACGTAATATAAAAAGCCGCTACCGACTTTATTCATCTTTTTAATGCGTTCGCAGCTACTGTTTGGTGCTAATAAAAAGATTTGATCGATATTGCGTGCATTCAGTAAATCAGCGCATTCTTGAGATTCTTCAGGCGGTAAATCAACAGTTAATAAACCATCAATACCGGCTTTTTGCGCAGCATCAGCGAAAGCGACGTAGCCCATTGCTTCAACAGGATTAGCGTAGCCCATTAAAACGACTGGCGTTGTCTGGTCGGTAGTTCTAAATTCAGTGACGATTTCTAAAGTGTGGCGTAAACTCATTTTATGCTCTAAAGCACGCTCACTGGCGCGCTGAATCACGGGGCCATCCGCCATAGGGTCAGAAAAAGGTACACCTAATTCGATGATATCTGCACCAGCTTCAACCATTGCGTGCATCATTGGTACGGTGAAGACAGGATTTGGATCGCCAGCGGTAATAAAAGGGATGAGTGCCTTATGTCCGGTTTTTTTAAATTCGGCGAATTTAGTCGCTAAACGGCTCATATTTTAACTCCTTCATGATTTGCAATGGTCTGCATATCTTTGTCGCCACGGCCGGATAAATTCACAATTAAAATCTCATCTGACTTCATGGTCGGTGCTAACTTCATCGTGTAAGCCATGGCATGACTAGATTCTAGGGCAGGAATAATACCTTCCATGCGCGTTAAAGCATAAAAACCCTCTAGGGCCTCTTTGTCGGTAATGCTGACATATTGTGCACGACCTATATCTTTTAACCAAGCATGTTCAGGGCCTACGCCTGGGTAATCTAAACCGGCAGAAATAGAATGTGTCTCGATGATTTCACCATCATCATCTTCCATTAAATAAGTGCGATTGCCGTGTAAGACCCCCGGACGACCTGCACATAAAGGTGCAGAATGACGACCCGTTTCGATACCATCGCCAGCGGCTTCAACGCCAATCATTTTAACGCTAGTATCATCAATAAAAGGGTAGAATAAACCAATCGCGTTGGAACCGCCACCGATACAGGCAACCAATGCATCAGGTAATCTCCCCGTTTGCGCTAAACATTGCTGTCTGGCTTCGCGGCCAATAATCGACTGAAAGTCTCTAACCATTGCTGGGTAAGGGGCAGGACCTGCGGCAGTACCAATGATATAAAAGGTATTGTCAACATTAGTCACCCAATCTCTGATGGCTTCATTCAATGCATCTTTGAGGGTCTTTGAACCAGATTCTACTGCAACCACTTTAGCGCCCAATAATTCCATACGGTAGACGTTTTGTATTTGTCTAGCCACATCGACAGCGCCCATGTAAACCACGCATTCTAAACCTAAGCGAGCACATACAGTCGCAGTTGCAACACCGTGTTGACCTGCACCGGTTTCGGCAATAATACGCGTTTTACCCATACGTTTGGCTAATAAAATTTGACCAATAGTGTTGTTAATTTTATGCGCGCCCGTGTGGTTTAAATCTTCACGTTTAAGGTAGATTTGTGCGCCACCTAATTCACGACTCCAACGCTCGGCATGATATAGCGGCGAAGGGCGACCGACATAATGCTGAAAGTCTTTATCTAGCTCAGCTAAAAAATCAGCATCAACCATGTATTTTTTGTAGGCGGCATTGAGTTCTTCTACCGCAGGGATTAATGTTTCTGCGACAAATAAACCGCCATAAGGACCAAAATGTCCCCGTTCGTCGGGCATGTTGTAGGAATTAGTTGTTTCTGTCACTTTGGTAAACCTCGTTTAAAAATGCGCTTATTTTATTATTATCTTTGATGCCTTTCGTTACTTCAACGCCACTGCTGACATCTAAAGCATACGGTTTAACGCGAGCAATCGCTTCGCTGGCATTGTGTTCATCCAAACCGCCAGCTAGGATGATAGGTATTGTGTTGTGCTTAGGGATTAAATCCCAATCAAATTGTTGTCCTGTACCGCCTTGAGCACCGGCATGAAAAGCATCCAATAACAGGCCTGCTGCGTCATGATATTGAATACTTAATTCGCTGATATTTGTATCCGACTGCATTCTAATCGCTTTCATATACGGCTTAGCATAGAGTCGGCAAGCGCTTGCAGGTTCATTGCCGTGAAATTGTAATAAATCAATCGGTACGTGTTTAAGTACTTCTCTGATTTCTGCTTCTGTTGCATCGACAAAAAGCGCAACGACGCTAGTGAAGGGGGGTAAAGCTGCGACAATTTCTTGTGCTTTATTAATGGTGACATTGCGTGGGCTAGGTGGGAAAAATACTAGGCCGATTGCATCAGCACCAGCATACGCTGCGTGTGCTGCTTGTTTAGCATCAGTGAAACCACAAATTTTAACGCGTGTTCGTGTCATTAATCAGCAATAAAGTCGGAGCAATAAAACCGCCTAGGATACCACACTGCTAAAGTACCTTGAAGCAGAGAAAGTGTGAAAACTAAATCTATTTTATAAAAGCTTGGGAAATGTCACTTGAATGGGCGCTTTTCATGAAAAGCGCTTAAAAAATGGGGTTTTAGTTAGAAAGCTAAGCTTGTCGTGAGAGTGGCTTTAGTCACGACATTCGTGGTTAAAGTCACTCTCACAGAATTCAAGGCTCTCATATTATTTACCTCACACTCCTTAGTGCGTATGCGAGTGCTCGTGTCCGCCATGGCTATGCTCGTGTGCAGCGCTTGCATCATGAGTCATGACGGGCTCGGGAGCTGGAAAAATTTCTTGATGCATAACAGGCGTCACTGCAACGCCATGCTGATAGACCATAAAGCCACCTAAATCAGCGCCCAAGGTTAATAATAAAATTAACAGCGCAGATAAGGCAAAATGCCCATAAGTTGGGCTGATTAAAAAATCCTCAGAAGCAAAATAACGGCGTAGCGACAATAGAACAGCTAAAACAGCGACACTGATACCGAAACCTTGATGACGTAGCATAATAGCGTGAGTAATGTCATCATGAGGTACGGAGTAAGCAGCTTGCATGCCGGCTGCTACAGTTAATAATGCGGAAATAGTTCCTAAATAAAGTGCTGTTGTAGCAAATTTACGCCATGCTAAATTTGCCAATAAGCCACCGAGTAGGTCGGCAAAGAAAAAGGCGACAAAAAAAGCAATAGGGAAATGGACTATTAAAGGGTGGATATTAGGTAGTGCTGAAATCCCTGGCAATAAAGTACTGAAGATTTCCGCGGGGCTTAAAGTGGTAAGTGTTTCGATAAAGGTTAAAAATGCTTCTAAACCTTTTGCAGGACTGATGCCTTCTTGGCCGCCGCCGTGAATTAGTGGAAGTACGTCAAAAATTAAATCAATCATTTTCTCTCTCGTAAGCCATATTTGTTAATTTTTTATAAGCGTTGCATTATACGATTATGCAGCTGTGTGTGCAGATTTTCTCGGCTATTCATTGGGAATTAGCACTAAGGCTTGATAAACCGCTTGTTTGCGTATCTGCTCTCTATTGCCGTGAAAATGCGCTAATGTAACTTTAGCGGGGTGATGTTTTTTTTGCCATGCGATATAGACGCTGCCAATAGGCTTTTCTATAGAGCCTCCAGTTGGGCCGGCGATACCAGTAATAGCAATAGCATAATCTGCTGCGCTGTGTAGTAAGGCACCTGTGGTCATTTGCATAGCCACTTCGGCGCTTACTGCACCAAATTGCGCTAGTGTTTCAGGTTTAACGCCTAACATATCTATTTTTGCTTGATTGCTATAAGTAATAAAGCCTCGATCAAACCAAGCTGAGCTTCCCGCTATGTCTGTAATGCATTGAGCTAGCCAACCGCCGGTACATGATTCCGCTGTGACTATGTGTGCTTGGTTCTTTTGTAGGTACTGGCCTAGGTTTTCTGAGGCCTGGGTAAGGTTTATAACTGAGTTCATAGGCTGATTAAGTGATTAATAGTAGGACAAAGTTAATATTTTGTTAAAATTGTCGCATACAATTTTACGTAGATAAATTAAGAAAACACATGACAGATATTGATTGGAATGACTATTCAGTAGAAACACAGGCAATTAGAGCAGGGCAGCAGCGTACTCATGAAGGTGAGCATAGTGTGCCAATTTTTATGACTTCGAGCTATGTGTTTGATAGTGCTGAGGCCGCTTCATTACGCTTTACAGGGAAAGAACCTGGGAATATTTATTCGCGCTTCACAAACCCTACTGTAGATACCTTTCAAAAGCGATTAGCGGTAATGGAGCAAGGAGAGCGTTGTTTAGCTTTTGCTTCGGGAATGGCGGCGATTATGGCTGTCGGTATGAGTTTACTTAAATCGGGTGATCATGTCGTCTGTTCGCGCAGTGTTTTTGGAAATACAGTATTAACTTTTCAGACTTATTTTGGCAAGTTTGGTGTTGATACTAGCTTTGTTGAGTTAGCTAATCTTGAGGCGTGGGAAGCGGCGATACAGCCAAATACGCAGTTTTTATTTGTCGAAACGCCATCGAATCCAATGATGGAATTAGTTGATATCCGCGCTTTAGCAGAGATTGCACATAAAAAAGGCTGTTTGTTAGTCGTTGATAATGTCTTTTGTACGCCAATTATGCAACAGCCAATTGCACTGGGTGCGGATATTGTTGTCCATTCAGCGACTAAATATATTGATGGCCAAGGTCGTGCGGTGGGTGGTGCGGTTATTGCCAGTGAAGAAATTATTGAAAAATACATTTACCCTTATTTAAGAACAGGTGGCGCAACTATGAGTGCTTTTAATGCCTGGATCTTCTTGTCGGGTTTGGAAACACTAGCGGTCAGGATGAAAGCGCATTGTGATAGCGCATTTGAATTGGCGAAATGGCTGGAAACACAGCCGGCAGTGGAAAAAGTACATTATCCAGGCTTGGAATCACATGCCCAGCATGAGCTTGCAAAACAGCAGCAAAGCCATTTTGGTGCGGTTGTGAGTTTTGAATTAAAAGGCGGCAAGGAGCAAGCTTGGAAATTAATCGATGGTACGCAAATGCTCTCGATTACCGCTAATTTAGGGGATGTAAAAAGCACGATCACTCATCCAGCGAGTACGACGCATGGTCGTTTAGCGCCTGAAGCCAGATTAGCCGCTGGGATTAAAGATAGCTTAGTGCGTATTTCGGTAGGTTTGGAGAGTGTTGAGGATATTAAACGGGATTTATTACCGGGCTTAGTTATGGAACTGTAGAGCGGGTTAGGCTTTTCTGGCGTAACATTTAAAACGTAACCCGCAAGCTAGGTGTTTGTGAGGAATATGTGAAGTTATAGTAAGTAATCGTTAAAAATTAATTTAACAAAAGAAAATCAAGAAATTCGAAAATAACCACCGAGGACACAGAGGGCACAGAGGTTCATGATAAAAAACTCTGTGCTCTCGGTGTCCTCTGTGGTTAAAATGTTAGATCTTTTATACTTACTTATGCGAATATCCTTGTATTATGCAGGCTTTATACAGGGTTACTTGCTATGTTGTAACGAAGAGAGGAAGAGTATACAATCCTTGTATAGTAGTTTTTACTAATATTCTTAATCTTTAGCGTTCAAACTATTTGCAGGGGTGGTTATGATTCGAATATTTTTTTACAGTATCTTGTTTGCTCTAGGGTCTACTTATTGTTCGGTATTGAGTGCAAAAATTTCTGAGTTTACTTTTGTGAGTGAGGAGGGGAGCTATCAATACTCGATTGTACAGACAGGTGATAATTACACATTTAAATTTGAGAGAAACCCAGGAGAAGGGAAGTTAAATGCTGGGTATCATGTGCTACAGTCTGTCTATAAAGATGACACCATTAACAAAAAGTATAGTGAAAGTTATATACGGGAAAGGGCGCGGTGTTATGTTTTTGATAGCCGTTTTCATACTTACAGTCTGTGCTTTTTGCCTAATGACTTTAATAAGAAGCAAAAGGATCGTTTTTGGGGGTTTGTTACCCAAGTACCTAATTGGAAGTGGTTGTTAACGCGTTTTTTTCTGCCTGTAGCATTGTTGTATGCTTTACTCTTTTATGGCGTAAGACGACGAAAAACTAATAATGCTTAAGTATCGTTGTAGGTCGGGTTAGGTTATTTAAAATATTAAAAACCTAACCCGATAAGCTAGCTTGACAGGCGAAATATCAACTAAGTAATAACGGTAGGTTCTACACGCCCCGTACGCTTTTTAATTTCACAAAATTGCTCAGCAAGTTCAATTAATTCAGCAAGCGCATCTTGTGGGTCTTGATTATGCTTACTGGCATCGGCTTCATATTTTTCCACGTAAATACGCAAGGTTGCACCAACAGTCCCCGTGCCGGATAAACGGAAAATAATTCGAGAACCATCCTCAAATCCAATGCGAATACCTTGTTGGGCGCTAATGCTATGATCAACGGAATCGGTATAGCTGAATTCATCAGCATATTTTACGTTATAAGTGCCACAAGCTTGTCCTGTAAGAGTCGTTAGTTGGCTACGTAAGTGATTCATAATGTCATTAGCAATGTCACTTTCTACGGCTTCATAGTCATGGCGGCTGTAAATATCGCGGCCATATTCTTGCCAGTGTTCGCTAACAATTTGCTTAACGGGTTGTGCTTTTTTAGCAATAATATTTAGCCAAAATAATACCGCCCATAAGCCATCTTTTTCACGCACATGGTTAGAGCCAGTACCAAAGCTTTCTTCGCCACATAAGGTGATTTTATCGGCATCTAATAAATTTCCGAAAAATTTCCAGCCGGTCGGTGTTTCAAAGCAAGGCAGTTGCATTTTTGCCGCTACTCGGTCAACGGCTTGACTGGTTGGCATCGAGCGAGCAACGCCGCTAATGCCAGCAGCATAGCCTGGAACGAGATGAGCATTTGCCGCGATAATTGCTAAGCTGTCACTGGGTGTGACAAAAATATTGTTACCTAAAATCATATTGCGATCGCCGTCGCCATCAGAGGCCGCTGCGAAATCCGGCGCATCAGGCGTAAACATAAGGTCTGCTAATTCTTTGGCGTGCGCTAAATTGGGGTCAGGGTGATGTCCGCCAAAATCCTCTAAAGGGGTTTCATTAATAACTGAGCCTGCTGGCGCACCTAAGATGTCTTGCAAAATACGCGTAGCATAAGGGCCGGTAATCGCGTGCATGGCATCGAAGCGTAGGGTTAATTTACCTGAGCTAATGACTTGTTTGAGTAAGTCAAAATCAAAGAGTGAGCGCATTAATTCGGCATAATCATCAACTGGATCAATAATGCGAATGTTAATGTTTTCTACCTGTTGTTCGCCAATGTTATCTAAGTCTACATCGGGTAAGTCAGCGCTTTTATATTCTGTAATCGTTTTGCTGTAAGCAAAAAAGGCATCAGTGTATTGCTCGGGGGCTGGGCCGCCGTTACTGATATTGTATTTGATACCAAAATCTTCATCAGGGCCGCCAGGATTATGGCTGGCAGAAAGAATTAAGCCGCCTAATGTTTTATACTTTCTAATCAGGTGTGAAGCGGCTGGCGTTGATAGCAGGCCACCTTGACCAATAATAAAGTCAGTAAAGCCATTAGCGACAGCAATTTTTAAGATGATTTGTATCGCATCGCGGTTAAAGTAACGCCCATCACCACCAATGACCAGTGTTTTATTCTCACTTTTCTCTAATGAAGAAAAAATAGATTGTACAAAATTGGCTAAATAATGCGCTTGTTGGAATACTTTGACTTTTTTTCTAAGGCCAGAAGTACCTGGCTTTTGGTCGGTATAAGCCTGAGTTTGAATCGTATTTATTTGCATAATAAAACCCTGTAAGATAAATGTCAGTTTCTAAGTATACATCAGCAATTTGGTCATTTATGCGTCATTTACTATTTTTTTTCTGTTGGCTCTTTTGTGTGGCTGCTTATGCTCAAGAAGCAGTTTGGCTGTTAGTCGATACACAGAAAAAAAACATTCAAGTAAAGCAGGGGGATCGTACCTTAGAAATATTCGGAGAAATCTCTTTAGGCAAAAAAGGTGCGGGGTATAAGCAAAAGTCGGGCGATAATATCACCCCTTTAGGGAGCTATAAAATAGCTTACACTCATGATAAGAGTCATTTTCGAAAATTTTTTGGACTAAATTATCCGTCAGCGCGAGATGCTGAGTTGGCATTGCAGGCTAAGAGAGTTTCCTACTCAGATTATCAACTAATAACTCAAGCGCACCGTATGGGTCGCTTGCCTCCGCAAGATACTAACTTAGGTGGGCTGTTAGGTATTCATGGTGTGGGTCGGGGCAATAAAAGGGTTCAGGGGGTTTTTGACTGGACGCAGGGCTGTGTGGCTGTTTCTAATCAGCAGATTGATAAGTTAGCTAAATGGATGTTTTTAGGAATGCGAGTGGAAATAAAATAAATTGGCAGAAAATTCAAAACACGCTAAAATTACGGCTGTATTTATGATCTTGGGTATTTTTCAGCTTCAGTTACTCTGTGCTAATCAATGAACAAGTGGTTAAATTTTTTTTGTTTTTTTAAGGAATAATACAAATGATTAAATTATTGAAAGTTTCTGCTGTTGTTTTAGGCGTAAGTTTAATGGCTGGTTGTGCAACTACTTCTGACGTTGCTGAATTACAAGGTAACTACGACCAACTTCAAGCTGACTTGAATACAGTTAAAGCACAAACTGCTGCTGTTTCTACTAAAGCTGATCAAGCTGCTCGTGATGCAAGTGATGCCGCTGCAAATGCTGCTGCTGCAACTGCTGCTGCTAACCGTGCTGCTGATACTGCAGCTGAAACAAACCAAAAATTAGATCGCATGCTTAACAAAGCAATGATGAAATAATTTTAGCGTTTAGTTTTTGCTATAAAAGAAAAAGCCGGTTATTTATAACCGGCTTTTTTGTGCCTAAAATTTAGTGGCTTTAGAATTTTGGAATAGTAAATTCAGGGCGCACATAAATTTTAATTGGCGAGCCTTTTTTCTCTATTAAAGCATTTCTTAATGCTTCACCATCAAGTACAGGTAGTACACCTGCATTGTTTAGTTCAATTAAGTCTAGAGCAATATCCAGCAAATTATCAGCTTGGTGAGTTTCTAGAGGAGGGTGTACTTCTATATAAAGCGCACCTTTAAACCAGCCGACTTTAACGGCTTGGTTAACAATTTTCACCGGCGTCCCGACCTTGATAATGGGGAAAAACGTTTCAATATCTTCAGGATACATGCGTATGCAGCCATGACTGACCTGCATGCCTACGCCGTAAGCTTTATTGGTACTGTGTATTAAGTATCCCGGAATACCTAAGCGCATCGCAAACAAGCCTAAAGGGTTGTCAGGGCCCGCAGCAACCACATCAGGTAATGGGTCTCCTTTTGCTGCATGCTCTTTTTTGATCGACTCAGGTGGTGTCCACGTTGGATTTTCCTTTTTAGCAACAATTTTGGTTTGTCCTAATGGTGTTTCCCAGTCTTGTCGTCCTATGCTCATTGGGTAAGTAAGCACGGAAGGAAGTGAGTCCTTTTCTGCTTTTGGAAAATAATACATGCGAAATTCAGGCAAATTGAGCACTAAACCTGAGCGCGATGTATCAGGTAATAAGCGCTCACTTTGTAGCTTAATTTGTGTTCCTGCTTTAGGTAGCCAGCGGTCTACGTCAGGATTTAAGCGCATAATTTCATTTTGACCTAAGTCAAAACGGCGTGCAATATCCAGTAAGTCTTCATCATCAGCTGCAATGGTTTGTTTATTAAAGCCTTCGTCAAACTCGCGAATCAAGCTATCCTCTGGATTGCTAGGCAAGGCGAAGGGTAGGCTGAGTGCCACAGGGCTAGCCATGATGAGCAGGCTAGCTAGCGCTGTTTTTGTAGTTAATTGCCTAAGCATTAGCCGAGTTTTCGCCGCCAAAAAGTTTTAATAAGCGCGGTAGGAATGCGCTGAGTTCTTGCGACATAATAGTGAAGTCAACATCAAATTGTTCTTCAGCGCTGTCACTTTCCGTATCGGCTACTTGGTCTTGAATAAGTTCTAAGAATTTTAAGCGTTTGATAGACAGGTTTTCATCGACGATAAATGATAAACGGTCAGACCAACTAACAGCCAATTTAATGACTTGTTTGCCGGTGTCTAAATGGTTCTTGATTTCAGGTGCTGCAAGGTCTTGGCGTTTGCAGCGAATAATGCCGCCGGCTTCTTCTGGCGAGCGTAATTCACATTCATCTTCAACCAGTACATCGGCCGGAGTTTCATTTGTTAGTAGCCATTGAGTCATGGTGCTAACAGGCTTTTCTTTAGTGCTGATAGGAACTAAAGGTAGGGAACCGAGATTTTTACGTAAATAACTGATTAAGTCTTCCGCTTTTTTTGCTGATGCCGCATCGACAATTAGCCAGCCGCCTTTAGGATCAATATAAGCAAAGGTTTTTTTAGAAAATGAAAAGGCGCGAGGTAAAAGCTCAAAAATGATTTCATCTTTAATATCGGTACGCTCTTTTTTAGAAAGTTTGCGTGCTTCTTGCTCTTCTTTAGCTGCAATTTGATCGGCAACCATTTCATTAATAACGCTGCTCGGAAGTACTTTTTCTTCTTTAGTGGCGCACAGCATTATAAAGCCATTTGCCTGATGAATAAGCTGGTCTGAACCACGCCCTAAAGGGGATGTCCAACCATAGCTGAATTCTTCGTGTCCAGCGCAAGGCTTAAAGCGCATGCTGTCCATTTTTTCTTCAAGTTCAGAGGGTGATAAAGCAAAGGCTTCGGTTAAACGATAAATAGCAAGATTTTTAAACCACATAGTTTAGTAATAAATAAAATAAAGGAGGAAAGGGTGTGCGTGCTACGATTAGTAAATTAAATAGGATAGTAGATAATTCAATAAAGGGTGAGCATTATCGCAAAAAATAGGGCTAAAATCAGTAATTATTGGAACTGATTAAGGTGCTATCGCTTATTGTGATTAGATAAAAAAATGGCAATGATTGAAGGGTTTAATTTATTAGGTGATGACCAGGCGCGTACGCTGATTTTAGGTAGTGTGCCCAGTGTTACTTCTTTGGGCGAACAGCAATATTATGCGCATCCTAGAAATGCCTTTTGGCCTATTATTGCCGCACTTTTTAATCAAGGAGTAGCCTTAGATTATCAGCAGGGGCAGCAAATATTGATAGAGCAAAAGATTGCTGTTTGGGATGTGTTAAAATCTTGCAGAAGACAAGGTAGCTTAGATTCAGCGATCGAGAAAAACTCGATTACGGTCAATGATTTTGTAGGTTTTTTTGAAGTCTATAAAGGGGTTGATCGTGTATTTTTTAATGGCGGTACGGCAGAGCGTCTTTATAAAGTGCATGTGTGGCGTGCATTGTCAGTATCGAAGCAAACTTTAAACTATACCAAATTACCTTCGACTAGCCCCGCTTTTGCAGCAATGAGTTATGCAGCTAAATTATCTGCATGGGCGGTCATAAAAGAAATGCCTGAGTAACGGGTTGTTACTGTACCTATTAACTTTTACAGAATGAGTGAACGATGAAAATAAGTTTTTTAGCCTCGCATGGCGGTAGTTCTGCTAGGCAAATTATTACTGCGATTAAAGAGCAGGAATTAAAAGGTTTTGAAGTAGGGTTATTAATTACCAATAATAAGACAACAGCTATCTATCCTTGGTGCCTGGAAAATGGCATTGATGTATTACATATTAGTGGCAAAACACACCCTGATAATGAAGATCAGGCAATAAAAGATGCCTTAGCTTCGGTAGCTACTGATATTGTGGTTTTATCAGGCTATATGAAAAAAATTGGCACTCAAACTTTGCAGGCATTCAATAATAAAATACTCAATATTCACCCTTCGCTTTTACCTAAGCACGGTGGCCATAAAATGTATGGTGATTTTGTTCATGCAGCGGTATTAGAAGCGGGTGAGGAAATAAGTGGAGCATCTGTACAGGTGATTGATGCAAGCTATGATACCGGCCCCGTTTTATTGCAGCAGGAAGTACCTGTTTTAGCAGGTGATACTGTAGACAGTCTAGGCGCACGGGTAAGGGCAGTTGAAGGTGAGTTGTATATTAATGCGCTGAAAAAGTGGCAAGCTAATAAATTTTCTGTTTAAGCAATATGACTGAAAAATCCAGAGTTAATGTTCAAGAGGCCAGTTTGGTTGTTGGTTTAGGTAAAAGTAAGCGTTTGGCAGCTATGCGTCAGGCTATAGAGTCGAAGGTTAATGTCGAGCCGCTTAAGGCCAAGGTTAAGCCTAGTACTCATAAAAATGAGACGGCAATACAGCAAGCTAGAGAATTAATTACCCAGAAAATAGCTGAAATAAAAGCGACCTATCCGCAAGGTCGGCAGAATAAACTGTTTGCCTTGCGCTACGGTAGTGAAGGTAAGCTGAGTAAGCTGTCATTGAAGCAATTGTTTACTTTATTAAAGGTGACAGAGCATTTGGCGAAAGATATTTCTGATGTGGTGTTTTTAGAAGGCGGTGAATAAACGACGGGGGCCACTTGGTCCATTACACAAAGACATATAGGCCATGCTTATCTGTACATTGATTTAGAGTGACAGTTAAAATGCTAACTAAGACTGTTAAAAAACAATAATTCGACAGGAGTGAAAATCATGATTTATGCCGCACCGAACTTTGCTGATAGCAAAGTTGATTTTAAAGCGCGTTATGGGAATTTCATCGGAGGGGAATGGGTTGCTCCAGCAAATGGACAATATTTTGAGAATATAAGCCCAGTGAACGGTTGGGTTTTTTGTGAGATTCCTCGCTCTACCGAAGAAGATATAGAGTTGGCTTTAGATGCGGCGCATCAGGCTAAAAAAGCGTGGGGTAAAACATCGGTCACGGCAAGGTCGAATATCTTATTAAAAATTGCAGATCGTATTGAAGAAAACCTGGAAAAATTAGCGGTAGCGGAAACTTGGGACAATGGTAAAGCAGTGCGCGAAACTTTAGCCGCAGATGTGCCTTTATGTGTGGATCATTTTCGTTATTTTGCCGGTTGTATTCGTGCTCAAGAAGGCTCGATTGGTGAAATTGATGAAAATACCGTGGCTTATCATTTTCATGAGCCGTTGGGTGTGGTTGGGCAAATTATTCCGTGGAATTTCCCGCTATTAATGGCATGCTGGAAATTAGCACCTGCCTTAGCGGCGGGTAATTGTGTCGTTATGAAGCCTGCTGAACAAACGCCAGCGTCTATTTTAGTATTAATGGAAGTGATGGGGGATTTATTGCCGGCAGGTGTTTTAAATGTTGTTAATGGTTATGGTGCTGAAGCAGGTCAAGCACTAGCAACGAGTACGCGTATCGCTAAAATTGCGTTTACGGGTTCAACACCAGTGGGTGCGCATATTTTAAAATGTGCGGCAGAAAATATCATTCCTTCAACTGTAGAACTGGGTGGTAAATCGCCTAATATCTTCTTTGAGGATGTTTTGGATCAAGAAGATGAATTCGTTAGTAAAGCGGTTGAAGGTGCAGTACTCGCTTTTTTTAATCAGGGCGAAGTGTGTACTTGTCCGTCGCGTTTGCTGATTCAAGAGTCTATTTATGAAGCGTTTATGGTGAAAGTGATTGAGCGTGTGCAGCAGATTAAACGCGGTAACCCACTCGATACTGAAACTATGGTCGGTGCGCAGGCATCAAAAGAGCAATTTGATAAAATCTTAAGCTATGTCGCGATTGGTCAAGATGAAGGGGCTGAATTACTGATAGGTGGCGATGTTGAAGTGTTAGCGGGTGAATTCGGTGAAGGTTATTATATTCAGCCGACGATTATGCACGGGCATAATAAGATGCGTATTTTTCAGGAAGAAATTTTTGGACCTTTTGTTTCAGTGACTACCTTTAAAGATGAAGCTGAAGCGCTGGAAATTGCTAATGATACTGAATTTGGTTTAGGCGCTGGTTTATGGACGCGCGATACCAATCGGGCTTATCGGATGGGACGGGGTATTCAGGCGGGGCGTGTTTGGGTGAATTGTTATCATCATTACCCAGCACATGCGGCTTTTGGAGGTTATAAAAAGTCTGGTGTCGGCCGGGAAAATCATAAAATGATGCTCGATCATTATCAGCAAACCAAGAATATGCTAGTCAGTTATGACATTAACCCATTGGGTTTTTTCTAAATTAAAGAAGTCTGGTTCCCATGCGATGCGAGGGAGCAGATAGATAACGCTTCGCGTTTCGTGACGCAGAGCATCACAAAATGCATTCCCACGCGGAGCGTGGGAACGAGGGAATAGTATATGTCGAATCATCACACCTACCAGCACCAAAGCTATCCGGTTAAATCTGAAATTGCGCAAAATGCGCATATCAATAATGAGCAATATCTGGCTTTATATCAGCAATCTATTGAACAGCCTGAAACCTTTTGGGCAGAGCAAGCGGAGAATTTTTTAGATTGGCAACAACCTTGGGATAAAGTTATGGAATATGACTATCCCAAAGGTGAAATTAAATGGTTTGAAGGAGGCAAGCTCAATGTTAGCGTTAATTGCCTAGATCGCCATTTAGACACTCGAGGAGATCAAGTCGCTTTGATTTGGGAGGGCGATGATCCTGCCAATGATAAGAAAATGACTTACCGCGAATTGCATCAAGAAGTCTGTCGGTTTGCTAATGTTTTAAAAGCACAGGGCGTGCAAAAAGGTGATCGGGTGTGTATTTATTTACCGATGATTATTGAATCTGCGGCCGTTATTTTAGCGTGTACACGTATTGGCGCAGTGCATTCGATTGTTTTCGGTGGTTTTTCCGCAGAAGCTTTAAAAGACCGGATTAATGATTCTGATTGTAAGTTAGTCGTCTGTGCGGATGAAGGTTATCGTGGTGGTAAAATCATTCCTATAAAAGCAACAGTTGATAAAGCAGTGGGGGCCTGTCCTTGCGTGCAAAGTGTTGTGGTGATTAAAAACAGTGGCAATACAGTCGCGTGGAATGATGCGCGGGATGTTTGGTATCAGCAAGAGATGTCAGAAGTATCTGCGGATTGTGAGCCTGAATGGATGGATGCCGAAGACCCGCTGTTTATTTTATATACCTCAGGATCTACTGGGCAACCTAAAGGTTTATTGCATACAACGGGCGGTTACTTGCTTTATGCGGCCATCACGCATAAATATATCTTCGATTATCAAGAGGGTGAAATTTATTGGTGTACGGCTGATATAGGCTGGATTACTGGCCATACCTATATGATTTATGGGCCTTTATGTAATGGCGCGACGACTTTATTATTTGAAGGTGTGCCAACTTACCCCGATGCGAGCCGCTTTTGGCAGGTGGTGGATAAACACCAAGTGAATATTTTTTATACCGCACCAACGGCACTGAGAGCATTAATGGCGCAAGGTGATCAATACTTAGAAAATACCGATCGTAGTAGTTTGCGGATCTTGGGCTCGGTGGGCGAACCCATCAACCCAGAGGCATGGGAATGGTATTATGAATTGGTGGGTAAGGAAAACTGTCCGATTGTGGATACTTGGTGGCAAACTGAAACGGGCGGTATTTTGATTACACCATTGCCGGGTGCGACTGAATTAATCCCTAGCTCGGCCACGCGTCCTTTTTTTGGTGTTAAGCCAGCGATTTTAAGTAATGAAGGGGTTGTGATCGAAGATGGTGCTGAAGGTGTCTTAGTATTAGAACGCCCTTGGCCTGGTCAAGCGCGTAGCATTTATGGCGATCATCAGCGTTTTATTGATACCTATTTTAAAAATTATCCCGGCTATTATTTTACCGGTGATGGTGCAAGATGCGATGAGCGCGGCTATTACTGGATTACTGGTCGTGTGGATGATGTTATTAATGTTTCTGGGCATCGCATGGGTACCGCAGAGGTAGAATCCGCCATTGATGAACATCCTTTAGTCGCCGAGTCTGCCGTCGTCGGCTATCCGCATGATATTAAAGGGCAGGGGATTTATGCTTATGTCACGCTTCATGTCGGTATTGAAGGTACTGAGTCCTTAAAAAAGGAACTGGTTGATTTAGTGCGTACTGATATTGGACCGATTGCTAGTCCTGATTTAATTCAGTGGTCAGCACAGCTACCTAAAACCCGTTCGGGTAAAATTATGCGTCGAATTTTGCGCAAGATTGCTGCCAATGAAGTGGATACTTTAGGCGACACTTCAACTCTAGCAGATCCAGAAGTGGTGCAAAGTATTATTGATAATCGGCTTAATAGTTGATATCACGCAGTTCTAATATTGAATATGTAGGTATTTGTGGGAGGGGCTTTTAGCCGCAATTTCATACAATTCGCGGCTAAAAGCCCCTCCCACTATCGCTCTAGCTTGGTAATACAGAGGCGGTTGTAATGTTAGAATTTTATAGGGCATGTGTAACATCAGTTAATTAAGAAAATACAATAGTAATATGACAAAGTTATGACTAGGTGCGCCACTGCTCGCCTTATTATAGGTTTTGGGGCTCCTGTCACAAAAAAACGGTTCGCCGCTCGGTGAATCGATGATGCTGCGGTAAAAATTTAGCCTTCTTCGCGTGCTGTTAATACACTTAGGGATGACAGCACTTTATGGGCTCATAAAATGAATCTGTAATATTAGATGTTGATAAAGCAACTATTAACGTGCAAGCTTTTGTTATACTTATCTCAGATCCCTCCCTCCCCCTTACTTTTCGGCCTAGTAATTGCTTAAGGATTTTGTAATTGAAAATGATTAGAAATGTGTTGATAGGCAATGTACTGTTGGTTATTTGCTATTTTATTACTGGGCAGCTCACACTTGCTTTATCTTTGCCGCCTAGCGGTGCAACCCCCTTATGGGCGCCTGCTGGTATAGCTTTAGGTGCTGTCTTGATCTGGGGGTATCGCTTATTGCCCGGTGTATTTTTGGCTGATTTTCTTGTTGCTGTAGGATTAATTGGTCTGGATGATAATACCGCGATTGCGCTATGTGTCATTATTGGCGGGCAAGCGATGTTTCATGCTTGGCTGGGAAAGTATCTATTAGTTAAATTTAAGCTGTGGCCTACGTTGTTGGTACATGAACAAGATATTCTTAAGTTTTTTCTGATAGCAGGCGCTATTTCCTCATTTTTTCCTGCTTTATTGTCCGTTGCAGCTGATTTATTAATAGGCGTTCTGAGTGCAGATACTTGGTTAGATTCTTTGGTTATTTGGTGGGTCGGCAGTGCATTAGGTATTGTTGTGTTTACCCCAGTCACCCTGATTTTATTCGCTAAACCTAAATTAAATTGGCGTAATCGAGTGGGTTCGGTTGTTGTGCCAATGCTGATGTTATTTTTAGTCTTGCTCTTTGTTTTGCAATACGCTCGGAAAACCGAGGAGCAGCAGGTGCTAAATAGGTTTACTGCAAATGCTGAAATGACGCATATTATGATTAAAGGTGAATTAGAAGAGCATGAAACCTTATTGCTGTCAATGCGTGTTTATTTTCAGAATAATATGCAATTGAATCAAAAAGATTTTGATCATTACATAGCTCAGTTTCCAGATTATCGAGAGAATATTTATGCAGTAGCATGGGTGGAGTATTTGCCTAATGAGAACCGTTTGGACTATGAGCGGTTGCATGGCGATATTGTTGAGCTAGATAGTCAAGGCGAGGTTATACGTGCTACGCAGCGTGAGGGATATTTTGTTATTAAATATTCACAAGTTCCCGTGGAATATGTATCTGTTTTTAAGGCGCGGGGTGCCGTTAATAATTTTGATATGTGTTTTGGTGTTGAGCGTGGTGCTTTATGTGAATACATGCAACGAGTTAAATCCTCAATTATTATGCCGGCCATATTAGATGAACTTCAGGCGCAGCCAGGCAAGCGGTTTGTTCGTGTATTACCGGTTTTTTCTGGCGGTAGTGTCGTCGCTTTAGCGGCACATATGTACACTTATGATCATTTGTTTGGTCAATTATTAAACTCCTTTGATGAGCGGTGGTTAGATTTACAAATTACTGACATTACAAGGGAGTCTACTAAGCTTTTATTTAATAGCGCTAAAAATCAAAAGCGGCCAGAGGTTTTTGGGTATCAAGATTTAGTGGTAAATAAAGTGCTGCATATAGGAGAGAGGCAATGGCAATTCAGTTATCGTCCTTCTCTTGAGTTTACCGGGCAGTACTCTTCGTGGCTATTCTATTGGTTGATTACAGCGAGCTTTTTTGTCTTAAGTTTGACGGGAGCTTTTCTGTTAAATATCGCTGGTCGCGAGCAGCGTATTAAGCAAGAAGTGGCAGATAAGACTGATGAAATAAGTAAACAATCTAAATTGCTCAATGAAAGTGAACGTAAATTTCGACGTTTAGTAGAGGGCGTTAGAGGTGACTATATTATGTACGTGCATGATGTGGAAGGTGTATTTACTTATGTAAGCCCTTCTATTGAAACCATATTAGGATATACCCCTAAAGAGTTTTCAGCACATTATACGAGGTACCTACCTGATACCGAATTGAATCATCTGGCTCAAGTGTATACTGAGCGGTCGATTCGAGGTGAAATAGTTCCTCCTTATGAGTTGGAAGTAGCACATAAAAATGGAGGGCTGCATACTTTACGTATTGTTGAAGCACCTCTATTCAATAAAAAAGGAAAAGTAATTGCGGTTGAAGGGATTTCTCAGGATATTACCCTCACTAAAGCCGCTAGGCTGAAAATGGAGAAACTTTCTTTGGTAGTGACGCATAGCCCAAATGGAGTGGTAATAACCAACAAAGAAGGTATTGTTGAGTATGTGAATCCAAAATTTACGGAGATCACAGGTTATAGCAGTGATGAAATTAAGGGTAAGTGGCCGAGTATGGTTAGTTCGGGGCATACCCCTGTGAGTGTTTATAAAGATTTATGGGGCACCTTGCTGGCAGGTAATGAGTGGCGCGGGGAATTGCAGAATCGTAAGAAAAATGGGGAGTTATTTTGGGCCAGTGAGCATATTTGCCCCATGTTTGATGAGTCGGGAAATATCACGCATTTTGTCGCCATTCAAGAAGATGTAACCGAAGCGAAACGCATACGCGAAGAAACTAATTATCAGGCCAGTCATGATTTATTAACCGGCTTGGTTAATCGGCGGGAATTTGAGGGGCGCTTAAAGCGAGTGGTTGATTCGGCTAAGCGAGAAAGGGATTCGCATGCGCTTTGCTTTCTTGATTTAGACCAGTTTAAAGTGGTTAATGATACTTGCGGGCATGTCGCTGGAGATGAACTGTTGCGCCAAGTGGGCAGTTTAATGCAAGAAAATATTCGTTCGCGTGATACTTTGGCGCGTTTGGGTGGTGATGAATTTTCTATTTTGATGGAGCATTGCGGTATAGTCCAAGCAAACCAAGCGGCTGAGCATGTTATTCGTGCACTGGAGGGCTTTCGGTTTCATTGGGAAGAGCATACTTTTACCATTGGTGTTAGTATCGGTTTAGCGATTATTGATCAACACACTAAAGATAGCCAAGAAATTCTAAGTCAAGTGGATAGCGCGTGTTATGCCGCAAAAGATGCAGGGCGTAATCGAATTGAAGTGCATACGGAAAATAGTGAACGTTTGAAACAGCGTAAAGGCGAGATTAAATGGAGTAGTGAAATTAGTGATGCGCTAGATAATGACCGGTTTTTGCTTTATGTGCAGCCCATTGTGCCCATGGTAAATAAGAAGCTTAAAATGGGTTACGAGGTGTTATTGCGTTTGAAAATGCAGGATGGAACAATTACCCCACCGGGTGCTTTTTTACCTGCTGCCGAGCGCTATAATTCAGCAACACGTATTGACCGTTGGGTGGTGCAGCATACCTTGCAATGGCTAAGTTGTCATGCTGACCAAATACAGCATATTGGATCAATTGCTATTAACTTATCCGGTCAATCTTTAGGTGATCAGGCGGTACTTGACTATATTACTCAGCAATTTGAAAGTAGTGATGTTCCCACTGAGAAAATTAAGTTTGAAATTACTGAGACGGCAGCGATAGCGAATTTGCAGGATGCTACGGTATTTATGAAAACGTTATCTAAGTTTGGCTGTCAATTTTCTTTGGATGATTTTGGCAGCGGCCTTTCTTCCTTTGCTTATTTGAAAAACTTACAAGTTGATGTATTAAAGATTGACGGTATGTTTGTAAAAGATATGCTGGATGACCCGATTGATTATGAAATGGTGAAATCAATTAATCAGATTGGTCATGTTATGGGCTTGGAAACGATTGCTGAGTTTGTGGAAAATGATCAGGTTTTAGAAAAGTTGCGTGAAATTGGTGTTGATTATGTTCAGGGTTACCATCTTGGCAAGCCAATGCCGATTGCGAAAATTTTGAATAATAATAAAAATTAATATGCACTATCACGGTATTACCAAGAAAATTGTTGAACGTCCTCTTTTAGGTAGGCAAACGAGTCTTACTGAAATAAATCCCGTGCTTAAGCGTATCTATTTGGCGCGTGGCATTAAATCAGATACTGAATTACAGTATGGTTTGGCACAACTCCCTTCGCCTTGGCTATTAACGGGAATGGAAGAAATGGTCACTTATCTGATTGCTGCGCTTGATTTGCAGAAGAAGATCGTGATTGTTGCTGATTTTGATGCGGATGGTGCGACGAGTTGTGCTGTGGCTATGTTAGGGTTGCAATTATTAGGCTTTGAGCATGTAGACTTTATTGTGCCCAATCGCTTTGAGTATGGTTATGGTTTAACTCCAGAAATTACTGAGCTAGTGATTGCTAAGCAAGCGAATGTGTTAATTACTGTGGATAACGGCATCTCTAGTCTTGCGGGAGTAGAGGTGGCGAAAAAAGCGGGTATGCAAGTGCTAGTGACCGATCATCATTTGCCTGGCGAGCAATTACCAGCTGCTGATGCCATTGTAAATCCTAATTTACCCGATGATGAATTTCCAAGTCGAGCTTTGGCGGGGGTTGGGGTGATGTTTTATGTGCTGATGGCATTGCGTAGTCGGTTGCGTGAGCAAGGTTGGTATATTAAGAATAAACTAACTGAACCCAATCTAGCGCAATTATTAGATCTAGTGGCTTTAGGGACGGTTGCAGATGTCGTTGCTTTAGATCAAGTGAATCGAATTTTAGTGCATCAAGGTTTATTGCGTATGCGGTCTGGTAAAGGGCATGCAGGCATTAAAGCACTAGTGGAAATAGCTGGCCGCAATTTACATAGTTTAGCCTCTTCGGATTTAGGTTTTGCCATTGGTCCTCGATTAAATGCAGCGGGACGCATGGATGATATGAGTGTCGGCATTCAATGCTTAATGTCTGACGATGCCGTGTTAGCCAAAAATCTAGCGCTGAAAATGGATGAGTTGAATAGTGACAGGCGCGAAGTCGAAGGACAAATGAAGCAGGAGGCGATGTCCTTATTAAAAGAAATGAAAGCTTTTGATGCGCAGCATTTAGCCGCAGGTGTCTGTATTTACAATGAGGATTGGCATCAGGGGGTTATTGGGATTTTGGCATCACGCATTAAAGACCGCTTAAATCGCCCCGTGATTGCTTTTGCTAATGCGGATAATGGTGAAATTAAAGGTTCAGCGCGCTCTATTCCTGGGGTTCATATTCGTGATGTGCTTAGTGATATTGCCGTTGCTCATCCTAAAGTGCTGACTAAGTTTGGTGGCCATGCTATGGCGGCAGGTTTAAGTATACAATTGCATGATTATCCTGTGTTTATGCTGGCTTTTGATAAAGCGGTTAAACAGCGCTTAGTCGATGTGGATTTAGATCAGAAAGTATATAGCGACGGTGAATTGACGGAAGGGGAAATGACGCTAGGCTTTTGTGAGATATTAAAAAGTGCTGGCCCGTGGGGGCAAGAATTTCCTGAACCATTATTTCATGGCGTATTTGATGTTGTGCAGTCGCGGATTGTTGGTCAGCAGCATTTGAAATTAGTATTACGGCAAGCAGAAAAGGAATTACTGATTGATGGAATTGCTTTTTTTGTTGAGCGGCCGGAGTATTGGCTAGGGTTACGTCAAGTTAAAATTGCTTATAAATTAGATATTAATGAATACAATGGTCAGCGGAGTATTCAGTTTATTATTGATTATATTGAGAAGTTAGCCTAGAGCAAGGCTGGTTAAAGCTAAGTGTGGGAGAGAAGATGCAAGCATAGCCCCTGTATTGCTTAAAGGGGCTATTGCTTGTTACTTTATACGAACTGAATTAACGGCGGTTCGATTTAGGCGATTCAAAGCCTACTCTTAACGAATTTCCGTTAAAATTTTTGCCATCTAAGCCTGCAATAGCAGCGCGAGATTCATGACCTTCCATGCCGATAAAGCCAAATCCTTTGCATTCATCAGTAAAAATATCAGTGATAAGTTCAGATGAGCGCACTGTGCCAAACTGAGCAAATAGGGCTTCAAATTCTTTTACAGTGGTGTTTGAGGGTAAATTGCCAACAAATAGCCTTTTCAATAGTGTTCCTCTTCTAGCGGTGATGATTTCATAGTAGCTACAAAAAAAGAACCCCGCCTAAGCGAGGTTCCATTTATTCGGTAAACCGATTAGGTCGAACTTAAGATGCTACAACGCTAGTTGCTTGAGGACCTTTAGGGCCGTTTTCTACATCATAAGTAACTGCTTGACCTTCGTTCAAAGTTTTGAAGCCAGTTCCTTGAATCGCGCTGAAATGTACAAATACATCTGCACCGCCATCATCTTGAGAAATAAAACCAAAACCTTTGGACTCGTTAAACCATTTTATAGTGCCTGTAGCCATAGAACTTAATACCTAAAAAATTAAAAAATTAAAGTGTTGTATACAGCTAATGAAAGAGGGAAACTCAGAAAATATGCGAGGAAAGAAACTTTTTACTACCAATAACAAAATCTGTAACGCCTCTCACTATAGGGTAATCGACAAAGTTTTTCCACAAATTTAAAATATATTATTAAGTATAGGCAGTAAATAGTAATTTAAAAGCAATGGTATGAATACGTATAATTCTTTTTGTAATGTAGGTAACTAATTGTATTGTCTTATTTTTATGCGTTTTTTTTGTTCTTTTTAGGTAATGTGTAGCCATCTATTTGCCTGTGAAAATTATAGTTTTTTAGGTTTAAATTAGGCCTTTATTGACCTGAAAAAACTGAATATCTGTGTGTAAGTGAGTATTAGAGATCAACTTATTTAATTATGTGTATATTTTTTATGGCAATAACTTACTTACAAAGTCGGTGGCTTGGGGGAATAAAAGGTGCATGTCATATATGAAGGCAATTAAAAATGCATTAGATAAAAGTTTTTTAGGCCAACGTAACCAAATTGGAAGTGGACGTTCACTTTGTTTTTTAGAGAAGAATGCTCTCAACCAGTAAATCCATGTTGGGATAGGGGGTACTTCATTTATAGGCGTAGTTAATATGGCTGGCTTCCATGACAATCCTAAAGCAGAAAGCATTTCTTGCCTGATTTGCTCGGCATAACTTTGTCCTTCCAAGCTATCTCCAACCTCTATCTTTTTACCATCACGGGTAATAAGTTTGAGGCAAAACCAAACTTTAGTTGTATTTCCAGACGTTGATGAGCCGTTTTTTTCGACGGTTATATCGACAATATCCTTAGCTTCTATTTTTTCTTCTAGCAAAAATCCAAAGGTACGTTGTTGCTTGCTAACACCCATTAAGTTGACTTCAGTGCTAAGGCTATTGGCAATTAAAAAGAGCCCTAGAAGAAAGATTATCAAAGCAGTCAAGTAAGCTAAAAAAGTCATTAAGCTTGTTGTTGTAGGTAAAAAATTCTGAAAGCCAGCAAAGAAATAATGAGCAAATACTGCAAAAAAAGCACCCATAAGGATTAAAGCAAAAGCAACGACTTTAGCGCGGCCATAACCATAGTGAAACTTAGTACCATTAGTGGTTTTTGTTATTGTTGGAATACTTCCTATTTCGGTATCTCGATGCTCAATAATAGTCGATGTTTTTGCTTGAATACGACTATTTGTAGCTATGGCGTCTTGATCAGCTGCTGTTAGTGGTAACTCAAAAATTCGGTCATAGTCAATGCCGGGTAAGGCGATGCGTATATTTAACTTCCACAGGTGATAGCTATCGCTTTTTTCCTCGCTTGCCGGCAAGTTGGCAGGGGGATTGAATGCAAAATTTAAACGGATACTTTTGCGGTAATTGTCTGGCTTTAAAGTCAAACGATCCTGCCATATGGCCTTTTCACGCGTGCTATGTTTACCATCGTGGCTACGGGATATATAGCGGCGTATACAGCTTAGGCTAAGGACGGCTTGTGGTGCATTTTTTGCTAGTATCGGTAAATCAATATAGCCTGCGCATAGACTGCCAACTTGAGCGGGGAAAGGGTTTAAGGTGACTGGGGTTTTGCCGAACTTATACCAAGCTAAGGTTTCCTTGATGGCGATAACAATGATCCATAAGCCAATAAAAGGAAATAACGCAAAAAAGTAAAAAACTGGGTTGGCCTCGAATGCTTTTAATATATTGTCACCGCCTTTAATGATGGCAAACCAAGTCATGGCATTCCAAATTATGGCAAATAGCCAGCGAAGCCAATATTGCTTAGCTGATTGGGAAAGTACCTGATTACTGGTAATATTGGGCATACTTTTTAACCTATTGCTTAATTAGCGGCAAAATATAATGCCAACCTAGATTAAGTAATAGACACTTTATTTTTATAATGCAATCTAAACTTGATCAATTAAATTTCGATAACCGTTTTATACAAGAATTACCTGCCGATAAGACCACTGGGCATACGCCTAGACGGCAAGTTGAAGAGGCTTGTTATTCATTAGTCTCACCTACGCCTGTTAGCAATCCGAAATTAGTTGCACATGCTCAAGAAGTGGCTGAGCTGTTTGACTTGTTGGAAACGGACTGTTTGAGTGATTATTTTACCCAAGTGTTTTCTGGTAGCCAAAAAGCAAAGGGGATGGAGCCTTATGCTATGTGTTATGGCGGGCATCAATTCGGTCATTGGGCGGGGCAATTAGGTGATGGTCGAGCGATTAATTTAGGTGAAGTGATTAATCAAAAAGGTCAGCGTTGGGCTTTGCAACTAAAAGGTGCGGGATTAACACCGTATTCGCGTACTGCGGATGGATTAGCCGTTCTGCGCTCTTCTGTGCGCGAGTTTTTATGCAGCGAAGCGATGTTTCATTTAGGCGTGCCGACAACCCGCGCTTTAAGCTTGGTAACTACAGGAGAACAAGTCATGCGTGATATGTTTTACGATGGTAATCCACGTGCTGAACTAGGTGCAGTTGTTTGTCGGGTTGCGCCGTCCTTTGTACGTTTTGGTAGCTTTGAAATTCATTCAGCACGACAAAATATAGAGCTGTTGCGTGAGTTAGTAGATTACACGATTCGTACCGATTTTCCGCATTTAGGTGAGCCGAGCGCTGATGTTTATCAAGCTTGGTTTCATGACGTGTGTGCTAAAACGGCTGAAATGATTGTCCATTGGCAACGTGTTGGTTTTGTGCATGGCGTGATGAATACCGATAATATGTCGATTTTAGGCTTAACAATTGATTATGGTCCGTATGGCTGGCTGGATAATTATGATCCTGATTGGACGCCTAATACCACGGATAGAGAGCATCGACGCTATCGTTTTGGCAATCAGCCGCAAATTGCAGCGTGGAACTTAACCCAATTGGCCAATGCGATTTATCCATTGATTGAACAAGTCGAGCCTTTGCAGGAGGGGTTGAATATCTACAGTAAAGCCTTTATTGAAGGCTATCAGGAAATGATGGCAGAGAAGTTAGGCTTGCAAGTTTATGATGCGAAAACAGATAAGGCGCTGATTGATGATTTAGTGAAAGTATTAGTTTTAGCTGAAACGGATATGACTATTTTTTATCGTTTATTAGCGGATATTTCAACTGAAACTGAGTTAAGTGATGCGGAGTTACTGATTCAGTTATCTGCGGCTTATTATCAGCCTGAGCAATTAACTGGGGCGGTTAAAACGGATATTATTGCTTGGTTACGTCGTTATGTTGCTCGAGTACAGCAACATAAGAGTGATGATTCAAGTCGAAAACTAGCGATGAATGCAGTCAATCCAAAGTATGTATTACGCAACTATTTAGCGCAGCTGGCTATAGATAAAGCGGAGCAGGGTGATCATAGTATGGTGCAAGAATTGTTGGAAGTATTACGTCATCCTTATGATGAACAGCCTGAACATCAAGCTTGGGCTGAGAAGCGACCTGACTGGGCGCGAACTAAAGCGGGCTGTTCAATGTTATCGTGCAGCTCTTGAGGTAAGGTAAAAATGACAGAAACCACTATGCACGTTGCCCAAGGGCGTTTTCAAGTATTGCGCTTTCCAATAGAAAAGAATGAAAAATTACAAGCTTGGGATGCGGCAGATGAACATTTATTACAGGATGTAGCGGGAAAATTAGATTTAGAGGCTCAGCCTAGCGTGTTGATTGTTAATGATAGCTTTGGCGCTTTAGCGGTGGCTTTAAGTGCGTATAAACCGAGTGTCGTGTCTGATTCGTTTATCTCGCAAGCCGCAACTCGTAAAAATTTAGCGTTAAATCAAATAGACCTTACTACGGTACGTTTGTTTGATAGTTTGGTATTACCGCAAGATAAGTTTGATTTTATTTTAATTAAAGCACCTAAAACATTGGCGTTTTTAGAGGATATGCTAATGCGCTTGCAAGGTAATTTAACGGTGAATACTCAAGTGATTGTCGCTGGTATGGTGAAGAACCTACCTGCATCTGTGTGGCAGCTTATGGCGCGTTATTTAGGGGAAACTAGACCCTCTAAAGCGGTTAAAAAAGCGCGTTTAATTTATGCACAAGTTGATATGGGCCGTGTTGTGCCGATTAATCCTTATCCTGTTTATTATCCATTGGAAAATACGCAGTACCAGATTTGTAATCATGCCAATATTTTTTCACATAAAAGTTTAGATATTGGCACGCGTTTTTTCCTAGGGCATTTACCGCAAGGTGACAAATATCAGCAAGTAGTCGATTTAGGCTGTGGTAATGGTGTGGTGGGACTGATATTTTCTGAGAAAAACCTTAATGCACAGCTGCATTTTGTCGATGAATCTTTTATGGCTGTTGCATCAGCAGAAGAAAACTTTAAGCAGGCAGTGACAACTGTTAGTGCCAGTTTTCAGGCGGACGATGCTTTAACTGATTTTGAAGATAAATCGATAGATTTAATTTTGTGTAATCCCCCTTTTCATCAGCAAAATACGATTGGCGGGCATATTGCTTTGCGCATGTTTGAGCAATCTAAAAACGTTTTAAAGCCGAGCGGTGAATTATGGGTGATTGGTAATCGTCATTTGGGTTATCACGTCAGTCTTAAAAAGTTTTTTTCTAAAGTTGAAGTGATGGTATCTAATGCAAAATTTGTCATTATTAAGGCCTCCAACTAATAGTAAAAGGAAATTCAGGTGTAAATAAATACAGCAGAGCGCAGCTGATGAACATGCCTAAGGATGCGCTTAAATATCTCACACTGAAAAGTTTAAAAGCCGTGCCAAATGAGCGTTTCAGCTGTACATTACCTAGATCTACACTAAACAATTCATCGAGCAGTAAGTGAACAATAAAGCCAAAACCAATAAAAAGTCCGCTAAGCCACGCAAAAATAATGCCTGTATTCAGTAAATAGTAAACGCTAAAAGTCGTCAGCAAAGTAAATAAAACAGCAGATAAAATTGAGTGAAAAGCACCGCGATGTACAGTTGCCTTTTTAAATAGAGCTAGGATCGGATAGCGCACTAGAAAAAAGGTGCAGCTAGCAATAATAAACACGTGCTGCACCTTATACTGGCCATGATAAGCAAGGATGGCGAGCATGGAAATAAGCGTTGCTAGTGAGGTGAACAGTATTTTTAGTGGGCTTGAGTTATCTGAATCGATATCAGGCAATAATCCGCCTATAGTGCCTAAAAAAATAAACCAAGGAATATCAAATAAGTCTATGAAATTTGTATTGAATAAAGTGGCAGCGGCAAAGCTGCTTGCACTAGCGGCAACGAAAAGATGAGTATTAAAGTTCGCCATATAAAGTGTTTGAGTCGAAGGGCAACCGACTATCATAGCAATTTTTCTAGGAGTCGTTGAGTGCGCTGTGTTAATTCTCCTAGCAATATTGAAGAAGTGATAAAGAAGTCACGTTTTCTCGGCTTTATTTATCCTTGTTTTAGTGAAAGCGAGGCGCTTGCTTATTTGCATGATTTACGTAATGAGCATAGTGGAGCAAATCATATTGCCTTTGCCTACCGTATAAGAACTGATCAAGGAGATGTGTGCCGGTTTCATGATGCAGGTGAGCCATCAGGTACTGCTGGGAAACCTATTTATCAATATATTGAAGGCCATGACCTGATTAATGTCCTTATTGTGGTTGTGCGTTATTTTGGTGGAATTAAGCTGGGGGCAGGCGGGTTAACTCGTGCGTATGGTAATGCTGCTAAACAAGTGATTGGTGTAGCAGATATAACAGAGTTTATTGAATTAGCGAGTGTGTATTTCACCTTAGATTATAAAGATCTACAGCATTTTGAATATCAACTAGCTAAATGTTCTGGAGTCATTACTACTAAGGATTTCGCTGGACAGGTTAATTTAGAAGTGCAATTACCAGTGGTAAACACCGAATCATTATTAGCGTTGTTTCCAGGGCAGATTTTGTAGTTAGGAGCGCGCACGAAATAGTATGGGAAATTATTTGGGGCGCAGGTACTTAGCCTGCATTTTATAGGGAGGGTAAAGTGCTGCGTCCCATTGTGTCGATCTTATTTTATGCTTAGGAACAAGATTTCAATAAAACCTGAAACTTTGTACAAGCCCGTATGAGGCTTGTGGAATACAGGAAGTTGAATGCACTGCGCTCCCTGTATTCCGTAAACTCCATACAGGCTTGGAACGTAAACTTTCGGATCTTATTAAGATCGCATTCCTTATTCCTTAGCAATGACGAGGTTTTTCGAGTCTTTGGTAAATTAAGTAAGTAATTTTCTAAAAACAAAGCTAATTGCGAATCGTTTGCATTTAGCTTTGTTTGTCTATATACTGCATTTTTTATAATATTTTGCAGGGATATAAACGATGAATGTCGGTAAACAATCATTAGCTATGTGTGTAGCTCTTTTGCTGTCGAGTAATATGGCAAGTGCGGCTGATAAGCCACCCACTATGGAAGAGATGTGGAAGATTATTGAAGCCCAGCAAGTGCAGCTAGATGCTATGAAGAAAAGTTTAGAAGCTTCTCAGGCTTCTACTGTTGCAGTGGACTCCGAAGAAGGGCATGCGCAAAGCCTAACTAATGCCGAATTGAAAGAATTGGAGCATAAGACCGATGCTTTAACAGAAGTGGTAGAAACAATGCGCACTGCTTTAGTTATTCCAGAAGAAAAAGAACTTAAGAGTTCCTATGGATTAGGGCCAGCTGCCTCTAAGGTTTACCAAGTGGATCAAGGTTTATCAATTGGGGGGTATGGTGAAGTTAATTTCCAAACCTTTGTTGATGATAAAGGTCCAGATGATAAAAATAATGCCGATATGGAGCGTTTAGTGCTGTATGTGGGTTATAAGTTTACCGACTCTATCATTTTTAATAGTGAAATAGAGTTCGAGCATTCCTCAACAGCTAAAGGTGGGTCGGTATCTGTTGAACTAGCAACTTTAGATTTCTTATTAGATCCTATGCTTAATGTCCGTGCTGGTATGGTGTTATTGCCAATGGGTTTTATTAACCAAATACATGAACCGCCTTTCTTTTTTGGTAATAACCGCCCAGAAGTTGAGCGAGCAATTATTCCAAGTACTTGGCGTGAAATAGGTGTGGGTTTATTCGGTGAAATTGTTCCTGATTTAAGTTATACCATGTATGCTGTTAGTGGCTTGAAAGGTAGTAACTTTAGTTCTGATGGTATTCGTGGTGGTCGCCAAAAAGGCTCGAAAGCAATAAATGAAGATATGGCCTTTGTCGGTCGTCTAGATTATGCGCCAGCAGCATTACCAGGTGTTACCTTTGGTACTTCAGCTTACTTAGGTAATTCTGGCCAAGACGAGTTTGATGTAGACGTATTTACTCAGCTGTATGAAGCACATATAGAATGGAAATACCGTGGTTTAGAATTCCGTACTTTGGGTTCTTGGGGGCATGTGTCTAATGCAGATGTTTTAAGTGCAGAAAAAGGTGAAACTATTGGTAGTTCAAATTACGGTGTTTATACTGAAATTGGCTATGATGTATTGCCACTTATTTTTCCGGGTACAACTCAGTACCTAGCACCATTTTTTCGTTATGAGAAGTTAGATACAATTGCAACGACAGCTGATGGTTATATGGATGATCTAAGCAAAGAACAAGATATATTCCAAGTAGGTTTTAACTATAAGCCGATTCCACAAGTTGTTATCAAGGCGGATTACCGTAACAGACAGACTAAAGCAGGCACAAAGCCGGATGAGTTTAATATAGGGTTTGGTTTTATTTTCTAATTATTTTTTGCAGTTTGTTCTGTGGTTTGTGGAATATGAGAAGAATTCATGATTCCGCAAGCTACATAACCCTGTTTTTTAGGTAAGCAATTTTTCTCTGTAAAGCGTGTCTTTAGCTCGTTAATATTACTGTTCAATATAGGCGGGCTCAAGCCACGCCCTAGTGGAACTTTATTTTTCAAAGCAGTTTGTGCTCAGATAAGTTGTAGCATTGGATGAACTAGTTTAAAGTTGCTCGCTGAAGTTTCTCCTCAATCTCCCTGATTAAATAATCTTTTATGAAATTTGTTAAAAGTCGTCTTATATTTGTATTATTGTCACTGCTTGTGGCAAGTCCTAGTTACGCAAAAATTTACTACAGCAAGCAAGAAGCCATGAAGCTTGCTTTTGGCGAGGGTGCTAAAGTTGAAATGTTATCCTTGTTCCCTAAAGCGGATCAAGTGGAGCGTATAGAGAAATTGGCGCGGGTTAAATTAGACTCACCGTTATTTACTTTTTATGTGGGCAAAAAAGCGGGAGAAACCTTGGGTTATGCTGCCATAGAAACGCGTAATGTACGTACTAAACCAGAGACTCTGTTAGTTGTGTTAACAGCGCAAGGTAAATTGAGTCAAGTGCACACCTTGGCATTTCATGAGCCGCCGGAGTATCAGCCGCCAGCGCGTTGGTATGCACAATTATTTAATTTACCGTTGGATGAGCTAAGTTTTAGCGCAGGAGTACAGGGTATTTCAGGTGCGACATTAAGTACGCGCTCTGGATTAGATAGTGTGCGTAAAGTGTTGGCCATTTATCAAATCATAGTAGCCGAGCAACCTTAATGCGATTTTTTGCCACCGGCGAGCAAAATCGTCAGCTTTTAATGAACTCATTAATTTTGATGTTTTTGGGTTATATTTTTTTACTTTGGATCAGTAATGGTTTGATGTATTTCCATAAAATGGATTTAACGCCTGCTTCGGTGGTCAGCTATTATTTAGGTTCGGAAGAGGACTTTACTCAGCCGAAAAGCTACCAAAGTTTGTTAGAAGTTTCGCATTTTCATTTGTTCGCTATGGGCATGCTTGTGCTGACCTTAACGCACTTAATGATAATGACTCAGTTATCCACATTAGTTAAAGTTTGGCTGAGTGCTTTGATTTATTTATCGGCGATTGCTAATGAGGCGGCGGGTTGGTTGATTCGCTATGCGCATCCCGATTTTGCGTACTTTAAGATCGCTAGTTTTATTTTATTAGAGCTTTCTTTAGCAGCGCTGATTCTTTTGGTCACGCTTTCTTTGTTTTATGCGCGGCGTAAAATGCAGGGTAAGTAAGGTTGTTAGTTCTGCTAAATATCTAAGCTAATTAAGGTTGAGATGGCATATCAAGCATTTTAATAATCAAATTAACGCGGCGATTTTTTTGCCACCCTGCTGGGTCGTCGGTATTGCTGATGGGTTGAGTATCAGCATAAGTTGTTGCGCGTAGTCTTGATTCTGGGATACTTTCTTGGCTTAGGAAATGTAAAACACTTAATGCCCGCGCCGCTCCTAGTTCCCAGTTTGACGGGAATTGTTGAGTTGCGATAGGGCGGTTATCTGTATGTCCTTCGATATAAATAATGCCTACTGACTGCTGCAGTAACTTAGTGAGTGGCAACAAAACCTGCTCGCCTTTTTTTGTAATTAAGGCGTCGGCGCTATCAAATAATATATTGTCCTGAATTTCGATATGAATGCTGCTGTTTTTAAACTGTAAGCTAATAGCATCAGCGATACCCAGTGTCTCTAGTTGTTGTTTAAATTCTTCTTGCCAGTCCTTGTTTTTTTGTTCTGTTTGCTTTGCTTCAATATCGGATTGTTCCGGCATTTTTTCAGCTACTTGAAGAGGATCAATTGGCGTGACTGGTTTTTTAGGCGCTTGAGTTTCTGTGGGTTCCGGTTCGTGTGGTGTGCTTAGTATTTCAGGGGTACTTTGCGTAGCTAATGGAGCTGCTGTCACGGGTGTATTTAGTTCGGCAGATAAAACTTGTTCTACTTTTACTATATCAATGGCTTGTGCTTCTAAATTGCTGGTTTTTTGAGTTTCTTGTAAGGGTGCTTTAGCTGACTGAGACTGTTCTGTTTGGATTTCGGTAATCGAGACTAAGGTAATGACTAGCATTAACATCAATACAAACACGTCTAAATAGCTCATTAGCCATGAATGTTGGTTTTGCTCGCTGGTATGATTGAGTAGCTCTTCAAGGTGAGCAGATGAGTGGGGGGTAGATCTATTACTGCTCACGAAAGGGTATCGACTTGATCGTCAAGATTAATGGGTTCATGCAGGTCATTGTCATGATTCATTAGAAATGAGTTAAGCGTTTCGCGTATAAATGATGGTGAGCGCCTGTCGGTCATTAGAATGATACCTTCCATAACCATGCTCATAATCATCACGCGTTGTTCGGTTCTTCTTTCTAGTTTAATGGCTATAGGGTTAAACACTAAATTGGCCAAAATCAGACCATAAAAGGTGGTGATTAATGCAATCCCCATATTCAGCGTGATTAGGCTAATGTCTTTTGCTTCGATAATATGTAGCATATTAATTAAGCCAATTAAGGTGCCGATCATACCAAATGCGGGTGCAAAATAGCTCATGGCCTTAAATACGTCGGCTGCTGTTTTTTCTTTTGAGCGTAAACGAGCGATACGCCATTTTAAAAGCGATAAAATATCTTCTGTAGGTGTTTTGTCTACGACTAGCTGGAACCCTGTTTTTAAATAGGGGTTATTAATTTTATCCATTTCATTTTCGACGGCGAGTGAATCTCGACTAAACCACATTCGTGAAACGGCAATAATTTCATCGGCTTCTTTGCGTGGGTTGAGGCTTTCGTAGAAAAGGATAGTTTTTAAAGATTTAAATGCGTGTTTTATATCTCTGAGCGGATAACTGATAAACAGTGCGGTAATGGTGCCACCAATGACAATGGCGAGGCCTGCGGGATTAATAAATAATAAAGGGTCATGAGCTTGAAAAATAAAAATGAAGCTGAGCAGTAGTAGACTCATGACTATGCCGATAACGGTAGAGTAATTCATTGTTTTCATCATGGCTTTATCAATACCTAGTGGGATTTAGACAGTTTTTTGTTTTCAATATGGGCTTTCTTTTCTCATGGAAAATAGTTAAATAGGAAGTTATCATTCCTGCCGAAAAAATTCGGCTTCCATTTAAGGCAGGATAGAAAGTTTCTAAATATTAAGTAGGAGTGAAAGGCTCTGAAAGTATTATGCGTAGGGCGGATTTCAGTCCGCTTTTTTAGCGGTGGCAGCTTCTATTTTAAGGCGGGATAAATAATAGGGACGAATTAGAAATAGCTAAAGTTTTTGCACACCGAGCTAATATTTTTAAGTTTTCTTCTCCGCCTTAAGTTTGTAGCCACAATGGCGGACTAAAGTCCGCCCTACTAATATAGTTAATGTCCTGCGTTAAGTGTGTAGCCGCCTTTTATTTTAATAACTCTCTAGCTTTTTCAAATGCAGCTATAAAGTCTAGATAAACTGGTTTATCGCCCGTTAGCATAGACTCAAGTAAGGCATGCTGAACTTTATACTTAATATTACCCACAGCTAAAGGGCCAACACCTACAGCATTTTCAGCGTTAGTTGCATGAACTAATGGTGCGCCAAAATCATTGAGCTGGATACCAGCTATGCCTGATGGTGGGACAGCATTAACATCACCTGCAACTTTAAGTTGTTTAGCATGGCTTAAAACTTCAGTATTTAAAATTTGAATACCGGCTTTAGCAGTACAGAAAATAATATCAGCATCTTCAATGAGAGTAATTTTATCTTCATCATAGGTAGCGACTGTGCCAGATAGATTCGAGTTAAAACGGCGGTTGTATTCTTCTGCAAGACCCTGTGCAGCCTCACTAGAGAAATGATCAACTAAAGTGGTCGTTGCGCCGGCTAGGGATGTAATAACCCCTGTAGCGATACCCACAGGCCCTGTACCGCCAAATACTAAAGCTTTGCAATCCTTTAGTTCTTTGTTGTGTTTTTCTTTTAGCTCTTTTTCTACACAAGCGACTAAAGCAGCTGCTGTCGTGAATGCACCACTTGGGTCAGCAAAAACTGAGACTTCAAAAGGGGGCACCATGGCTTTTTTTGCACCATTAAGCATATCAACTGCTACGCCTAAATCACGACCACCAATAAAAATCGCTGTTTTTTTAACGCCCGAAGGTCCACGGGAGAAGATGACGTCTTGAGTTAGTCGGCCTATGCTTTCTAACTTTACATTGGCATAAGGCATTAATACATCAAAGTCACAGTCCAATGCCATATTGACATCAAAAGGGCTGTTATTTTGCATAGGGTCGAACATATGTAATATGCTTCTTTTAGCCATGAGGTATCCTTGTTTAAAAAATTGGTTAAATTCTATAGAGATACCTGATTACCCACAACTCTCAGCTATACTTCGTCATTCCTGCATGCTTTTATCGGGAATCTAGTAGCTTAAGAATAGATTCCCGATAAAAGACTTCGGGAATGACGCGTTTGTTAACATGCTGATTATTCATGTTTTATTTTACTCTGGCTGAGAGTCGTACGTAATCAGGTAGAGATAAAAGCACATGGAATAATCTATGTGCTTTTTATGTTTGTAAAAGGTTTATTTAGAAGCTTGAATATATTCGCGAGCTGCTGCGAAAGCATGTTCAAAATGCAAGTAAAGTGGATGATCTTTTTCAATCATAGTCTTTAGTAATTTGCTTTGCACTTGGTATTTAACATTACCAATGGCTAAAGCGCCAACACCAACAGCGCTACTCTGAGAACCAGTAATAGCTTTACCATTGTCAAAAGGATCCAAACCAGCAACACCTGATGGTGGAACAGCGTTAACATCAGCTGCGACTTTTAATTGCGGTGCTGAAGCAACTAATTCAGCGCTTAATAGTTCAATGCCTGCTGCACCTGTGGCAAAAACGACATCGGCAGTTTTAATGTATTCAGCTTTATCAGCATCAGCACCGGCAGTAATAGTAATTTTACCTGCACCGAATTCTTGGTTGCACATATCAGTAATGCGCTGTGCTTTATCCAATTGACGGCCAATAATTCGGACATTGGCACCGGCTTGGGCAGATAAAACAGCTGCCACTTGACCTACTGGTCCTGTACCACCCAAAACAAGGATGTTTTTACCGGCTAAATCTGTGTTGAATTCGGTTTTTAGTTTATCTTCAACAACCGCAACCATGCCCGCTGCAGTTGTAAAGGCACCACTAGGGTCTGCTAAGACAGAAACTTGAAACGGAGGAAACATAGCCTCAGTTGCCGCTTTTAGCATATCCATCGCTTGCTTAGTATCACGACCACCAATAAATATACCGGTATATTTTAACCCTTTAGGGCTACGTGAAAAAATTGCATCTTGTACTAAGCCCTGAACTTCATCAGCTTCTACATTAGTATAAGGTATGGCAGAAACCCAGCCTGCATCAACGGCCATATTGACATCAAAAGGACTTAAGTTTTTTGCTGTGGTTAGCATGTGTAAGATTAAAGGTTTAGACATAGGGTTCTCTATAAATTGAATTGAAACTGGAATTATTTTCTAAGTATAAAATAAAACGCAGCTTATTCACAGGATCTAATTAACAATAAGGGGCTTAGTGGGAGGGGCTTTTAGTCGCGATTTCATGCAAGTCGCGGCTAAAAGCCCCTCCCACAAGTTTCAGCCTAAGCAGAAATAATGGCGTTAAAACAAGCGCTCGGGCGCATGGCTTTCTCAACGAGTTCTTTATTCGGGAGGTAATAGCCGCCAATATCAACATGGCCCACATGCGTAGGGCTTAGTTCTGCAACGATTTTACTTTCATTGTCACTTAGCTGTTGGGCAATAGAAATAAATTGAGCTTGTAAGGCTTTATCTTCCGATTGCTCTGCTAAAGATTGTGCCCAGTACATTGCTAAATAATAATGACTGCTACGCGTATCACCCGCACCGACAGTATGTGATGGTGATTTATTGTTATTTAAATATAGGCTGTTAGCTTTATTTAAGGCATTTGCCAGTACTTTTATTGATGGTTTATGGGTTTTTTCAGCTAAATCTTCTAAGGATACGGCTAAGGCTAAAAACTCGCCTAAAGAATCCCAGGCCAAATGATTTTCTTCTAATAATTGCTCAACTAATTTAGGTGCAGATCCACCTGCTCCCGTTTCAAATAAACCGCCGCCCGCGAGTAAAGGCACGATAGAGAGCATTTTTGCACTGGTTCCTAGTTCTAAAATAGGGAATAGGTCAGTTAAATAATCACGCAAAATATTACCCGTGACAGAGATAGTATCTTCACCCGCTTGCACGCGTAATAAGGTGGTGTTAACCGCTTCGATGGGTGACATGATATTAATAGTCAGGCCGTTAGTATCATGGTCTTTTAGATAGATTTTGACTTTGCTGATTAAGTTCGCATCATGGGCGCGATTTTTATCTAACCAAAAAATAGCAGGTAATCCAGTTAAACGCGCACGCGTCACGGCTAATTTAACCCAGTCTTGTATCGGTAAATCTTTAGTTTGACACATGCGCCATATATCGCCTGCTTCAACCGCATGTTCTAATAAGATATTGCCGGCTTCATCAGTAACGCGTACCGATCCTTTGGTAGGTATTTCAAAGGTCTTATCATGCGAGCCATATTCTTCTGCTTTTTGCGCCATTAAACCGACATTACTGACCGTGCCCATCGTCGTGACATCAAAAGAACCGTGTTGTTTACAAAAATCAATGGTTGCCTGAAAAGTGCCTGCATAACTGCGGTCAGGAATAAGGGCTTTAGTATCATGTAGCTGACCGTCTTTACCCCACATTTGTCCAGAAAAACGGATGGCTGCGGGCATGGATGCATCAATAATCACATCACTAGGCACATGTAAATTAGTAATGCCTTTATCAGAATTGACCATGGCTAAAGCAGGGCGTGATTCATAGACGGCTTGAATATCAGCTTCAATCGCTAAACGCTGCTCATCAGGCAAGTTGGCAATTTTTGCATAAACATCACCTAAGCCATTGCGCGAATTAATACCGAGTGACTTAAAGGTATCAGCATGTTTGGCAAAGACTTCTTTATAGTAAACATCAACCGCATGACCAAAAATAATCGGATCGGACACTTTCATCATGGTCGCCTTTAAATGTAATGACAGCATCACATCTTCAGCTTTGGCGGCTTGCATTTCTTGTTCAAAATAAGCACATAAAGCTGTGCAACTCATCACTGATGCATCAAGGATTTCACCAGCTAATACTGGTGTATTTTGTTTAAGTACCTGAGTCGTGCCAGAAGCATCAAGGAATTCAATTTTTACATTGCAGGCATCTTTTATGATGACAGACTTTTCATTGCCATAAAAATCCCCATCAGTCATTGAGCTGACATGTGATTTAGAATCTGCTGACCACGCGCCCATCGTGTGCGGGTGTTTTTTTGCATATTCTTTAACGGGAGTCGCGACACGTCGGTCTGAATTACCTTCACGTAAAACAGGATTAACCGCGCTGCCTAATATTTTAGCGTAACGGGTTTTAATGTCTTTTTCTGTTTCATTACTCGGAGATTCAGGGTAATCAGGAATATCAAAACCTAAAGCTTGTAGCTCTTTAATGGCTTTGAGTAATTGCGGTACAGATGCGCTGATATTAGGTAACTTAATAATATTGGCATCGGGGATTTTAGCTAGTTTGCCTAATTCAGCTAAAGCATCACTGTGCTTTTGTGTATCGTTTAGTTTGTCAGGGAAATTAGCTAGAATACGACTTGCCAGTGAAATATCTTTAGTTTCAACTACAACGCCTGCTGCTTTGCTAAAAGCCTGTACGATAGGTAAAAAAGAGTAAGTGGCTAAAGCGGGTGCTTCATCGGTTTTGGTGTAGATGATTTTAGAGTTAGGCATATTGATTGATTAATAGAGGAAAGGTGTATTGGCAGTTATTATAATATACTAAGAAAGGTACGTCCTATTGGTATGAGGCTGTAAAATAGCAAAATAGTTATTTCTTTGATTATAAGAAATATTGGTGGGAGGGGCTTTTAGCCGCGATTTTATACAAGTCGCGGCTAAAAGCCCCTCCACAGAAATGTTAAATTGATTTTTTATTAGCGACTTAGGAGTGAGGACTGTCACAACGCTAAAGGCGAACAAAAAGACAAGTCAGAACCAACAAGTTATACAATTCCCATTCTTTACATAGGCGGACTAAAGTCAGCCCTACATATTCTCTTTTTTATTAAATGTTTAAGCTCCCTACGTCCCCCGCTTTTGTTATTGATCAACAAGTGCTGCAAGAATCGATTGAACTATTAAATGATTTACGAGCACAGTCCGGTTGTCGAATTTTGTATTCTATTAAAGCGTTACCGTTAATCCCACTTTTAGAATGGCTTAAACCGCATGTCGATGGCTTTTCTGTTAGTTCTTTATTTGAAGCTCAATTAGCCTATGAAGTATTGGATAAGAGGCAAAGTATACACCTCACTACGCCGGGTATTAGGCCTGATGAAATTATCCAGCTTAGTCAGATTTGCAGTCATATTAGTTTTAATTCATTAAGTCAGCAGCAGATATTTTCTAGTGCAGAACATGAGCCGGTTTCTCAAGGTTTACGGGTTAATCCGAAACTTTCTTTTGCGCCTGATAAGCGGTTTGACCCTTGTCGTTTGCATTCAAAATTAGGTGTCGATATTCATGTGATTGATGCGCAGCATATTGCAGATATTTCCGGCTTACATATCCATACTGTTTTTTCTCAATGTGATTACGCGTCTTTATTGCAAACCTTAGATAAATTACAGCTGCAGTTAGGTGAATATTTTACTCAACTGCAATGGCTGAATTTAGGGGGAGGATATTTATTTAAAGATATTGATGATCATCAGGATTTTATTCAGCTTATACGAACATTACGCCAGAAATATGATTTAGAGGTCTATATAGAGCCGGGTAAAGCAGTGATCGGTGATGCAGTAAGCTTGGTGGCAACCGTTATTGATTGTTTTGTTGGTGATGGCAAAACAATTGCTGTTTTAGATACCTCAGTTAATCATAATCCTGAAGTGTTTGAGTATCAGCGTCAGCCTGAGATATTACAGAGTAATAAGCACGGTACTTATCAAGCCATATTGGTCGGTTCGACCTGTTTGGCGGGTGATGTCTTTGGTGAATATACATTTATGCAGGCTGTAAAAATAGGTGACACTATCAGCTTTCCTAAAGTAGGCGCTTACACTTTAGTGAAGGCAAACCGATTTAATGGTTATAACTACCCAGATATTTACAGTGTAGATGCAGGTGTTCTAAGTTGTTTAAAGCGCTATGATTATGCTGATTATCGCAAGCATTGGTTGGCAGATTGATTTTTTCAAAAGGTGAGGATGATGAAAGCAGTAATAATGACAAAAGCGGGCAATCCAGATGTGCTCGAATATACCGAAATAGCAGAACCTGAAATAACAACACTTACTCAAGTAAAGGTAAAGATTCATGCGGCAGGTGTCAATCCAATTGACACTAAAGTGCGGCGCATGGCGATGTTTTATCCTGATAAACTGCCAGCTGTCTTGGGCTGTGACCTTGCTGGTGAGGTTGTTGCTGTCAGTGCGGGTGTCACAAAATTTAACATAGGTGACAAAGTATGGGCATGTCATGGTGGTTTAGGTGATGAGCAAGGTTGTTACGCTGAATTTTCCGTGCTTGATCAGCGTTGGTTAAGTTTGATGCCTAATACATCATTTACAACAGCTGCAGCTGCGCCTTTAGTGTTGATTACTGCTTGGGGGGCTTTATTTGATCGCGGGCGATTGCAAGCAGGTGAAACAGTGCTGATTCATGCGGGTGCAGGTGGGGTAGGGCATGTTGCAATTCAGCTGGCTAAAATCAAAGGTGCGCGAGTTATTACCACGGTTAGCTCTACTGAAAAAGCTGAATTAGTTAAGTCTTTGGGCGCTGATGAAGTTATTTTATATAAGCAAGAAAATGTCTTGGAGCGCATTAATAAATTGACAGAGGGGCAGGGCGTAGATTTAGTCTTGGATACTGTTGGTGGCGGTGTTTTTGCGCAAAGTATTCCATTAACTGCCCATTTTGGGCGCATTGTTACTTTATTAGCCGTTGATCAGGTTGAGCTATCAGAGGCTAGGGTACGTAATTTAAGTATTTCTTTTGAGTTGATGTTAACACCGTTGTTGCGTCATTTAGATAAGGCGCGCGATCAGCATGTGGTCATTTTAAAACAATGTGCTGATTTGATTAATGCGGGTGAGCTACAAATCTATGTTGAGCAAGTAATGCAGCTAGCAGAAGCACCTCAAGCACATAGTAAAGTGGAACAAGGGCACGGAAAAGGCAAGGTAGTGTTAGAGATCGTTTGATAGGCACGGATTATGCTTTGTTAATAAGTAAGATAACAAAGCAAGCAAGTGGTGAAGAAAATGAGTGCAATATACGAATCCAGTACTGTTGAAGTAAGTCGTTTAGCGTTTATAGATACTTTAACTGCAGAGTTTACGATGCGTACAGGTGTCGGAGTGTATGTTTATCTGACACCGGTTGATATTAATAGTTTGTTTGGACATTACCTAAAAGAGAGTCAGACAATCGCTATTTTTGTTAAACAATACGTGAGAAATTACTCGATTGAGAATAATATTTAATATTATCAGTTAGTTAATTATTTTTGGTGAAGTCTTAGGTGAAAGTTCGGGGCAAGCATTAAGTTTTGAATAGCCTATTTTCAATAAATAAAGACTGTTAATTAATTTGACAGTTATTTTTCAGATTTTACAGTTCTTTTCAAAATTTAAAAGTATGAGAGGGGGAATACAGGTGTTGCTCTTTCCTGTATTCCGTAAAGCCCTATACGAAGGTTACATCCTTGGCTCAGAAAAAAGCTTAAAATGTATATCGAAAATAATGATCAAACAGTAATACAGCAAACAGTAGCATTAAATAAACGATTGAATAAGCAAAGGTTTGCATCGCTGTTTTATCTTCTTTGGTTAGCATCATTTTGATCGCAAAGTAAATAAACCCTAAACTCAATAGCGCACTAGGTATCAGATATATCAAACCGCTCATGCCTGTTAGATAAGGCAGTAAGGTGACGATAAACAATAAGATGGTATAAAACAGAATATGTAAGCGGGTAAATTCCGTGCCGTGTGTAACAGGTAGCATAGGAATATTCACTTTTGCATATTCATCACGTCTAGCAATCGCAAGCGCCCAGAAATGCGGTGGCGTCCAAACAAAAATCAATAGAAATAGCAGTAGCGCATAAGGGTGAACTTCGCCTGTCATAGCGCACCAACCTAAAAGGGGGGGGGCTGCTCCAGCTGCACCACCAATCACAATATTCTGTGGCGTCATACGTTTTAAATACACGGTATAAATAATCGCATAACCAATTAACGAAACAAAAGTCAGTACAGCCGTTAGTATGTTGACCAGAAAAACAAGTATCAACATAGCCGTAATGCCCAGCACTGCGGCAAAAATCAGTACATTTTTTGAATTCAGATCGCCTTGAGGCAAGGGGCGGTTTTGTGTGCGAGCCATTTCGGCATCAGCTTTCTGATCTATAAAATGATTAATTGCAGCAGCAGATGCAGAGGCTAAACCGATACCTAAAGTTGCATAGATAAAAAGTGCAATCGGCGGCATACCGGGAACAGCCAATAGCATGCCAACATTTGCCGTAAATACCAATAATGCAACCACTCTAGGTTTACATAGTTCAAGGTAGTTTTTCCAAGTTAAATTATTTTTTTTGTTTGTCATGCTTTGTTGGTCATGTTTAATAGCTATCTGAGATAAAATAATATACTTGATATTGTATTTTATCGTTCACTGTTCAGAGAAGGTAATAATGATAGTTCGTCTTTTTATACTTTTAATTTTTTATTCATTCAGTGCTAATGCTACTGAAGTCCAAGAGCGTATATTAGCCAATGGGCTTAAAGTTTTAGTAAAAGAACAACATAGGTCACCTGTAGTTGTTACGCAAATCTGGTATAAAGTTGGCTCAAGTTATGAGCCCTCTGGTATTACCGGTATTTCCCATATGCTTGAGCACATGATGTTTAAAGGTACGGATAAACATCCTGCAGGAGAGTTTTCTAAAATTATTTCAGAAAATGGCGGCAGGGAAAATGCGTTTACTGGTCGAGATTATACCGCATATTTTCAAACACTGGAGAAGTCACGGCTCGCAATTAGTTTTGAGTTAGAAGCAGATAGGATGCAGCATTTGCATTTACTCGCAGATGAATTAAAAAAAGAGCTGCAAGTGGTCATGGAAGAGCGACGTATGCGTACCGAAGACAGACCGCGTGCGAAGTTACAAGAATACTTAATGGCCATGGCATATGTTAATTCTCCTTATAAAAATCCTGTGATTGGTTGGCCGTCAGATATTGAAAGTTATCAAGTCGAAGATTTACAGCAGTGGTATCAAGCATGGTATGCGCCTAACAATGCTACTATCGTGGTGGCGGGTGATGTGCAGGCAGAAGAGGTGTTTAAGCTAGCCGAGCAGTATTTTTCAGCTATTCCTGCTCGAACTATTAAACGTCTCAAGCCACAAAAAGAAATGCCGCAAGTAGGTGTTCGGCGTATGACGGTGCAATTACCTTCGGAAGTGCCTTATCTATTAATGGCCTATAAAGTACCTAGTTTAAAAGTCGCAGAAAAAGACTGGGAAGCTTATGCCTTGGATGTACTTGCTGGCGTATTAGATGGCGGAGGTAGTGCGCGCTTACCAGCGCGTTTGCAGCGCGGTCAAAAAATTGCAACTTCTGCAGGTGCTGGTTACGATTTAGGGGCGCGTTTAGAGGAATTATTTTTATTTGAAGCGACGCCAGTGAAAGGTAAAAGCTTATTGGATATGGAAATAGCGTTAAAAACAGAAATACGTGCCTTACAAAGAGAGCTGATTGACGAAAAAGAACTGGAGCGGGTTAAAGCCCAAGTTTTAGCGCATTCTGTTTATGAGCAAGATTCTTTGTTTTATCAAGCTATGAAATTAGGGATGCATGAAACAGTGGGCTTAGGCTGGCAAACATCAGAAGCTTATATGCAGAAAATTAATCAAGTGACCGCTGAACAAGTACGTGCAGTGGCAGGGAAATATTTAGTGGAATCACAATTGAGCATTGCTTATTTGGAGCCGCAGAGTATGTCGACTAAAAATAAAATGGGAGCTAATCATGCGCATTAAACAATGGATTGCAGGTGTGTTACTGGCTTGGTGTGCGACGCAAGTCTTTGCTGTTACACCGATTAAACATTGGCAAAGTAGCCAAGGTGGACGTGTTTATTTTGTGCAAAGCACTGGCTTGCCGATGGTTGATATACGGTTGCAATTTGCTGCGGGGAGTGCACGTGATGGTCAATACTATGGCCTTGCTAAGCTAACTAATCGATTGTTGAAAACGGGGGCAGGCGCATGGAGTGCCGATCAAATAGCTCAGCGTTTTGATGAGGTTGGTGCACAATATAATGCAAGTGTGAATAAGGATTACGCACAGATACAGTTACGTACATTAACGGATAAACGATTACTTAATCAGGCTTTAACTACCTTCCAAGCGATTGCCGCAAAGCCACAGTTTAAAGAGGGTGGTTTTCAGCGTATTAAAAGCCAAGCGCTAGTGGAGCTAAAGCAACAGCAAGAGCGTCCTGCTCATATTGCGCAAAAAACATTTTCTCAAGCCTTATATGGTCAGCACCCTTATGCGCATTTAAGTAGTGGCTCGATTGAAACCGTTGGCGCGCTAACATTGGATGATATTAAACAGTTTTATCAGCAATACTATGGTGCTAAAAATGCAATTTTAGTGATTGTTGGTGATTTAACCGAAGTTCAGGCACATGATATTGCTGAAAAGCTATATGATCCATTAGCGCGGGGCCAGTCAGCTAAACCATTAGTTGCGGTAACTCTGCCGAGTAGCGGCAAAGTCGAGCATATTGATTTTTCGTCAACGCAAACACATGTTTTAGCGGGCTTACCTGTGTTATCCAGAATAGATAAGGACTATTTTCCTCTGTATGTAGGTAATCATATTTTAGGTGGCAGTGGCCTAGTTTCAATATTGTTTAATGAAATTCGCGAAAAACGCGGCCTTGCCTATAGCGCCTACAGCTATTTTTCACCTTTAGCTCAAAAAGGACCTTTCACTATGGGCTTGCAAACGCAAAATAAGCAAAGAAAAGTGGCTATTGATGTATTGCAAAAGACTTTACATGATTTTATAGAAAAGGGACCTAGTGAAGCTAAATTAGAGGCAGCGAAGAAAAATATCACAGGTGGCTTTGTTTTGCGTTTTGATAATAATCGCAAATTATTGAATTATGTGGCGATGATTGCTTTTTATCAGTTACCTTTAGATTATTTGGAAACTTTTCAAAGTAAAGTCACACAGGTGAGTAAAGAAGATATTAAAACTGCCTTTAAGCGCAGAGTACCTGAAAATTTATTGCAAATTATTAGTGTAGGTGGTTCGGGTGAGTAATAAAGTCAAAATTATTGGTGGAGAGTGGCGCGGTCGTAATCTGCCTTTTCCTGATGCTGACGGCTTACGGCCTACGCCGGTTAGAGTTCGAGAAACGTTATTTAACTGGTTGCAATATGATGTATTAGCTAGTCGTTGTTTAGATTTATATGCGGGTAGTGGCGCACTAGGTGTTGAAGCAGCTTCACGTGGTGCAAAGCATGTTGTTCAAGTGGATAATAATGCGCAGATATGCCGCCAGTTAAAGGCAAATACTGAGTTATTGTCAGCACCGCAAATAAAAATTGTCCAGCAAGATGTCTATCGCTATTTAGCGGGAGATGCCGAGCCGTTTAGCTTGGTATTTTTAGATCCTCCTTTTGCTAAAGGTCTTGCCTTGCAAACATTAAATTGGCTGGAAGATAAGCAATGGCTAGCGCCGCATGCAAAAATTTATATAGAAGTGGAAAAGCAACTAGAGTTAGAGGATGTACCTGAAAATTGGACTCTGTTAAAGCACAAGGTGGCAGGTGTTGTGGCTTATAATTTATTTGAGCGCCATGACTAGGTTGTGTTGTGGGAGGGGCTTTAGAGACTGTGAAAGTATTGTGCTTTTAGCCTCCCCCCTTGAGAAGTATAGGTGTCTACACAATTTTGGCATAAAAAATAAAGCCCTCCCTTGCTGGGGAGGGTTGGGTGGGGAGAAATTAGAATACGCCGTTTGCTCTAGTTATTTTGATATTAGAGCATAAGGTTGAAGAGCTTTTTTGATTCCCTCTCATCCAACCTTCTCCCTCTGGAAAGGCTTTAAGACTTGTGTCGATACCTATGGATAAGGAGGGGGGATTATACTGAATATTTTTACAGTCTCTTTAGCCGCGGCTTGTATTGAATCGGGGCTAAAGGCCCCTCCCACAGAATACGTTTTAAATAGCTCAAAAAATTACCACTCGAATTTGTAGCAAGGTATAATGTTCGGTTTTAAAATTTATTGCAGCATTTTATGCTGTAGCCATTTTGATAAGACAATGAATATAACGGCAATTTACCCAGGTACTTTTGATCCTGTCACGAATGGGCATATTGATATTATCGCCCGAGCATCGCGTATCTATCATAAAGTGATTGTCGCCGTTGCGGTTAATAGCAATAAATCACCTTTGTTTGAGATTACTCAGCGGGTCGACTTATTGCAGCAAGTCACTGCTGATTTTGAAAATGTTAGTATTATTGGCTTTGATAATTTATTAGTTGATTGTGCTAAGCAGCAGGGTGCAAGTGTAATCCTGAGAGGCTTAAGAGCAATCTCAGATTTTGAATATGAATTTCAGTTAGCGGGGATGAATCGTCGTTTATCGCCTGATTTAGAAACTATGTTTTTAACACCAGCCGAGCAATACGAATTTATCTCTTCTAGCATGATTAAAGAAATAGCAAGATTAGGTGGCGATGTTTCCAGCTTTGTCCCTGAAATTGTGCAACACCAATTGTTTAAAAAGTTTAATAGAGGATAAGAATGTCACTACTGATTGATGATGAATGTATAAATTGCGATGTTTGTGAGCCTGAGTGCCCTAATGGCGCGATTTCACAAGGTGAAGATATTTATATTATTGACCCAGCCCTGTGTACTGAATGTGTAGGGCATCACGATTTACCGCAATGTATAGAAGTATGTCCGGTAGATTGTATTGATAAAGATCCTGAAAAAGTAGAAGATCACGATTCACTTTATCAAAAGTACTTGAAATTAACTGCGTAATTTTTTTAGGCAGGTAATGAAAAAGGGGCGCAAATAGCGCCCCTTTTTTGTTTAATCAGTGAGTAAGGATTTTAATTCGAGTAATAATTCTGTTGTTTTTTTAGTATCGACAACACAGCCAGCAGTAAGAAATCTCGGTAAGGGTTTTTAACGCAACATCAAGCATGCGGCGTTGATTCTCACATGCTGACTTTCTAAGCAGTTCAAATGTTTTAGCATTATCTAATTGATAGCGCTGCATGAATAAGGCCCATCCCAATAAATAATCACTGTCATTCCCGAAATCTTTAATCGAGAATCTATGCATACACTATAGATTCCTGCTAAAGCTTGTGCCCACGCTTGACTGGGTAGCACTTAGGAATGACGGTTTCTCTTGGTTATATGAGTTTAAGTATAAATTTATTAGGATTGGTATAACCATTTTATGCCTCAATTTTATGGTCAGTTTTCTTATTTCGCAGCTTGCGTAAAAGTCTTATCATTAGACTTGGATAAAGTATTCTGTTCACTCGACGAAAAATTGCTGAATCAGGTGAAACCTCTTTTAATGAATTGTATAAAATCTTAACTGGTTTCTTCTTACCAATCTTGTAGAAATAAATACACACTATTCCTGTGAACCCTTCAAATTTAGAGATATGAAATTCATTTCTATCTGGATAAAGCAGCTTCAAATCAAATTTATTATCGAAGATTTCAGCGGTTTTTTCATACTCCTCTTTACCTAAACACATTTCAGCATAGTTTATCTTAGCGAACAGATAGTCTGGATTTTTAGTGTAGTTTTCGATACACATCACTTCCGTAGCTGAATAGTCCCTAATCTGACCATATGCCAGTGCTAAATAATTGTAGATCATCGGTATATTTGGGTATTCAGCTTTTAATTTAAGCAGCTTAGGTATGGCTTCTTTAGGTTCACTTTGAATCTGAGAATAAGGTTCCATATTTGCGATGACGGGGGAGTAACTGACTGTCTATTGCCTTCGATCATCCATGAGCTCAACCGCAGCCGATGAAAGGGCTATCCTATAGACGCCCTACAAAACCTATGCAGATTGCAAACAGCGCCATAGCGACTACAATAAGATAAAAACAATAATGGATAGCAAGCGTATGGAACACAATCAGCACAGCTTAGTGCTAACTTCAAAGCCCACATTTCTGGTAAAAAGCTATAGCATCGTCAATATTTCCTAAGCGGGCGCCATGCTAAGAATAAAACACGACAAGCCAGACGCTTCCGAATTTAAATTATCTCCACGTAATCCAGGCAACCCATGACCCAAACACCCAACAATCTAGCTTCCTTTATCTGGTCATTAGCCGATTTATTACGCGGTGATTTTAAACAAAGCCAATATGGCCGAGTCATCTTACCGTTTACATTATTACGCCGCCTTGAAGGTGTGCTAGAAGAAAGCAAACAAGCGGTACTAGAGCAGCACGAAAAAATACAAGCAATGAACCTGCCTGAAGAAGCGCAGGAAAAGCTATTATTGCGCGCAACTAATGATTTATCGTTTTGCAATACCTCAAAAATGGATTTATCTAAGCTAGGTGAAGCAGGCATTAAAGACAACCTAGAATCCTATATCCAAGGCTTTTCTAAAGATGCCAGAGAGATATTTGAATACTTCAACTTTGCAGAATTCATTGCTCAGCTTAATGATGCAGACCTGCTTTACAAAATCGTACAAAAAGTCAGACAAACCGACCTAAGCCCCAATGCTATTTCTAATCATGATATGGGATTAGTGTTTGAAGAATTGATCAGGCGCTTTGCAGAAGGCTCTAATGAAACCGCGGGTGAGCACTTTACGCCCCGCGATATTATTCGCCTGACAACATCACTTGTCTTTATGGAAGATGATGAAGCCTTAACCAAATCAGGCATTATTCGTACTATTTATGATCCAACTGCGGGAACAGGTGGGTTTTTATCAGCAGGGATGGAATATGTACATGAGCTAAATCCTGAAGCCAGAATGGTAGCGTATGGGCAAGAACTTAATCCAGAAAGTTATGCGATCTGTAAAGCCGATATGTTGATTAAAGGCCAAGAAGTTAGCAATATCAAACTCGGTAACACCTTATCGAATGATCAACTGTATGCCGATAAATTTGATTACATGCTCTCCAATCCTCCCTTTGGTGTGGACTGGAAAAAGATTGAACAAACCATTAAAGATGAAAATAGCTTAAAAGGTTTTGATGGCCGATTTGGTGCAGGCTTACCCCGCGTTTCAGACGGCTCTTTATTATTTCTGTTACACCTAATTAGTAAACTCAGAGGCGCAGAACAAGGCGGTGCTAGAATTGGCATTATCCTCAATGGCTCACCCTTATTTACTGGCGGAGCAGGTTCAGGTGAATCTGAAATTAGACGTTATATATTGGAAGCAGATTTATTAGAAGCCATAGTCGCTTTGCCAACCGATATGTTTTATAACACAGGCATTGCCACTTATGTCTGGGTGTTATCCAATAAAAAAGCCGAACAACGTAAAGGCAAAGTTCAGCTAATCAATGGTGTTAATCTCTGCGGTAAAATGCGTAAATCATTAGGCTCTAAACGTAATGTGATGGATGAAACCGACATTGCCACCATTACCCGTAGCTTTGGTGACTTTGAAGTGGTTACCAGAAAGCTAGATAAGCCAATTGCACAAAAAAGTAACCGAGGCCGTCAATCAGCCAATCCTAAAACAGAAGCCCCGAAAACCTTTGCCAGTAAAATATTTAATACCCATGAATTTGGTTATCGCCGACTCACCATAGAGCGCCCCTTAAGAGAATCCTATCAATTTAGTGATGAACGCATAGCCGAACTACGCTATGCCCCCAAACCATTAAATGCAGTGATGAAATGGGCGTATGCTGAATATGGAGAAAGCTGGTCTGATAATGAAAGTTGTGAAAACTATGGCGTTTTAAGTGATCATAAGGAAGCTATACGCAAACAGATTAAAAGCCATTTTAGCGAGTTAAAAGAAAAACAGATTAAAGATCTGCTAGACAATAAAATTTGGGCAAGCCAAAAACAAAACCTGCTGAAAGCCAAACAACTGCAACAAAGCATTGGCACAGCTCAGCAGGATGATATGAATGGCTATGAGGCGGCATTAAAAGCCACAGGTATTAAGCTAGATACCAAACAGAAAAAACAAATCACCCATGCCGTTAGCTGGAAAAACCCACAGGCTGAAAAAGTGATTAAGAAAACCCATAAGATAAAAGCTAACCCTATCTATGGTTTATTTGCAGTCAACGAGCAAATTATCGAATATAAGGCTGATGGTGATCTCCGCGATAATGAAAATGTAGCGCTTGATCCTAGCCAAAGCGTTAATGACATTAACGAAGCCTACTTTAAAAAAGAAGTCCAACCGCATGTGCCTGATGCCTGGATAGATGCCAATAAGAAAGATGCAAAAGATGAAGAGATCGGTATCGTCGGATATGAAATTCCCTTCAATCGCCATTTCTACCAATACCAACCACCGCGTGATTTAGTGGATATTGATGCCGATTTAGATAAAGTCAGTGCTGAGATTATGGCGTTATTGCAAGAAGTACATTCATGAGCAATCGGTGTAGATACTCTCTTCAAGCACCAGCTTTATTTTAAATAAATCCTAAAAATACTTAGGAATAAGTTGCTTCAGAAGGG
>CBDUDP010000012.1:0-92907 GCA_965365945.1 uncultured Gammaproteobacteria bacterium
TAGGTGTTCACGTTCGATAAGAATCCGTGTTCACGATGCTTGCGAATGGGTGTTCATGATGGGTGCGAATATGCACCAATTTCCCATTCTTCAATGGCAACTTCGATGATTTTTCCTGTCGCGGCATCTACTTCTACTTTTGTTTCTACACCTTTGCTATTAACAATATCAAATTCATAGGTAGCGTCACCATTCGCTTCAATTTCATATTCAACTTCTTCAATAACACCTGGATAAGCTTTTAAAGCAATCGCTTTAGCATCCTCTTCAGTCACTTTCATTTTACTTTTAAAAGCCAGGCTATTTACTGAGCTAACTTCTGATTCAGTTTCAAATATTTTTCCACTATTCACGTCACACATGAATTCCCACTCAAAGCCATTGGCATCTTCAAGTTCAAATTCATAAACAGCTTTACCCTCAGCATTAAGTTTTTCTAGTTTAACTAGCTCACCTGTTTTTTGTGCCTGAATAGCTGCAATACATTTTTCCAGCCCTTGATCGGCTGCCTGTACGTTGAAAGAAGTGCTAACAGCAATAATAAATGCGCTATTAATAATTGATTTATTCATTGTTAATCTCAAAAAAGTAAAAAATAATTTATTAAATAAGGAAATATTCCTAAATTTTGGGAATTTTAGCTTTTTTTAATTGATTAGTCCATGCTTTTTTGCAAGTTTAAAAATATCTTGTTGCGTCCTTATTTCTAATTTTTTTCTTAACTGCGCCTGACAATTGAAGGCTGTTTTAGTGGTTATTAACAATAGTGCCGCAATCGCTTGAATGGAATAGTCTTCAGCCAGCATGCAAAATACATCGTATTCTCGGGCTGTTAGTTGTTTAAAAGGTAATAAAGTTTTTTTAATTTGCCGTAAAGCTAAGATTTGAATAAAACCAGCCTCTAAATATAACTGACCATTGGCAATAGATTGTAAACAATCCTGTAATGATTTCTCACTGGGCTGCATTAAAATGCCCGATGCGCCCATCTGTAGGTATTGTAATGATTGCTGAATATCAGTAACATTAATAATCAGCCATTTTATAGCTTGTTGTTTTTGCTGACATAACTGAATTTGTAAAATAATATCTTCCATACCTAATGCGGCATCAAAAAAAATCAGATCTAACTGTGTATTACCATTAAATAGACTTTCACATCCGCTTGCGTCATGCAACGTAATACCTTTCAACCGCTTAAACAGTCTAGTGCTAGGCAAACTTTCTATTGCTGAAGAAACTAATAAAATATGCATGGCATTCTAAGTTATGTAATATAGGTATTGCTTTGGGTTGCTATAAACTGCTAAAAACCATCAGAAGCCTATAGATAATATACTGAAGTTGCCCTATTTTTTACGCAAAAAAATATTAAACTTAAGTAATGCACTTCCCTGTAAAATAACAATTATCCCTTTAAAAACACCTCCTTCATGTTCATTTTACGCGACCTTCTACTGCCCCTACAAACTCTTTTTCCAGTACCAAGATCGGCAAAGAACGTGCGTCGTTATTTGTTTACAGGCTCTTGGCGGTTATTGTGCCATTTACGTTATCCATGAGCTCTAATTTATAGCGTGGTTTAGACGTTCTGTTTAGGGTCCATATCAAAAATAAATAATCTAATACCTTTATAGCCTCACTAACTCTACCGTGGACTGTTTTGGTGGTACAAATTCCAGCCTAATTTAAATTTTATTTCAATAGCTCTTTATGGACTTTAATTCTTTTCCCCTGCCCGCCTCTTTTTTCGCTTGGTTGACCCCAATTACAACCAGTTATGCATTGATTATTGCCGCTGAAATTGGCGATAAAAGCCAATTAGTTTGTATGACTTTGGCCGCGAGACATCGAGCTACACCAGTTATTTTTGGTGCCATCGCCGCTTTTGCTTTGCTTAATACGCTGGCAGTTATATTTGGTGTAGCGATTGCTAATTGGGTACCTCCTTACTTAGTTGCGGCAATAGTCAGTGTATTATTTGCAGTATTTGGCATACTCGCCTTATTTTTTACAGAGGATGAAGACGAAGATGAAGCATTATCAGAAAAAAGTGGTCATAGTCTTTTCTTTACTACATTTATTCTGATTACTGTCGCTGAATTCGGTGATAAAACGCAATTAGCTGTGGTTGCTTTAAGTAGTACAGCGCTACCAGAAGCAGTTTGGATAGGCTCTACTTTGGCATTAATAACTACATCCGTTTTAGGGGTGCTTGCTGGGCGAACTTTATTACAAAAGATACCGCTCAGCTTATTACATAAATTAAGTGGGGCACTTTTTATTATATTGGCTGGATTTGCCGCTGTAGAGGCATACCAAAGCTTTTATCTATCGTTTGACTCATTCACTCAATTCTTAGCCACTGTGCAGTAAGATTATCACTCTTGCCACTAGCGCGAAACATGGCGAGCTTTGCCTGTTTAAGTAGGTTTATTTTATCCATTTCTACTGTCGCTAAAGCAACAAACTCATGCTCTTTGGTGAACTCCCAAAAACCGTCGCTACAAAGAATAAAGGTTTCGCCACGTTGTGCTGGTGGATAAACATGAATATCAGGTTGAAATTTATTAGTAATATTAATACTTTTCGTTAGCTGGTTTTGTTCGGGGTGCGTGCCCATTTTATGCTCAGCTAACTCCCCCTCATCAAAGAGCCTTTGAGGAATAGAGTGGTCTTTAGTGCGCCAGACGATGTGTTTTTGGTTAATACGATAAATACGCGAGTCGCCACAATGAGCGCTAACTACATGGCTATCGGTGATAATTAAAATCGCACACGTTGTATAGGCATCATAAGCAACGGGATCACCTTGAAAAGCATTAGCCATCATAGCAACGGCATCATTAAACCATTTTTCTACCATCTGTTTGGGTGCACTATTGATTAAAGCACCGTATTTAGTCGCATATTGAATAAAGCTATGACAAAAAAAACGTGAGGCTTTTTCCCCTGCTTGATGACCGCCTAAGCCATCAGCAAGGACAAATAAGGCATAATCCGAGTCTAGCTTATTCAGCATATAGTCTTGGTTATAGGCTCGGTCTCCAGCCGACGTTAGTTGGTGAAAGCAAACCTTATGCATTATTAACGTCGTGCATTTCTCATTACGCTTTTCATATCGCTGACGGCTGTTGCTAAGCCACAAAAAACAGCTTGCGCAATCAGTGCATGTCCAATATTCAATTCAACCATTTCAGGTATTTGGCAAATAGCTTCCACATTATATAAATTTAAGCCATGCCCAGCATTCACTTGTAGGCCCGCGCTATGTGCATAACAAGCTGCTTTTTGGATACGTTCAAGTTCAGCATTTTGTTGCTGTGGATTTCTAGCATCAGCATAACTCCCTGTATGTAATTCAATAACAGGAGCACCGGCATTGACGGCGGCATCAATTTGCTGCTCTTCTGGATCAATAAATAATGAAACTTCTATCTCAGATTCAGCTAAGCGTTGGCAAGCGCGTCGCATTTTATCAGGGCTAGAAGCAACATCTAAGCCCCCTTCTGTAGTAAGTTCCTCCCTTTTTTCTGGAACTAAACAGCAAGCATAAGGTTTAACTTCAATAGCAATAGTCAACATTTCATCCGTTACTGCCATTTCAAAATTAAGCCGGGTGTGAATCATTTCTTTTAATAAAAACATGTCACGGTCTTGCATATGCCGACGATCTTCACGTAAATGCGCAGTAATTCCATCAGCGCCTGCTTGTTCGGCTAATAATGCAGCTTGAACTGGCTCAGGGTAAAGCGTACCTCGTGCTTGTCTCAAGGTTGCTACATGATCAATATTAACGCCCAATAAAATTAATTGCTCTTGCATGCTGGTCTTTGTTGTAGTTTTGAAATTAAGCTGCGGCTTTGCAGTGTTTTGCCTTGTAAATGAAAATCAATAACTTGTCTCATTAACCATTTAGCTTCATTTAACTGGCGCTGATCTATATAAGTACCTTGGTGCATGGCAATCAAAGTTGCCCCGTGTATTTTTCCCTGGTGGTCAACTCTGGCTCCCAGCTCAAGATCAAAGCGATAATTCAAATCAGGTTTAATCGGCTCATGACTAAGGTAATCATATTGTAACTGTAGCTCATAACCAAGTGATTGCATTAATTGCACTTCAAAATTACGTAATGCAGCCTCAATAGGCAACTTAGTTTTGAGCTGTTGTAAACAAGTAAAATAAGCCAGAAATATATCCGGATAAGGTTCGTCTACTGGAAGAAAGTAACGTATTAACTCATTCAAATAGAAGCCGCAGTAGGTATTAATCCCCGGCAGAATAATCTCCGAATTACCTGCTTCTGCATGGTTTAATAGTTTCAATCCTCCAGCCCCTGTATAACTAATATTTAAAGGCAAAAAAGGTCGTAATAGACCTAAATGTTTTGCCTTTTGTTGCCGCACGCCTTTGGCAATCAGTGATATTTTTCCTGAGTTTTGAGTCAATACATCAATTAAAACACTGCTTTCTTGATAAGGCTTATGATGTAATAAAAAACAAGCTTGTAAGCCTGAAGACATACTCGTTAACTTTTAAAGCCCAAACTCTGTAATGCGCGCTCATTATCTGACCAGCCAGATTTCACTTTGACCCATAATTGCAAATAAACTTTATTGCCGATCAGCATTTCTATATCTTTTCTAGCTTCCATACCAATGCTTTTTAACAGCTCACCATTTTTGCCAATAACAATATTTTTTTGAGTTTCACGCTCCACCCAAATCAATGCGTAAATTTTAGTGATATGAGGTAACTCTTCATATTTTTCAATTTCAACGGTTAAAGCATACGGTAGTTCATCACCGAGTCTTCGCGTTAGTTTTTCTCTAATAATTTCTGCAACTAAAAATCGCTCAGGACGGTCGGTAATTTGATCTTCTGGATAGATCGTATTGCCTTCCGGTAATAAATCCATAATCAAATTATCAAGTAACTCCAAGTTAGTTTGCTTTAATGCAGAAATTGGCACGATTTCTTTAAAGGGAAATCGTTTTTGAGCATCAGCAAAAAAAGCAAAAATCTTTTCTTTATCTTTAACTCGGTCAATTTTATTTACCGCTAAAATAACCGGCAAATTAGCTTTTTTTAATTTTTCAAAAATAACTTCATCATAATCCTGCCAAGCTAAGCCATCAATTAGCCAAACTACTAAGTCGACGCCTAATAAAGTCGTATCAGCCGTTTTATTCAAATAGCGGTTAAAGGCTTTTTTACTGCTTTCATGCATACCTGGGGTATCCATGTAAATAGCTTGTCCTTTTTTATTGGTATTAATACCTAAAATTTGATGTCGAGTTGTCTGTGGTTTACGTGAAGTTATACTGACTTTCTGCCCTAATAAATGATTCATTAAGGTTGATTTACCGACATTTGGCTGGCCAATAAAGGCGACATATCCACAATTCATTTAGATTCCTTGGCTATTTCTTGTAACATTAATTCGGCGGCATGTTGTTCGGCTTTTTTTCTTGAGGCACCTACCCCAATAAACTTAAATTTAAGTAAATCAACAGAACACTCAACTTGAAATGTTTTCTCATGAGGTAACCCCGATTCACTAATCAATTTATATTGGGGTATTTCGATTTGTCTAGCCTGCATATGCTCTTGTAAGCGAGTTTTAGGGTCTTTTTGCCAATTTTCTAAGCTAAGCTCGTCCAAACGTTCAGCAAACAAAGTTAAAATCCAAGTTTTACACAGCTCGATACCTTGATCTTTAACTATTGCTCCCATAATGGCTTCTAAAGCATCAGATAAAATAGAGTCACGTCTATATCCTCCGCTTTTTAGTTCGCCTGAGCCTAAAATTAAATAATCACCAAGATTATGCTTTCGGGCAAGTTCAGCTAGAGATGTTTGATTGACCAAGCTAGCTCTTAAGCGGCTTAAAACTCCCTCTGCTGCACGAGGAAATTTATTATAAAGCGCTTCAGCAATGACAAAACCTAAAATAGAATCGCCTAAAAACTCTAGGCGTTCATTATTTTTTGAACCTATACTGCGATGCGTCAGTGCTAAAGTAAATAACTCAGGTTGAGAAAAACTTAAGCCTAACTTTTTACAAAGAATTTCTGGGGCTTTTATCACTTCTGTCCTACTTCTATTTCATTATCAAAATCAACCCAGACACTTAGGTTAGCAAAAAGGAGTTGTTTAGTATGGTAGACTATTTGAATTTTCAAGTACCCTTCACGTGAAGTGATTTTTACATGTTCCTTTTTAATATCATAAACATAGTTCATACCAAACTGCTTGTTTAATGCGCTCCTAACACCCCTCTTACTCTCGTTTTGTATATTAGGGCGATTTTTTACACTTTCTAATGCCTGAACCACTTTACTATGATCCATGTAAATTGGGCCGACTTTTAATACTAATAAAGTAAAAAAACCAATCATCCCTAAAACAAAGATTAAAGAAATTAAAGTTAAACCTTGTTGTTTTTTATGAAGCTTTTGCATTTACCTTTCCTCAGCTATTTAATAATAGTTCCGATACGGTTAAAACCAATGCCGGTATTTTCCCAGTCCCAATTCATCCAGATAAAAAATGCCTTACCCACTAAGTTTTCTTCAGGAACTGTGCCCCAATAACGACTATCATTACTGTTATCTCGGTTATCGCCCATCATAAAATAATGTCCTTTAGGCACAATAAAAGTACCTTTGATATTTGGTGCGCGATGGTTAATTAAAATATCATGCTCAATGCCGAGTAAATCTTCACTTAAGTTTTCCGTCCCCGTCATATTTTTGCCTTGGCCAATTCCCTCGTAGCGACCCAATGATACATATTTAACAGGCTGATCATTAACATAAAGTTGCTTATCAATATAACTAATATGATCGCCAGGCAAGCCAATAAGTCGTTTTATATAGTCAACGGATGGTTTTTTTGGATACCTAAACACGACTGCATCGCCTCGCTGAGGTTCCGAAATATCGATAATTTTTTTATTAATAACCGGTATACGGATACCATAGGTAAATTTATTTACTAAAATGAAATCACCAATCAGTAAAGTAGGCATCATTGAACCCGATGGAATTCTAAATGGTTCTGCAATAAATGAACGCAGTAAGAATACCACTAGAACAACAGGGAAAAATGATCGCGCATATTCAACGATTAACGGTTCATTTTCTTCAATATACGGCGTATTAGTGCGTTTAAGTTGATAACAATAGCCGCCCCAAATAATACCGGTCACAAGTGATGCTGAAAATAGAAAAAATGAAAAATCAAAATCCATAGTTATATTGCCCTTTATTATTCTTTATTAACTTGTAAAACAGCCAAAAAGGCTTCCTGTGGAATTTCAATATTCCCTACCTGTTTCATGCGTTTTTTACCCGCTTTCTGTTTTTCTAGCAGTTTCTTTTTACGTGAAATATCACCACCATAACATTTAGCGGTGACATTCTTGCCCATGGATTTAACCGTGGAGCGAGCAATAATCTTGCCACCAATAGCCGCTTGAATGGCAACTTCAAACATTTGCCGTGGAATTAACTCTTTCATTTTTTCAACTAAGTCACGGCCTCGTGACTGGCTTAAATCTCTATGTACAATAATTGATAGCGCGTCGACTCTATCGCCATTAATCAAGACATCTAATTTAACCAACGCCGCCTCTTGAAAGCGCTTAAATTCATACTCAAAAGATGCATAACCACGACTCACCGATTTAAGGCGATCAAAGAAATCCAACACGACTTCACTTAGAGGGAGCTCATAATGCAAGGACACCTGGCTGCCCATGTATTGCATATTCATTTGCACACCGCGTTTCTCAATACACAGGCTAATAACATTACCCAGGTATTCTTGAGGAACTAAGATATTCGCTTGAATAATCGGCTCTCTAATCATTTTTATAGAGCCAATATCGGGTAAATTAGCTGGGTTATCAACATACAATAAGTCGCCTTTATTTGTTTCAACTTCATAAACAACCGTTGGCGCGGTGGTAATTAAATTGACATCATATTCTCGCTCCAAGCGTTCTTGTATGATTTCCATATGTAGCATACCCAAAAAGCCACACCGAAAACCAAAGCCTAAAGCTTGCGATGATTCAGGTTCAAACTGTAACGCAGCATCATTTAAACGTAATTTATTTAATGACTCGCGTAAGTCTTCATAATCATCTGAACTAACGGGATAAAGACCAGCGAAAACGCGCGGCTGAACTTTTTTAAATCCAGGTAAGGCTGAAGCACAAGGATTAACGGTAGTGGTAATCGTATCACCTACTGGAGCGCCATAAATATCTTTAATAGCTCCAACAATAAAGCCTACCTGCCCTGTTTTTAATTCGAGTGTATCGACACGCTTAGGTGTAAAAATTCCAATTCGTTCAGCAATAAAACTATTGCCAGTAGACATAATGGTGAATTTTTGTTTTTTACGTAAAGAGCCACTCACAATCTTCACTAAAGACACAACGCCTAAGTAATTATCGAACCATGAGTCAATAATTAAGGCTTGTAAAGGTGCGTTTTCATCACCGCTAGGCGCTGGGATTGCGTGAACTAGCTCCTCTAAGACATCTGCAACTCCAAGCCCTGTTTTAGCACTGACATGCAGGGCATTTTCAGCTGGAATACCGATAATATCCTCAATTTCAGCAATAACTTTTTCTGGGTCAGCGGAAGGTAAATCTATTTTATTTAATATGGGCATTACTTCCAAGCCCAGTTCAATAGCTGTATAACAATTAGCTACACTTTGCGCTTCAACGCCTTGAGCGGCATCAACCACTAATAATGCCCCCTCACAAGCCGCTAATGAACGAGACACTTCATAAGAAAAATCAACATGCCCTGGTGTATCAATAAAATTTAATTGATAAATCTCACCATCTTTAGCTGTAAAATTGAGGGTCACACTCTGCGCTTTAATGGTAATGCCTCTTTCGCGCTCAATATCCATGGAGTCGAGAACTTGAGCTGACATCTCACGATCAGATAAGCCTTCACATTGCTGAATAAATCGGTCAGCCAAAGTTGATTTCCCGTGATCGATATGAGCAATAATCGAGAAATTTCGTATATTTTTTAAATCCATCGTGTCTTAATTACAAAAATAAAAGTGTGAAAAAACCAAGCTACAGGCGCGTACTATTGGCTGTATGCTAAATAGGGGTATTTTAACAGAAGCATAATGTTCTGGCGTTAGTATTAGCCCTTAACCTTCTAAAACAAAGTCAAAGCCCTTCAAGAGTGTGGGTAATTCTTGGCGTGTTATTAGCGTTATGGGGATAAGTAGGTCACTCTCTGACAAGCCGGTGTAGCTTAACGACTCTTGTTCGACATAGATGCTCTCTATATCGTAGAGTTCCAAGGACCGATAAATAGCCCCTATATCTTTACCTGTTACTGCTGCGCTCTGTTGCGTACTTTTTAAATGAAAAACTGCGTCATCTAATAATAACAAGCTTACTTTTTGATCAAAGGCAGCCGTTATTAATACCTCATCCAATACTTCCTGTACTTTATTGCCGCTATAAGCAGGTGATTGCATCACAAATAAAAATGACTTGCTCACTGATGTTCGCTCATACTCTCATTAGACAGGTAACTCTCGGCATCGACATCAATCGTAGGTAGCATTAAAAAAGCGCCTAACTCCATCATGGCCTTACGGTAAACTTTGCGCTTAAAGTAAACGACTGATTTTAATGGCTCCCAATACTCGACCCATTGCCAATCATCAAATTCAGGTTTCTTATGCAGATCTAAAATAACGTCAGCTTCTTGACCCACTAATTTCAATAAATACCAGACTTGTTTTTGACCTATACATAAGGGGTGTGAATTGCGTCTAATATATTTTTCAGGCAGCCTGTATTTTAACCAATAGCGGGTACGCCCAATAATTTTCACATGCTCTGGCTTAAGTCCTGTTTCTTCGCATAATTCACGATACATGGCTTGTTCAGGATTTTCATGATTTTCTATTCCACCTTGAGGAAACTGCCAAGAATTCACACGCGCTCGTTTAGCCCAAAATACATGGCCTCGGGCATTACAAAGGATGATGCCGACATTTGATCGGTATCCTTTAGAGTCAATCATCTTAAAACCTATATTTTTACTGTCCGCAATAAGGTCCTAAATGTTAGAATCCCTGTATTGAACATAAAGAGCGCGACCATAAATATGTGACTCGCACTCCTTTGCATTACTTATCTCACCATTGTTCCATAAATAGCTGAGTGATACCATCCCCCTCTTTTAAAATTATTAACCTAAAGTGAACGAATAATGAGTTTAGCAATTTTCGATTTAGACAATACCTTACTTGCTGATGACAGTGACTATCTATGGGGGCAATTTTTAGTTGACCAAGGCATTGTTGATGCAAGTTATTATGAACAAGAAAATGATCGCTTCTATAAAGAATACAAAGAAGGAAAATTAGATATTTATGAATTTCTCAGTTTTTCTTTAAAGCCGCTGGCTGACAATTCACTGCAAGATTTACTTAAATGGCGCAGTCAATTTATAGCAGAGATTATTCGTCCTATCTTATTAAAGTCGGCTCAGGAGCTTATTAATAAACATCAACAGCGAGGCGATACTTTACTAGTCATTACTGCAACCAATAAGTTTGTCACGGAACCTATTGTCAATTTGTACGGTATAAATCATTTACTGGCTACGACCCCCGAATTTATAGTGGATAAATACACAGGAAAAGTGGCTGGCACGCCTTGTTTTCAAGAAGGAAAAGTCACGCGATTAAATGAATGGCTGCAAGAAACAGGATATTCTTTAGAAGATAGCTGGTTTTATAGCGATTCGCATAATGACTTGCCACTATTAAAGCTAGTAGAGCACCCCGTTGCGGTTAACCCCGATGAAGCATTAAAACAGTACGCAGAAAAATCAGCTTGGCCTATTATTAGCTTACGTGACGAGCAATGTCCTGTGCATCACTTTAAATAACTATTAAAGAATTTGCGGGAGGGGCTTTTAGCCGCGACTTGTATGTATCGCAGCTCCCCCCCCTCCATTAATACATTATTCAATTCACAAAATAGAAGTTAGGGTACGCACTTTATTTCTGCATTAACACCAAATAATACCAATCCCAATAAATAATAACTGCAATAGTCGTCATTCCCGAAATCTTTAATCGGGAATCCATTGTCACACATAGATTCCTGCTAAGAGCCTGCAGAATGACGATTTCTCAGCTCAAGTATAAATATATTGGGATGGTATAACTTCAAATCACCAATAAATCTTTAATGCGCATCCCTTCACCCTGTGTGACATTAAGCTGAAACTGCCCACAATAAATACAAGGATCATGCAACGTTTCCATTGCAACAGACTTATGGCAGTTTTGACAAACACCTAACCCATCCACACTCATTATCACTAGTTCCGCGCCTTCAGCCAAAGAATCACTCATCACTACATCAAAGCCAAACCTTAAAGCTTCAGCTTCAACGCAAGAAAGCTTGCCAATTTCCAGAGTAACCTGAGAGACCCTACTAAAATTTTGACTTAGCGAATGATCGATTAAAGTTGCGCGAACTTGCTCAAGTAAGGAAATTTCATGCATGACTTAGCCAATAGTCCAGCTCTGGTTTATGCAATAAATCAGATACTAACCCTATAGCAATCGCTAAATTCCTTTCTGCTTGATCACTTAAACTGCTCCCTAATTCAAACTCTACTCCTTGTATGCTTAATAAAAAACAAGGCGGCGGTTCTTTATGCATAACGTCTTGATAAACAGCCAATACCGATGCCGGGCTCATTGCATGTGTGGTATAGCTCTTATCCTTTTCAGGAAGTAGTTTTGTCAGTGAGCAAGCCTCGGTACACGCAACTGAGGCATCAATAAATAATACAAGTTTCCGACTTTCTAAATCCAATGCATGTTCAATTTGCAATTGGAAATCTGTAATAATTTCCAGCCCAGAAACCTGTAAGTTATTTTCAATATATTCAATAACCAAAGGCCCGAGAGCATCATCGCCACGACTTAAATTACCGTAACCAAATACTAACAGGCCATCTTTATTAGAATAAATCAATTTCGCCTTCTTCTTTGGAGACCCCGCCTTCAAAAGATTGTTTCTGCTCTAACAACAAATCAAAATTTTCATTCATTAACAGGCTATTGTTCTCAACCGCTTTAAAGTTATCAATAATTTGTGCTTGAATCGCTCTATCAGTCTGCCAAGCTTGCCCTAAATAGTGCATTGCCAGGTCCATGCATTTATGTACCACTTCATGCGGGTATTGAAGTTCAGAATAAGCAGGTAAATGTTGGTAATCTTGAGCTCCTTTGCCTGACAGCAACCAGATACCAACATTACAATTCATATGGTCCACTTTCACAGCATTAGCAGCCTCAGAATCAACACCCGTTTCCACTGCTCTATAGCCCTGCTGTACAAAAATCATTTGCTGAACTTTAGCTAAAGACAACTCACTAATCATCTGAGTAATGTTGACCTTAGAATAAGTCTCTAAAGAAATTTCAGCGACTTTAGATATATTCTGCTCAAATTCACTAATAGCAACTTTAGAATCATCTGTCATACTGGCCATATTCTCAGTATCTTGAACAATAATTTTTGTCGCGTGAGTAAATTTCTCAATAGTTGAGTTGATCTTCGCCGTCGCTGATTTTGTATTCTCAGCTAAAGTACGTACTTCATCAGCAACCACTGCAAATCCACGTCCATGCTCACCAGCTCGTGCTGCCTCAATGGCCGCATTTAATGCTAATAAATTAGTTTGATCAGCAATTTTAGTAATTAAAGACGTCACATCCGTGATTTCCTTGCTGCTTTGACTAAGCTCCAATGAAGACTCTTTCATCGAGCCAATTTTAGTAATAATTTGTGTCAGTTGATCGATCACCACACCCAAAGAAGACTGACTCGCAGAAGAAATATCTGAAGAGTGCTTAGTAATACTTTCCACTTGCTCCATTTCATTAGCAATACGCGTTAAATCCTCTTGAGTACGATGCAAGCTACTTAACAAATTCTCTGTTTTCATTTGACCTAACTGAGAAAACAATTCGTCACGAACCGAGTTAAAATGATTTTCCTGCATCATTTCCAATGAGGTATCAATTTTCTCCAAACCCGCCGAAAAGGCACCATTAATCCCGCCAACTTGTGATTTACGATAAAAATCATTATTTTCTGCAGACTGAAAGCAGGTATTGACCTCACGCATATAGGCTTCAATTTGATCCAACGCCTCATTGAAATCCCAAGCAATAGGCCCTAACTCCGATTTTGGGTCGATATTAGTGATCCGATACTCTAATTTCCCTTTAGTTATACCTCCAGCTAATTTGAACATTGACTTAATAATATGCAGCTCTCTATTTGACTGCTTAAAAAACAAAAAAACAATAATAAAAGCAAAAATATTTGGAATGATATGCGACAGCTCAATGCCATTTAATACCAATGACTCAATAGTCAAAAATGTTTGAATAGCGAAAAGCAATAAAATGCTGTTTTTACCATTAAATAGAAAGAATGAATTCACGGTAGTCTTTTCCTGTTTTATTAACAATATCCATCAATACTTTTGTACCCGCTGCAATCGCATCACGCGATCCAGCCTGTTTTTCAGCTAAAAGCATATCCTTATAAATAGTCTCAATAAGCCTAACCTTTGCGGAATCTGGTTTACGTCTTACTGAGAAAAAGCCAATAATATCCTTGGTATCAGTACCTGCACCAGAATAACTTGGCGTCACATTGGCAATAACCCAGTAATACGAACCATCTTTAGACATATTTTTGACATAGCCAAAAAATTCATTACCTGATTTCAAAGTCGTCCATAATAAATGAAAAACAGAACGCGGCATGTCTGGGTGGCGCACAATATTGTGTTGCTGACCTAGTAATTCATGTTCAGAGTACCCTGCATAATCGATAAAAATACGATTACAGTATGTTAGGCGCCCCGAGGCATCCGTCTTAGAAACAATAAACTCGTCAGCAGACATAACTCGTTCCTTGTTAATTGGTGTTACTTTGTTCTTCATAATCTCTATTCAAGGTAATTGATTAAACTTAATAATAAACTATTTTATTGTAATAGTGCTCCCTTGTATCGGCAGATTCATAAAAAAATTAATATCTATAGTCACGATAGCTAACAATCCTATATAATGAACCTTCCAAAGGGGACGACCAGGTTTCGACGTGGGTAACAAAACCTTAGGTGCATGTCGAGGACAGTACACCTCGTAAAATCTACTGAAACTTAAGTATTCGCAAATGACGAAAACTACTCAATGGCTTTAGCTGCTTAAACACAGCACCATTCTCTTGGCTACATGTGCTTATGCGTGTAGAGTCCTTCGGGGCATCCAAGAGTCACTCTACATAAGATCGCGTTAAGAACTTTGTTCGGAGTTCCGCCACGCTAAACCCAATCGAAATCGCTTTAAGTATCTTGGTCCGACGGGTAGCTTATTGTTAAACTAAAAGCGCGGAATAAACATGTAGATCCAAAGGCGGAGTGCTTGCGGACGGGGGTTCGATTCCCCCCGTCTCCACCACTTAACATGCTAATTTTAAAGTAAATTAATATTATTTCCTAGATTTTTTGCGGTGAATGATCTTCAGTAGCTTTCATTTATTTTCAATAAATGGAATAAAACGCATTTCAATATAAGTTTAATTTCACACGTATAAATCAATAAATTCAAAGCATTGATATATAGTGATGTAGATATAAATACTTTCCTTTTCTTCAGATTCAAAAAAAACGTAAATTAAATCCGCGCAGGAAGGAGTGCTTTTTTTCGTGGATTGGTGTAATGTCTAGCGGACAAGGTTGAGGTAGATCATGGATGGGGTGGTTCGCGTTAAAGGATTTATAAAAGGTATGCTGGAGAACGTAGATACACGACGCGGTAGGTTGTTTGCCTTTTTTATTCAGTCAATGATTGTTCTATCATTGGTTTCTTTTTCTATTGAGACTCTTCCTGATCTCAATGCCGGGCTTAAAAAATTACTAACGGTTACTGAGTTTGTGTTGGTGGGTATTTTTACCGCTGAGTATTTGTTGCGCGTTTGGGTCGCTGACCTGAAGTTGAAGTTTGTGTTTAGTTTTTTTGGTGTGATTGATTTGCTGGCGATCCTGCCTTTTTATATATCGACCGGATTAGATCTTCGCTCTATTAGGGCGTTTAGGTTGTTGCGCTTATTCAGGATTTTAAAGTTGTTTAGGTATAACCAAGCGATAAGACGATTCCATAGAGCAATTATTATTGCTAAAGAAGAGTTAATTTTGTTTGGTTGTGTTGCTATTATTCTGCTGTATTTGACTGCTGTGGGAATATATCATTTTGAGAATGCGGCCCAACCTGAGCAGTTTAAGTCTATATTTCATAGCCTTTGGTGGGCGTTGGCTACGCTTACGACTGTTGGGTATGGGGATTTGTACCCCATTACAGCGGGTGGTCAGTTATTTACTTTTTTTGTGCTGATGATTGGCTTGGTCGCTTCTGCTTTATCACAAGCCAGAGATGAAGAGGACTGTTAGTTCAATTTCTCACATTCTCTAGGCCTAGTGCACTGTATCAACCGATTATCATTATTAATGAAGCCCACATGCCAGCACAGCAAGAAGTGTATGATTTCTTTATTAAACAGCGTTACGCTAAACAAACCAATCAAGATCACTCAGAAACAACAGCTTTTTAAAACCATAGTGCGAATACTATTGAAGAGTGCTTAGATGATATAGAGCATTTTTTAAAATGCTAGAGAGTCGTTTTTTATGAGCTATCACCCCCCTTATACAATCACCCCAAAAATCTTACATTTAACCGCTGACATTAGTGAGAACTTAGGGCGTTTATCTGTAGAGCTAAAGCAGTCAACAAATTTACGTTTACGCCGAATTAATCGTATTCGTACTATTCAAGGCTCATTGGCAATTGAGGGGAATACCTTAACCGAGCAGCAAATAACTGCTATTTTAGACGGTAAACCCGTTATTGCTCCCCCGCGTGAAATTCAAGAGGCGCGCAATGCACTATTAGCCTATGAGCAATTAGATCAGTGGCAAGCCAGCAATGAACAACATTTACTAGATGCACACCAGTTATTAATGAAGGGCTTAATTGATAAGGTGGGTATTTATCGTCATAAAGGCGTAGGTGTTATGCAAGGGGATCAAGTCATACACATGGCTCCGCCTGCTAATCGGGTCAATATTTTAATGGCTGATTTATTGGTCTGGTTAAAAACAACGCCTGACCATGCTTTAATTAAAAGTTGTGTCTTTCACTATGAGTTTGAATTTATCCACCCCTTTCTTGATGGTAATGGTCGTATGGGTCGGTTATGGCAAACCCTAATTTTAAGCCAATGGAATCCTTTATTTGTTCATATTCCAGTAGAAAGTATGGTTTATACCCAGCAACAGGCATATTATCAGGCATTAAATGAAAGCACACTAAAAACAGATTCAGCGCCTTTTATTGAATTTATGCTAACCGCTATTTTAAATGCTTGTGTAGCAGATACCCCCCAAGAAAGCCCTCAAGACACCCCCCAAGTTATTAAACTATTACGAGTAATAAAAGGAGAGATGAATAGAGAGCAATTACAAATTGTACTTGGGTTAAAAGATAGAAAGTCTTTCAGGCTGCGATATTTAGCCCCTGCTTTATCAGCAGGTTTAATTGAAATGACTCTTCCAGATAAGCCGAATAGTTCACTACAAAAATATTTTTTAACGGTGTTAGGACAACAGTTATTAAAAGCTAAGAAAGGTAAAGTTTAAGGAAATGACCTGAATATAGGTGAATATAGGAAAAATTGATATGCAATATAATTTTGAATGGGATCCCGTTAAAGCTAAAAATAATATTAAAAAGCATAGAGCAAGCTTTGAAGAGGCCAGTGAATATTTCTTGACCCTTTGCAATTATTACTTGTTGATAGCGAGCATAGCACACAAGAAGAACGCTGGATTACGCTAGGCAATACTAAATCTCAAAAATTACGATTGGTTGTTCATACCTATTTAACGTATCATCAAGATCAAGTAACAATACGCATTATTTCGGCTAGGTCGGCAACGAGTCATGAGCAAAAGCAATACGAGGATTCATAATGAAAGAAGAATATGATTTTTCCAATGCAGAACGCGGTAGATTTTACCGTCCAGATACACAACTCAATATACCTGTCTATTTAGATCGAGATATAGAAAATTGGTTTACAAAAAAGGCAAAAGAAAAAGGTGTTGATTTACAGTCTTTGGTAAATGAGCTATTGCGTAAAGATAAATCTTTAATCCAAGAAGTTATTGGAAAAGGTTAAAGCCGATTTTAGTGACCTCAACCTATATACCGCTCTTATAGGTAATAAGCTAAATATCGCTTTATACCCATTTACACAAAATACAACTCAAGCAAAAATTAATGTTTTGAATGTCCTGGATTAACCCGTGAAAAAATGAATTTTTACTTTGTCGGTCAGGCGTTACCAATAGGTGATCTTTTATTTTAGTAACACTGATAGTAACATCACCAAGTTATCAAGTTAATTACTTAGTTATAAAACAAAAAGTTATACCACCAGTCACACTTCCCCCGTCCCACCAAATTTCCGCTTCATCTTGTTCCATAATGTCCTACACCGCAGTCAGTGCGGTGCATTCAAGGGCAATCACTGTCCCATCAAGTTTCATCTTATTCCATCCTATACCGTGCTATTTACGGTATTTTATAGTACCTGCTTTTTCAGTACCGTAAAATGAAATTAACAGACACAAAAATCAAGAATGCTAAGCCCCACGATAAGCAATACAAGCTTACTGATGGCCAAGGGATGTATTTATTAATCAAACCAAACGGCTCTAAGTTATGGAGGGCTGATTACTCTTTTAATAAAAAACGAAACACCTACTCTATTGGCACGTATCCAACCGTGCCACTAAAAAAGCTCGGGAACGTTTAGTTGAAATTAAACGGCTCATTGATGATGGAATTGACCCAAATGTTTTTCGTAAAACTCAACAAGAGAATATTGAAAAGAATAGTTTTCAAGCTATTGCTACTAACGAATGGTTCTCCAAACATTCCCCTAATTGGTCTGAAAGTCATAGTAGCCGAATATTCAGGCGCTTAGAAAAGGATGTATTTCCTTGGCTTGGATCACGACAAATAGGAGATATTAAAGCCCCAGAATTACTTACAGTGCTTAGAAGAGTTAAAAATAGAGGAGCATTAGAAACAGCCCACCGTATACAGTGCACATATTAGTCTCAACGCCGCCGAATATGTGAAAAGCGACGCTAACACTATAAGAGTTACTTAATATACGTAGATTGAACAAGCTAATCTTCAGTTATCCTTGCTTTCAATTCCACAGCATACCGCTCTAAAGTATTGAGTAACTGAATATCCACGCCATCTTGCTGTTTTAATTTGCTTATAGATTCGCTAAAAGTCGTAAAATCAAGAAAACCATTTTTCTGCCTATCACTTAAGCGCTCCCTACAAAATGCTTTCCATAGAACTTGATCTTCTTTACTCAAAGTTTCTGGGAAGTTCCGACCTCGATACCTAAACAACATAGTAACTAATCTTGAATCACTCGCTGGAATAGTATAATCCGCTAATTCTGCAGGCTTCAATGTCCGAATAGTATTCATCACTTGCTTATCAACAGCAGAAAAGAAGCCGCCGCTATAAATCATTAAATCAGGGTCAGGATGTCTATCAGCAGCAAATTTTCTAGCACTGAAAACTTGAGTAAGTTTGGCAATGATATCTTGCGACTGTTGAATTAAATCTCGGTGTAGGTAACATTGCTCTCTATCAATTTTCAAACGCTCGGCATCATTTGGGCGCAAAACTTTTTCCGGTGCAACAATAGGACACTTATTGATATGAATAGTTTTTAACGGAATACGCTCAACACCTTCCGGCAAATCAGCTTTGGCAGTAAAAATACGTTTTTGTATCTCGTCTACAGACAAGCCAAGCATCACACTAGGGTCAACCGACAAATCATAAACAATCACCCCATTACTGTTACTTGGGTCTTGGCATATCGGCAAAACCAAGGCTAAATATTGTTTATCTGCACCATACATACCAGAAACATGTACGACCGGCGTAAAGCTCCCCAGCTGTAATAACTGTTTTACTTGGTGCTTGCCTCGGTTATCTAAGAAGAATTGAAATAACTTAGGTTGAGCTTGTTTAATTAATCGCGCAATCTCGATGGTAGCATGCACATCAGACAAGGCATCATGCGCATCTTCATGAGCAATCCCATTTTCTGCCGTTAACTTTTCTAAACGAAAACTAATACGCCCTTCTGCATCCACTGGCCAGCACATACCTTCAGGGCGTAAAGCATGCATCGTTCTTACTAAATCAATCAAATCCCAACGCGAATTACCATTTTGCCATTCACGTGCATAAGGGTCGTAAAAGTTACGATACAAAAGATTACGCGTCACTTCATCATCAAAACGTAAATTGTTGTAACCTAAAGTACAGGTATCTGCTTGCGCCATCTGCTCATGGATTAAAGCAATAAATTCTGCTTCGGGCTTGCCTTTTTCAGCAGCTAATTGCGGCGTAATTCCCGTCACGCAACAAGCTTCAGGTTGTGGCAAAGTATCATCAGCTGGCTTGCAATAAATCACTAACGGCTCGCTGATAATATTAAAATCAAAATCTGTCCGAATTCCAGCAAATTGAACCGCTCTATCCCGCTGCGGATCTACTCCAAATGTTTCATAGTCATGCCAATAAAAGCTATTCTGTGTCATATTTTCTAGTTATTTTTTAGTCATACGGTTTTAAAAAAAATCGGATGAATATTAAAACAGGGGGGGATATCATGTTACTTATGGACAAATATGCCCCTCATATTGATGTATATTACTCCAAAATTCTGCCACCGTCCTTTTGACCGAATAAGTACGCGTATGTAATGCTCAAAGTACCATTGCATACTACGATTTCAGCCACTGGGTTTCTCGCTATTTTCATCAAAAGTTAGGCGTGCACTTTAATTTTGACACCATTGAAAATCGACACTAACTCCAAAAAGGTAAAGACTAATAAGCCCCTTCACCTGAAAAGCTTAACCCGCATAATTGCTCATTCTTTGGCAATAAGCCCAAAGTTATTTTTTATAGCGTTTGCATACGAATAGATAAAATGATATTAGTTACTCTTGCCTGTTCATTTTTGACTTTAATTAGTGAGAGTGAGTAATGTCTTTCTTAGTATGTTAAGTACTAAAATTGATCCGGCTTATCATTTTTAGCTCTTAATTTACATTTAAGTGTATAGCCCTATTTTTAAAAAACTGAACAATAGTATGCTGATTTACAACCGAGAAAACTTCTCTACACCCCCTTAAAGTATGGAGGCATTCTATATGGAATTAGATAAAGCAATATTGATTATAAAAGCATTGTCCGATGGAATTGATCCAAATACAGGTGAACAATTCCCAGAAGACAGCCCATATCAGTCACCTAATACAGTTAGAGCATTATTTACAGCGCTTACTGCCCTAGAAAAACAACAAAAAACAATGATGCGGCAACAAAATCTACCTGACAGCGCAGGAAAACCGTGGGACGAAGAAGAGGATAATAGACTGCTTCATGCTTATGATGCCGGTATTGAGATAGAGGAAATATCCAAGCATCATAGCCGAACAGTGGGAGCAATCAAGTCACGGTTAGTTAAACATGGCCGAATTAAACACAGTTAATCATCATCTCTTTAACGACCTATTCCCTCTGCATATTAAACGCTCTAAATTAGCACCTCTATCTATTCTAGCGAATAAAATTTTTCGTGAGCTCAATACCCTAGTTGTTTTTCAAGAGCTGTAATTGATTCTTTAATTTCATCCAAATAGGATTTCCAGCTGACAACTTCCTCGCTGTTAACAAGCGTTGTATCAAGCCCGCTTAATACCTCACCTAGCTTACTTACCTTGCTCATTGCTGATCTGTGATCTTTTTTTATCGCTTCGGCTTTCTCTTCCGCTGAAGGCTCAATGTACTCAACAGCTTCAGCAGACGCCTTAACAGCAGCCTTAATTATATGAGTAGTGATCGGCGTATCTTCGGATTTAGCCTCTATTGCAGCCGTGTCTAAAACAGCTGAACGCTCTCCTTTAGGCGCTTTAGCCAAAGCAACTAACTGCGGCGTACTCATTTCTGCAAGTTCAGACGGTGTAAATGTATATTTAACAGGTACTGCGATTACGCTCTCAACGGAACCCTCTATATTGGTTTCCACATTTTCAAAATCAATCTCAGAATCATCTATTGCAGCGCTAATGCTTAAGGATAATTTGGCGTTATCAAAAGAGTCAGCCGTATCAGGAAGTTTTACATTAACGGCTATTTCAGTTAATAATTCCTGCTGAACTTCACCCGCTAGAGCTAGTTCATTAAGTCTAGATTTTTGCAAATTTAGGGTGCTTTCTCCCCATGCATAATAAGAGGAAAATCCCAGTGCCTTGTACGCTTTAGTATCTCTCATTTTGTGACAAGCTTGAATCGTCTTATCCTGACCAGCCTGCAACTGAAGCAGGCCCTCTTTTGCTTGTTGCTCTAATTCTTTGGCGCGTTCTACTGTCGGTGTCTGGTGAATTACTTCATTACTCATTTATTAACCTTTACATGATTCAAAACTTTAAAAAGGGGCTTTGGGTTAGCTTGCTAAATGGTTTTTACTATCACTTTGATAAATTAAAGGGCTATCCACTTAAAACGGAACATATTAAAAAAAGGGCGTGGCTTTTTAGTCCGCTAGTGCCACGGGCCTACCCCAAAGGCAGGCTGAAGCCACGCCCTACAAGTATAACTAATATCCCGCCTTAAATGAGTAGCCAATTAAAGTACTATCGTAATGTTCTGCTAAATAAATTCAGCGCCAACTGATAACCTAACATCGCAGTTTGTGCATCATAACGTTCACCTTCATCACGCATAAACGCATGTTGCGCATTGAATTCATGCCAAGTAAAAGTCAAGTCTGTTTCGCTGAGCTTTTGATAAATTTCAACGCGCCCAGCAGTTGGAATATGAGAATCTTGCTTACCCCAAATCATTTGTAGTTCACCAGTAATATCTTGCAAGCGCTCCATGCTATGTTGCCCTGGCTTGTTAGGAATGACTTGCGTATGTAAATCAGTTGCGTAAAAACAAGCCGTGCCTTTAACTTCAGGTTGTAATGCCGCGCGAAATGCCAAGTGACCACCAATACAAAATCCCATAGCACCAATATTACCGTTGCACCAGTCTTGTTGTTTAATAAAAGCAATAAGCGCGGCATTGTCAGTATCATAGCCTTGCACATCTTTAGCCATTTTATCCGCATTGCCTTTCTCACGACCGGCATCGTCATAACCTAATACTGTGCCAATAGGATTAAGTTCATGAAATACTTCAGGCACCAACACGACATAGCCGTGACTTGCCATCATTTGCGCCGCACGCTCAATAGGACCGGTTTGCTGAAAGATTTCTGAATAAAACAAAATGGCAGGATATTTACCCTCGCCCACAGGACGATGGATATAAGTACGCATAACCCCAGTTGGGGTATTAAGGTCAGCGGTATGGCTTTGTATGTTCATGATAGACTCTCTTAATTATCTTTTAACTTGTTTATCGGGGTGTCGTAAAAAACAAGGATATTGTACAACGATGCATGTCGCTTACGCTTTTTAAAAATTTTCGGCTTTTCTATTATTAACAACTCTCCCCCTTGAGAAACCTGGTTCGTCTCGTATCCGCACCAAAGATTCCTAGTTGTTAGCAATATTAAGCTTTTTAATCCATCACCCTAAACAACATTTCTTTCACTGTTTGCGGCTCAAAAGGCTTATCACAAATAGCAGATACACCCGATTGCTGTATATTATTTAGGCGCATTTCATTGTCCTCGCTAGTAACCATTAAAATGGGAATAAGCGTATTACCCATCTCTTGGCGGATAAATTGAATTAACTCTTGGCCATCCATCACCGGCATATTATAGTCGGTAACAATTAAGTCGAACGTATCTTGATTGGCGCTGAACATATCAACACCTTGTTTGCCATCATTAGCCGTCGTGATGTCAGTAATGCCCATATTATTTAAAACGCGGATAATATGTTTCCTTGCCATTAAACTGTCATCAACAACCAGTACTCTTAATGTTTCAACATCATAATGCTCTAAGCTAATTTCCTCAGGATCTATGAATTCAATCGTGGATTTTAAAGCACGATTTAAATCAACATGATTAAACGGTTTAGGTAAAATAGCAATAACGCCAGCCTGTCGAACCGGGTCTAGGGCTTTAAAGTCAGTTTCACTCGAAATCAACATAAATGGGACATTTTGACTAGCTTCTGACTGCTTCATCGTCGTTACCAGTTTCGTTGCCGTCATGTCAGGTAAATACATGCTGCTCATGACTAAATCAGGCGGGAAAGCATTAATACTTTCCAGCGCAGCTGAGCCGCTAGTGACCCCTTCTATTGAGGTAATGCCTTCTCGCTGCAAATGTTTGATAATAACTTTTAATTGAGTTGATGATGGCTCTACCAGTAAGATAGATAATTCTGAAATATTAAGCGTAGACATAAATACCTGACAAATTTATAAACTCGATAAGACCAACTATACCGCTTGTAGGCTCTCATATATAGCTTATAAGCCATATTTTTAATCAGTTTTTAAAAAAGGATAATTAAAACTTAATGAACAAGCAAAATATTTATGTGACCGGTGCTGAACAAGGTAGTGGCAAGTCAATTATCATGTTGGCAATGATGGATATGCTAGCGGGTTATGCTGAAAGAATTGGCTTCTTTAGACCTATTATTCATGAGCAAGAAGATAAAGATGAATTAATCCAATTAATCAGACATCGCTATCAAATTGATTTACCTTATGATGCGATGTTCGGTTGTCATATGGAAGAAGCTCAGGCTTTAATCGAAAAAGATAAATATAATGAATTATTAAAACGGATTTTAACTAAATACCGCACCCTTACTAAAGAGTGTGACCATGTTTTATGTGTGGGGCCTGATTATGTCGGTGATAATTCTATTTTTGAATTTGATTTTAATGCTGAAGTAGCCAATAACCTAGGTTGCTTGATTATGCCCGTAGTTCAAGGCCAAGGACGCAATAATTTACAAATTGTCGATGCGGTCAATCGACTTAAACATGCTTTGACTGAATTTGATTGTGATTTGTTAGCAAGCGTTATTAATGGTGTCGCAACGGATCAAATTGAAACCCTGCGCATGCGCTTTAAACACAATCCAGAAAATCATTTTCCTGTTTATATTGTGCCTGCCGAGCCTTCATTAGAAAAGCCGAGTGTTGGCAATATTGCGCGTCAGCTTAATGCTGAGGTCATATTAGGTGAGAAACAATCTTTAAACCGCTTAGTTAGCCAATATAAAGTCGCTGCAATGCAAGTGCCCGGTTTTTTAGATTATCTTGAGGCTGGAGACTTAGTGATTACGCCAAGTGATCGAGCGGATATTATTCTCGCTTGTTTTATGGCCTACACCTCTACCAATTACCCGCAAATTGCTGGTTTACTATTAACCGGAAAGAAAAATACTGCCAAACAAATAAGGCATTTACTAGAGGGCTTCGATGATACGCCTTTTACCGTATTATCGATCGAAGAAGATACTTTTAGTGCGGCCATGAAAGTAAAAGCAATCAAAGCTCAAATTTATTCGCAAGACGAACGCAAAATTGCCACGGCTTTAGGTTTAGTCGAAAGTAATTTAAGCTTTGACGAACTAAAACAGCGACTTACCGCCCAACACTCTGACCGCGTAACACCTTTAATGTTTGAGTATGAACAAATGCAACGCGCTCAAGCTAATCAGCAACATATTGTTTTGCCTGAAGGTTGTGAAGAGCGGATTTTGCATGCGGCTGAAATTCTGTTATTAAGAAATGTCGTGAAACTGACGCTATTAGGCAATGCCGAAGATATTCAGCAAAAGATCAAAAAATTAGGATTGCACTTAGATGCAGTTAATATTATTGATCCCCTGCAGTCTGAATTACGTGAGCTTTACGCAGAGCAATATTATGAATTACGCAAAGAAAAAGGTGTCACTTATGATATGGCTTTTGATACTCTGTCAGATGTCAGTTATTTCGGTACCATGATGATCCATACGGGTGATGCAGACGGTATGGTTTCTGGTGCAGTACATACTACTCAGCATACGATTCGCCCTGCTTTTCAAATCATTAAAACTAAACCAGGCACATCCATTGTTTCTAGTGTCTTCTTTATGTGTTTAGAAGATAGAGTTTTAGTTTATGGTGACTGTGCCGTCAACCCCGACCCGAATGCTCAAGAGCTTGCAGATATTGCTATCAGTGCGGCACAAACGGCTGAAATGTTTAATATTACGCCGCGTATTGCCATGCTCTCTTATTCCACTGGCGAGTCAGGTAAAGGCGTAGCGGTTGATAAAGTAAGACAGGCAGTCAAACTAGCTAAAAAAGCGCACCCTGAATTAAAACTAGAAGGTCCTATGCAATATGATGCTGCTGTCGATGCGGGCGTAGCTAAAACAAAACTGCCTGAAAGTGAAGTTGCAGGGCATGCGAATGTGTTTATTTTTCCTGATCTTAATACCGGCAATAATACCTATAAAGCCGTACAACGTTCTTCTGGTGCCATTGCTATCGGGCCTATTTTACAAGGTTTGAATAAACCCGTTAATGATTTAAGCCGAGGCTGCACGGTAACAGATATTGTTAATACCGTGGTTATGACTGCGATCCAAGCCCAAGCTAACCATTCATCTAAATAACTATTATGTTTGAACTCTACCTCGATACCGCTGATGCACAGCAAGTTGCCAGCCTTAATAAATCCTTACCTGTTTTTGGTGTCACCACTAACCCATCCATTTTAGCCAAAGCAGGACTTGGCGTTAATCAAGCCTTACCTACTTTAGCCAAAGCGCTGGATGGGCAAGCTCGTTTTCATGTGCAAGTGGTCAGTCAAACAGCTGAAGCTATGCTGGCAGAAGCCATAAAACTACATGCTTTGCCTTATGATATAGTCGTTAAAGTACCGGCAACACGTATTGGTCTAGCGGCAATAAAATTGATGAAAGCAGAAGGAATCACCGTATTAGCAACCGCTATTTACAGTGTGCAGCAAGGATTTTTTGCTGCTTTATGCGGCGCGGATTATTTAGCCCCCTATGTTAATCGCATAGATGCAATGGGCGCTAATGGAATTGCGGTGGTCGCTGATTTACAAAAGCTCATCAACCAACAAGGTTTATCAACAAAACTACTTCCGGCCAGCTTTAAAAACACGCAGCAAGTATTAGATATTTTACAACTTGGGGTTGCCTCAATTACTTTACCTGTAGACATAGCCGAACAAATGTTGAATCACCCCGCCGTTCAACCTGCAGTTGACCAGTTTAGTAGCGATTGGCAAGAAAGCTTTGGTGATAAATTAGCTTTTGAAAGTTGAGGTTTAAAGTAGCTTAATCGCAACAAGCCTGTATGAAGCTTGCGGAATACAGGAATGTTTCTATATTTAACCCCGTTTTGGAATGCTTGGGACGCAAGTTCTGGTATCTACAAAGTCACAGCAGAGCCGTTGTTACATGCGTCCCTAAGTGGGAAATTTGGTGGGAGTGGTTTAGTCGTATAGCGGGACTAAAGACACTCCCACAGAGTACGAGGTTTGCATATTATTTCTTAGTTCAACCTTCCCGCTTACGCACTTTCTCTCTTTGTTGCTCTTTATCCTGCTGTTTTAATACACGGCGCTCAGCTGATGCATGCCGTGCTGCTGAGCCGATATGCTCTTCACCGCGTTGCTTAGCAAGTTGCACCTGCTTTTCTCGCTCTTGAAAGCGTTGACGTTGCAGCTCATTTGCTTTGTTGTAACAATGCGGGCAACTCACGCCCTTCTGGTAATGTTCGCTTTGTTTATCTTGCTCAGTAATCGGATAACGGCAAGCATAACACTGATCGTATTGGCCCTTTTCTAAGCTATGATTCACCGCAACGCGATTATCAAAAACAAAACACTCACCTTCCCATAACGACTGCTCTACAGGAATTTCTTCCAAATACTTTAATACGCCACCCTCTAAATGATAGACATCCTCAAAACCCTGCTCTTTTAAATAAGCTGTCGATTTTTCGCAACGTATGCCGCCGGTACAGTACATAGCGACTTTTTTGTGCTTCTTAGGGTCGAGATTGTCTTTTACATATTGAGGGAATTCACGAAAGGTCTCGGTGACAGGATTAACTGCATTTTTAAATCCGCCAATTTGCACTTCATAATCATTACGCGTATCGATTAAGATCACGTCAGGGTCAGAAATTAAAGCATTCCAGTCTTGTGGCTTAACATAAGTCCCGACGATTTTTTTCGGGTCAATGTTTTCCACACCCATGGTGACAATTTCTTTCTTGAGCTTAACCTTGGTACGATAAAATGGCATTTCCTGCTCATAAGACTCTTTACTCTCGATACCTGCTAAACGCGGATCAGAGCGCAACCAATTAAGTACCTCGTCAATACCCGTGCGATCACCGGCAATCGTGCCATTAATTCCTTCTTTAGCAAGTAGTAACGTTCCTTTAACTTGATGATCTTCCATCAGTTGTAATAAAGGTTTTTTGAGTTCTGCAAAATCTTCGAGCGTAGCAAATTTATATAAAGCAGAGACAATAATTTTAGACATATGACACCTTTCTGCGAGTCGGACCGTAAATCCGGAGCAATATTAAAAAGCTGGTTATTCTAGCGTATTTCTTTGAAATTATTTAGCTTTTTACGATTAAAATAGTATGGGGTCGGAATTTTCTGTCCAAGGCGTATATTTTTGCATAATGCCGGTAAAAATATCTGAACGCAGAAAATAGTCTAACCAGGCTTGCAAATACGGATAATCGGCTTGCTCGAACCACGCGCTATCAACCTGTGCAAACTGGCGTATAAAAGGGAAAACACCTATATCGGCCATTGATAGAGTATCGCTGACTAAAAACCAATGTTGACTGAGCCTAGCTTCAAGCAACATCAAAAATTGCTCACCAAGCGCGCGATATTCAAGTGCCGTCTTCTCAGGGAATCTATCGGAATATTTATACTTATCCAAGTTCGCCTTGAATTCAAAATCATTTTTATCGAGCAGTATATTAATTTGCTCACTTAAATCTGCTTGTTTAGGTAACCACTGCTCTGGATCATTAATAGACAATGCCCAAAGCATAATATCCCGACTCTCATCAATAACTGATCCATCAGGAAAAATGATAACTGGCACTGTACCTTTAGGTGAGTACTGTAATAATGCCGCCGGTTTATTGCGTAATTCAACCTCGCGTAAATACACGCTAATGTTTGCATATTTCAGCGCCATTCGAGCACGTATTGCATAAGGGCAGCGACGAAAAGAATAAAGTACTGGTGTTGATTCTATCTTTTGAGGATTTGTGAGCATGTATTTATTAGCTTATTTTTTCACTTCAACAGAACACTTATTAAGCCAATAAGCTTTTTCCATTAAATGACTTAACCCTTTATTTTTAAGGTGTTCATTTTCTTCTAAGCTATCTTTTGCAAACAAACATTCAATCGCACAAGCCTCACCAAATAACGAGTCAACTTCTTGTTCAGAAACAGAAAACGGCGGACCTTGCATTTCGCTTTGATCGTACTCTAAAGTAATTAATAATGTATCTGTTAATGAAGGGGCAACTTGCTTTAAATGCTTGGCATACTTTTGGCGCATTTCAACAGGCAAAGCAATCAGTGATGCTCGATCATAAATAGCATTGCACCCCACTAAATCTTCACTCGTCAAAGCAAAGAAATCCCCCTGATAAATACTAAGACCTTCCATTTCCCAGCGTTGAAAAGCACCGCAGTCACTAACTTTTACATCCAATTGGTTCTCAGCAAAAAACTCCTGTGCTGCCAAGGGACTTAACTCAACCCCTAAAACCTCATAACCTTGCGCCAGTAACCACAGCATATCGCTACTTTTACCGCACAGTGGCACAAAAATTTTACTTTTCTTAGGCAGATTCAGCTTGCTCCAGTAATTTTGCAAATGGCTATTAATTTCCTGTTCGTGAAAACCAATCTGATTTTGCTCCCAACGTTCTAACCAAAACTCTGCTTGCATAAATGTCCCCTTATTCTTTAAATGCCGATTATATATGATATTCCATATCATTAGAATGTACTGATATTAAAGATACCTACAACACACTCTTTTACAAGACAAAATATCAAGCTAAATAAGTCCCTAAAATTGACATTTCTACCACTCCGTCACTACAATAAGAAACCTAAACACTAGCCTGTTTGATTATGTTATCAGCTATATCGCACTTTTCACCGAGTATAAGCAATCCTTACACTGCCCCTACACAGGAAAGAGAAAAGACTGCGCCTGAAACAAAATCATTTCCTACTGAAACAACAAACGTCAAAAAAGGGAACCAAGCTGAAAATTCTTCTAATCAAGATTTAAGTGCCGAAGAACTAGCTCAAGTTCAAAAATTAAAACAGCGCGATACAGAAGTTAAAGCACATGAACAAGCACACCTTAGTGCTGCTGGCGGCATTGCAACAAGTGGCGCAAGCTTTAGTTATCAACGTGGGCCTAACGGTCAACGTTATGCGATTGGCGGCGAAGTTCAGATTGATACCTCTGCTGTCGCTGGTGACCCTGCTGCGACTTTACGTAAAGCCGATATGATTAAGCGCGCGGCATTAGCACCCGCCTCTCCTTCATCACAAGATTTTAAAGTTGCCAGTCAAGCAATGTCTATGGCAGCAAAAGCCCAAGCTGATTTATTGAAAATGTCTCAGGAAAATACTGATCCTGCCAATGAAAAAGAAAGCCGTGGCTCACTATTTGATCAAGAAACCTAGTATTTTAAGCTCTTCCCCGTTACACCAGCCAGTTCAATTGACATACTATAGACCACAACATTAAGAAACACTCTCTATCCAGTTTCGCCTTCATAAAAAAACCTCATCTAGCTTTAGTACATCCTTGAAGTATAAGTTATTTACCTTGTATAAAATAAGCCAAATAACATAGTTTAATTAAATCAATACCTTACTTAGTCTAATATTATAATATTAGACTTGCTAATGATAATGATTTGCATTTAGAAAACATGCACTTATCTTGTGGCTTTATTTAATCTTCAGCCACCGAAAGCATGGCACACTCTATGCATTAAGAGTATTTTTAACTTTATAAAAAATATACTTATGAAAAAATTAGCGACATCATTATTAAAATTAACAGCTATTAGCGCTTTATTAGTTCCTGCTTTAGCATCTGCTCACTCTTCAATTGTTGAAAGTGAAGTCACTGCTAATGTAATGACAGATCACGGTGCAAACTACTTAACAATTCAAGTCCCTCATGGCTGTAGAGATGAAAATGATAATCAATACCCAACAAAAGGAATAGTCATTAAGTTCCCTAATAGCCAAGCTGATATTGATAGCGGTACTTTTTTAGCTAATGCATCTCCTGTATCTTCTTTTTATGGAATCCGCACGAAAACAGAAAAACGCACTATTGATGGCGAAGAAGTAGACCAAGTAACTGAGCTTGCTATCACTGACGTTAACATCCCTTACAAATCAGTATTTAAAACCGAAATTATCAGAGCTAAAACCATCCTAAAAGAGGGCGAAGAGTCTGCAGAATTAAAATTTGATATTATTCAGTATTGCCCTAAGGGTTTGACTGCTGAATGGACTGTAGCCAACGATAAAGCAGCACACATAATGGTATTAAAAGCTGAAGAAGATGGTCACTCTGGTCACTAAGCTCAATTAAATACTAACAAAGTGCAGCAGCCACAATAAATATTAGAACTAACCTATTTATGTGTATGCCCTTTTTTCAATAGGAATAATAATTCATATGAAAAAACAATTTTTGATGCCCAGCGCATCTATTTTAAAAAAGTCTATACTGCTTGCCTTAGCCATTGGCGCAACGGCTTGCAGTTCTAGCAGTGATACCACCAATACGACTGACCTAAAAGGGCTTGTCGCTGATGGTTATTTACAAAATGCCGAAGTTTGTTTAGATACGAATGAAGATGATGACTGTACGGCTAATGACAAATATCCGTCTGTTTTCACTGATACTGACGGTAAATATACTTTACCGAATATTGATCCGACGGATCTTGGTAAGTATAGAGTCATCGCTAAAATCATCCCCGGAACGACAACGGATTCTGACTTCCCTGATCAAGAGTTAGCAGAAGCGACTTACCTAACGGATATCGGGCACTCCTTTATTAGTCCATTAACGACTTTAGTAATCAATGAAAGCAGATCAACAGGCGTAAGTATTGCTGAAGCAGAAGCAAGCATAAAAACAGCGCTAAATTTATCAGGCACTGTTAAGTTATTAGAAGATGACCATGTAGCTCTTGGAAAGACAGACGATGACTACAAAAAAGTGCATGAACAAGCGCAACTTGTAGCAAAAGCCTTGTCAACTGCGCACGCTGAAGCTAAAGGACACGGCAAAGAGAGTGCGAAAGATATTCAAAAATACATTCAAGAAGCAATGAATGCTGCTAATATCAATGCCCATGTTGCTACTGCTGGTTTTGATCAACCAGACAACCACGGCAATCATGACATGACTCATTTCACCAATGCATTAGCTAGCTTTGATGCCGTAGCACCTCATGTTCATGATGATATGGCTGCATTTAAAACTGCACTTACTGGTTTTGCTGATAGTTATGGTTGTGTTGCTCCTAAAGAGTGGAGCCATGCTATGAAGCACTGCATGGTGCCGGGGAGTATGGATGATTCTATGACAGAGACTACAGAGTCCGCAGCAGAAACTCCTGCAGCTGATGATCACGGTTGCGTTGCCCCTCAAAGGTGGTACGAGCAGGACGAAATACCTGGCATGGATGCTATGTGCATGTAATAGGGTTTATTTCAAACCAACAAAAAAGCCCAAGTTAGCGATAACTTGGGCTTTTTTATACTTAATTTTTACTCTTCAATGGCACGCTCTATTTCATATCTTATAAGAAATTGCGACTGCCTTGTAGCTAATCAAAATCAATAACTAGCATCTCAATGATCGCGATTAGTGAACCTACAATACTCTCTCTGGCTAGCATTTTAAGCCGGTACAATTTATGTGGGTATGCACCGCATACCTTGTTATACCAATCCCAATAAATAATTACTGTCATGGTCGTCATCCCGAAGTCTTTAATCGGGAATCCATGCGCACACTATAGATCCCTGCTAAAAGCATGCAGGAATGACGGTTTTTCTTGGGTATATGAGTTTAAGTGCAAATATATTGGGATTGGTATAACACCGAAAGGTACGCAATGCGTACCCTACCTTAATGTTTCGTCTTAAGTGTATGTAGTTTAATTTTACGTAGGTACTTACAATGGCAAGTCATTTGATTTAAAAAGCATTTTTCAAGATAGCTGAAGTTTATGGGTAATCAAGTAAATTTCAGGCATAAAAAAAGCGCAAGTCAGACTTACGCTTTTTTGCTTCAATTCAAGACTACCTAAACACAGGTAGCCTTATTTAAAGGTTTACCACTGATAAGAGACAGTCGCATAATAGTTACGACCTGGCATTGAAATACGCTCTCCTTGCGATACTTCATTAGTTGTATCCGTCATTGGACGATAATAACCACCTAAGTGGTTCTGATTGTCTGAATCAATAACATTTTCAATGCCTAAACCGATCAAAAACCCATCAAACGCAGCATAACTCGCACGAAGATTCATGATTTGATAGCTTGGAGTTTGTGCTTCATTATTGTAATCAGCGACATTCTTTTGTGCAGCATAGTAAATTCCTTCCGCTGAGAAAGAAAAATCTGAATGGCTAAAAGTTAATGTCGTACGTCCATTAAGTGGTGCAATACGATATAAATTGCCTTTAGGTCCATCAAGGCGATTCCCACCGACATAGTTTAAACCTGCATCAAGACGTACCCAGTCAGTAAAGACATAACCTGCTTCAAAATCAACCCCATAAAGAAGCGCTTGAATATTATTAAATTGTAACACCGGACATGCGTCAGTAGTTGGACATCTCAGTTGCTTAGCTTCTATAGAGTCACTTGGCGTGCCTTGAATATAATCATCGACATAATGCACAAACGCTCGTGGTGCAAAATAAGCTTCATCTGTATGCCAGTCTGCACCAAATTCAAATTGGTATGCAGCCTCTGTTTCAAGATCTAAATTACCGACATAAGTTCTACCATCAGCCGTACCACTTGTTGCCTCTGAAGGGGCCCACAAGTATAGCTCTTGGTAAGTAGGGGCACGGGTTTTTCTAGCAAAACCCACTTCAAGATCTAAATCAGTACGCAGCGCATAATCAAAAACAGCGACTAAATCGACATCAACAAAGTCTTTATTATGCTCTTGATTATTAAAGTTTGTTGCCGCCATTTGCATCATTGGGTTCTGAGTAGAAACATCACCCGCATCAGCATTGGTATAGGTTAAACGCATACCTAGCTCTGCAGTTAGCTTATCAGCAACCTCACCTTTCCATTCACCAAAAAAACTATAGCGAGAACGCTCAGCATCATTGAAGTAGTTAGTATACATATTCATTGGCATAGGTGCATTAGGCATCATAGTCATATGAATTAAGGAGTCATGATGAGATGTATCGCCGGTAAAACCCGTTGTAAAGTCTCCTGATAGCAAAGGCATGGATAAAGCAATATCCCAACCACCACCTTGAACTTTCGTAGTATTCTCCATTAGCATCATAGGGTTTAACGGCTCCCTTAATGTATTATTATCCATTAAGTGCTTCATATTCTGATAAAAGAACTTAGTTTTTAACTGGTAACCTTGGCCAAGATCCCAGTTGTAATTCATATTGTAAAGACCACCGTCAACGTAAACGATATCCATAGGTAATGCTGGCGTACCGGTATTTATCGTATTATTGTCAGTAAAATTAAAGCCGAATTCATGTCCATTTCGTTGATATTCATAACCGACGGTTAATGCTTGACGATCATATTCTGTAGGCGAAACTTTCAGGCTATCACTGTCATTATATTGGTAGTCGTTACCTTCTTCCTTACTCACACCTAAATGTACTTTGTGATTTTGATTAGCCAGTGAAGTAAATCCCGAGACAAAATAACCATTATCCACTGAACTATAGCCAGAAGAAATAACACCATCTGACTCAAATTCATCTTCAGCAAAATTCCCTTTCATAGTTTCTACTTTCATAGATCCACCAATGGTATCAATACCACTGCTAACCGGTGCAAGACCTCGATATACCGTCAGTGACTTGGTTAATGCGGCAGGCACATGACTTAAAGAAGGATCCATAGAATTTGGCCCTACTTCTTTCATATTTGCACCATCAATAGATACATTCACCCTATTACCGTACATACCACGGTATTGAGGAATCCCCGTTAGAGGCCCATTACGGTTAATATTTGCTCCTGGAACACGCTCTAATAAAGCAGCCATGTCTTTAAAACCTGATGAGTCTGGTGCTAATGCAAAAGCACCGGGTCTACTACCGCTTCCTTCAACAACAATTGTTGTTAATTGTTCTGTTTCTGCATGCCCAACTAAAGGCAATGCCAGCGCAGTTGCTACTGCAATACTTAACTTCGTTTTCAAAATAACCCCCATAGTAAATAAGTGCTTAAGTATAAGCAAATATCACTCCCCTGTCTTTGTCTTTATAATATTCAATGAGTTGAATAATATTAATAGAATTAACATTAATTAAACTATGTTATATAACTTGAAAAATACAAGCTATATACCTTATTAATTTCTTATGAAAAATAGCCGCTATACCGAGCTAAATTCAATATGTTAAAATCTTCCGATGGAAATTACACAACTTATCAGCTCGCCAATTTTAATTGCCTTCGTCATAGGACTTTTTAGCAGTTTGCACTGTGTTTCTATGTGCGGCTCTATTATTGGCACTTTATCATTCAGCCTAAAGCCTGAAATTCGTAGCAATAAAGCTAAAATGGCGACCTTTATTTTTAGTTATAATTTAGGCCGTATTTTCAGCTATATGTTGGCAGGCCTGATAATAGGGTTAATCGAATCCATTGTTACGATGCCACTAGGTGAAGAGCATGGACATCAAATATTAAAAATTCTTTCCGCACTCATTATTACTGGCGCTGGTTTTTATATCGCAGGTTGGTTTCCTACCTTTGCTTATATAGAAAAAACCGGCTCACGCTTTTGGAAAACCATAGAACCTTATGGCAGAAAGTTGATTCCTGTCGCCACCTTAAACCAAGCCTTTTTATTTGGAATGGTCTGGGGCTGGATTCCTTGTGGTTTGGTTTATACTGCCCTAGCCTTAGCTGCAACCTCTGGCGATATTGTCACCAGTGCATTATCCATGCTAGCGTTCGGCTTAGGTACATTACCGGCAGTTATGGGAACGGGGCTAGTCAGCTCATTTATCAGCCGCATATCCAGTTTACGCACCACTAAACAAGTGATTGGCATGTTATTAGTCTTAGTCGCAATTATCAGCGTATGAGTCATTTTAAAACCATCATAAGCAAGACGCCTGTATTCGACAATATATTGCGTAGCGCGCGCATGATTGCTGCTACCGATGTCACCGTATTGATTAAAGGTGAAACAGGGACCGGCAAAGAAGTCCTCGCTAATGCAATACAGAAAGATAGTCATCGTGCTGACAAGCCTTTTATTACTTTGAATTGTGCGGCACTCCCTGAGTCTCTGATAGAATCAGAATTATTTGGCCATAAAAAAGGTGCCTTTACTGGAGCCATTGCCAATAAAACAGGACTTTTCCAAGCGGCTGACTGCGGAACTTTATTTCTTGATGAAGTTAACTCTTTACCGCTTTCTATTCAGGCCAAGTTATTACGTTTTTTAGAAAATGGCGAATGTTTAGCCGTCGGAGATACTGCAACCTATAAAGTTGATGTGCGCATCATTTCAGCAACTAATACTGATTTACAAAAACAAATTGCCGCTGGGGAATTTAGAGAAGATTTGTATTTCCGGCTCAATGTTATTCCATTAGAAATTCCTTCTCTCAAAGAAAGAGTTGAAGATATAGAGCATCTAATTAAACATTTTCAAGATCACTTCTCTAAAACACACGATAGAGTCGCGCCAAAATTTAGCAAGCAAGCTCTTAAAATACTACAAAATCATAAGTGGCCTGGAAACGTTAGAGAATTACGTAATTTATGTGAACGTACTTCAATCTTGTTATCTGGCCAAACTATTGATGCGGAAAACTTTCCACATGATTTTTTCGCCATTAAGACCTCGTCAGCCCAAGGTAACACTGATTTTTCTTTGCCTGAAGCCGGCATTAATCTAGATAAATTAGAAGCTGACCTTATTCATCAAGCACTAGAAAGAACCAATGGCAACAGGGCTAAATCAGCTCGTTTACTAGGGCTCTCACGAGATACCTTATTATATCGAATTCAAAAGTACGGTATAGCTACTCATTAACTTTCCTGATTACATATATAACCAAAATATCTTGTAGCTCTGCTTTAGAGTTTACGGAATACGGAAAGTGAATGCACTACGCTTCCTGTATTTCGTAAACTCCATACAGGCCACATTAGAAAGTAAACTTTCGGGTATTATTAAATCCGCATTCCTTATGCACGGTATTTATACTCAGTAATAAATTTTCCTTGCTAATAGCAGATGTTTTTCAGAAAAACTTTTGGTGTAAAGTACTTTCTAGAGTATAAGATACAGACCTTAGCGTAACTTCTCATTAGTCACAGACAAATGCCTATAAAAATATCGTCATTCCCGAAGTCTACCCGTCAAACGTGGGCACAAGATTTGTCGGGGCCGAGGATCTACTCTAAACTTGGATTCCTACGATCAAAAAAATCATCTATACCTCATTGATAATGAGAAGTTACACCTTAGCTTACTAACGTGCTAAAAGCACTCTCACTAAAAGGTTTCAAATTGATAATTGATATTTACAAAAGCACCAAAAATGGCAATAAATACATATCTGTCCCTAAGGGTACAAAAATTACACAATTAGAGCTTCCGGACTCTATAGATCCCGATCTTTTGACTTTGTCACCATTCAAAACCAGATTAGAAATAGAGCCTAAAAAAGCTCATGCAGCACTAGACCAAGACAACATTATTCAACAAATAGAGAGAAATGGTTATGCTATTCACGAGGCTAAAACAGTCATTACTCTTGGCACTGTAAAGTAATTTTTAAGCTTGCAATCCCGGCGCACTTCAAATGAAAATCCTCTCTTCGCTTACCGCTAACTATCAGCCCATCAAGGCGAGACCTGAGCACGCTCACTGTAGGGTTTAAAATCTAAAAAAAGATAAAGCTCACCCTCTTTTGTCGGATGATTAATTAATCATCCACTGAAAATCATGGAAACGGAGCTTAGCGAAGTGATGATTTTTAGTCCGTGGTAGGCAACGTATTTCATGAGGAAAAATGGCGCGCCAGATGCCTTAAAGCAATACTTGGCGAGTCTTACGGTGAAATTCATGAATTTTCTGCTCTATTTTGGGTGCGGTCATTTTCTCAGGAGCACAGTCATTAGGACAGGCTAGGCTTTTTGTAGTACCAAAAAGGCGGCAAATTAGAGGGCGCTCTTCATAAACTTCGCAACCATTCTCACCCAAATAAGGACAGTTTAATTCATTTAGCGCCTGTTCATGCTCGGTGTCGCTTTTCATTGGCAATCGTGACACTTCTTCAGAAGATGCCGTTACTGGTCCACAACAATCATGACACCCCTCCTTACAAGCAAACGAAGGAATTTGTTCGCGAAAAAAACGAATTTTTTGGTCATTTTTAGTCATTTGTCTACCCTATGTTCATCAATAAGTGTATTGGAACTACAGCAACATCCGTTCTAAAGGGCTATTTTCCGGTAGCGTAAATAAATCATCATTACCCTCTTGGCAGGCATTGATAATTTTTTCTGCTTGTTGCTGTAAAGCTTCTTGAGTCTGTGTATTTTTCTTAATCTGCTCCACTACTTCAAACTCTATACTTTGTAATGCGCTTAACAAGCCATTACGTAGACCTTTAAGCGCGGCTTTTTCTATTGAGGGCTTTAGTTTTTTCTTTAAGAAATAAGGAAGTAACCAAGCGATAGCGATTAACATGGAACTATTAACCGCAAAATCGACACCTACATAATGAGGTATTGCAGCTAAGCTCGCTTCATAAAACTCAATAAAGACTTGATAACCGACCCAGCCCATTGCTGCCATTGGCAAAATAATTTCTGCAACAAACGCTGTTTTGATAAGCGCTCGCTGGATAACATTACCTGGGTTTATTAAAGCTTTGCGCACCGACAATAAGGTTTTTTCAGCAATTATTTTTTGCGCATTTTCACGCACCGGTGCTACAGCCTGTTTTATGGGAGTTGCGGGTAAACCCAACGAGTCTGATTGAATAATTAGCGCATCCAAAGCATCTTCCAGCCTTGATTGCGCCCATTTATCCCATAACCCATGATGTATCTTATGTGAAGAATGATTATCTAATTCTTTAGCCGATAAATCACTACTATGTACCGCGTAATATTCCGCTAATTGCTGAATAGGCAAAGCCATTGCATCCACTAAAAGTCCATAAAAATTTTGCCATTGCTTATGCCAAAAAGGAATTAACGCTTTACTGCTTGCAGGCGAACCTAATACTTCAAGGGCAGAAACCAAGACTTTACTTAGCTCTGTTTTACGAACTTGACCGCCTCTTAACTCTAATTGAGTAACTGTATTTTCCGTTGCTAACGCTTGCATGGCTGTTTCTAAATCATCAAATTCATCTCTTTGAGTGGCAGTTTTATCTGTAGCACAGCAGCTTTGATAAACAATCGGATCATTAAAGCCCGCCTTATGTAGTTGCTTAATAAAATCCTGATACTGCTCAGCCTCACCACGATCAGATTGATTTAAAACAAAGATCCATGCGTGTTTACCGCCTTCAGCCAGCAATAACTGCCAAGCTTTATTGTCACGATAACGCTCGGGACTTACGACATAAACTAGGACATCTATATGCGGTAACCATTCTAAAACTAATTGCTGATTGCTTTGCTCTGCGCTATCAAAATCAGGCATATCTATCCAGATAATATGCTTTTTACTAGTATCTGAATGTTCTGCAACTTTAATTTTGTCTATCGGTAAGCGACTAGGTAAATGAGCTATTTTGACACTAGCATGATGAAACAAGGTCACTTCTTTAGATGTTGGCCGAACGACACCGGTACGCGCGATATCTTGACCTGCTAGACGATTCAATAAAGTACTTTTACCAACGCCTGTTCCGCCTAAAAAAGCCACGATTAATGGCCGGGAACTTGGGTCAGCAAATAATGTTTCTGGTGAGCGTGCTTCATAATGCAAAAGATCTTGTAACTTAGCTTCTGAAGCCCATGAACGATTGATGACTTCGGTTGCCCAGCCCTTTGCCTCAGCAACTAAATCAGAGTATTCGTAAGCCATGTGGTTTTATTTTCAGTTGTGCCTCTGCCGCCGCTAATTGTTCAGCAGAAATATTAAAATGAGTGCTTTGCGCCATTTTCTCAGGCAATTGCTGTAACACCTGATGTATGACTTGAGCAAATAACAGTTCTTTTACGGTATTTAATTGCCGTTGCTTTAATTCAGACTCAGCTCTATGCAAATAACTGCCTACTGCACTTTCCGCTAAATAAGAAGTGATCGACAACATAGCGGGAGCAATTAACAAATCATGTAAGCCTATACCACCTGCTTGCACAGTTAATGCTAACATTGCAGCATCCGTAGTTACGCGGGTAGCACGCAAACTATTTAGAATAGCAGGATGTTCTTCCAGTTTGGTATACAAGCCCTGCGCAGTTGCTTCAATATCTTGTTTAAAATTCTCATGGTAAAGCTCTGTCTTTTGTGCAAAATCGCCCAAAATAATCGCTTTATCTTGGCGTAACTGACTATTAATCTGTTTCCACCATTTATTATTATCATGTTCTTGGTCAATCTGATCTAAAACTTTATCGCCTACTTGTAGCAAGATGTGCTCTGCAATTTGCTGTAAAACTTCAGTTTCTTTCGTTATCGGATGCGAGCCTTTACTTGCCTCCCTTCCTAATGAAAAAACCTTACGCAAAGGCCAAGTTAAAGCTTTACGACTTTGCATTAATACCTTTGCGATCCCCGGCACTTCGAGCAAGGTTAATAATTTAGCTAAGGCATTTTGAAACGTATCATAATGTTGCGGGTGATCAAGATAATCGCGCTTATAAATCACTAAAGCATCTTGTAAAGTCTGACTAACGATTGATTGCCATTGCGCTTGCGCTTCTATTTCTAATGTAATGGGGGCAACCCATTCATGCCAGTTTTGGCGAATAAACTCATAAGCCGCTTGATTGTGCTTTTTCCGTTTTACTTGCTTTATGCTGCGCTGCAATAAATCATTTAAACCCGCTTGCTGATCAATTAAAGCATGGTCTTTGGCAAATAAAATGGGGAATATTGTCGGCGCAGGATCACTTCTTACTTGCTGCCAGCGCTCAATAAATGAATCAATAATCAGCTGTTCAGAATCAGCAACTAATTTATTAATCACCACTAATAAAGATTGATTTAATGGCTCTAATAAAGCCAAGACATCCCACACGGATTGATCAGCATATTTTTCTTTACTAACAACTAAAACGAGTACATCAGCTAAAGCCAAGGTTTTTAACACCCCCTCTTTATAACTTTGCGCATCGATTGAATCAAAATCAGGTGTATCCCAAAGCATATAACCCGATAAATGCGCTGAACTAATAGGAGTAAGAGAATAACTATTGTATTTTTCTGGGCTTAAAGAGAATTGTTCGACCTGCTGAAATCCAGAAAAATGTTCAGCAACTTCAATGAGAGTATCACCTGATAAATCAACGGAAAAAGCTTGTGGATGCACGGTAAATCCCGCGAGCGGACTTACGCCTGCAGCCTCTTGATTAAGCAGTAAATTAACCAAGGTACTTTTTCCGGATTGCGTGGGGCCAACCACTGCAATATGTGTAGGGTGTGCTTTATTGTTAATTAAGTGGCCTTTATGTAAAAAAGCCTCAATTAACATTAACTGCTCAATACATGCCTGATAATTACTCCATTGCATACTTTGCTGAACTAAACCTAATTGTATAGCTTGGTAACGCTGTTTTAAAGTGCTAATAAATTCGAGCATGAATAGTTGCTTATGTATATAATTACTTAGTAATTTAGTCGGTTGAAATCATCTCATGATTGAGACAGCTTCAGCTATTTATTATAATAACAATAAAAACACATAACGAGGATGTCTTATATGCGTATACTTTCAATCATTATTATTTCAGTCAGTATTTTATTATCAACGGGGTGCAGTAAAGGCAGTCAAATTAATGGCCGTAGTTTTAAGACAGCTTTAAAGTCAATTAAAGGCCTTAAAAACCGTTTACCACAAGAACAAAGAGTGGCCTTTGAACTTTCATTTTGGGCAATCCATGATTTATACAAAAAGGATAAGTCTGAATTCCTTGACCAAGTTGATGGCAAAACCCCTGACGAACTCATTGAGTCAGGAAAAGCTGTTTTTGAAAAACGTAAACAAGAAGGTTTTAAAGAATACCAACAATACGCGACTTGGGATGACATGATTAGAAAATATACCCAAGAACGCATGGATCAATTATCTAAAAAGCCAAAAAAAGATCCTAGAGATAAAGACAACAGTGTACTTTACGAATTATAACAATACGTCAAGAAACGCTCTCACAATAAATGAGAGCGTTCTTTTAGTCTAAGTTTTACCCCACCCAAACTCGCGCATTTCTAAACATTCTTAACCACGCACCATCTTCGCTCCATTCACTCGGCTGCCATGAGTTTTGTATCTTTCTAAAGCAACGTTCAGGGTGTGGCATCATAATCGTAAAGCGGCCATCTGTGGTTGTTAAGCCCGTAATTCCCTCAGGTGAACCATTTGGGTTCATTGGAAAATCAGTCGTTTCTACCCCATAATTATCTACATAGCTCAATGCCACCAAAGCCTGTTGTTGATTGCTTTCTGTAAATTCAGCACGCCCTTCACCATGCGCAATCACTACTGGAATTTTCGATCCAGCCATACCTTTCAGTAAAATAGATGGCGAGTCTTGAACCTTAACCATAGCAACACGTGCTTCAAATTGCTCTGACGTATTACGCATGAATTTTGGCCAATGCTCAGCGCCTGGAATCAACTCTTTCAAGCCTGATAACATCTGGCAACCATTACATACGCCCAAACCAAAGGTATCTGTTCGGTGGAAAAAATCAGAAAATTCAGCGCGCGCTCGCTCATTAAATAATATTGATTTAGCCCAGCCGCCGCCAGCGCCTAAAACATCACCGTAAGAAAACCCACCACAAGCCACTAAACCAACGAAGTCTTTTAAGCTCACACGACCACTGATAATATCGGTCATATGCACGTCAATGCTGGTAAAGCCCGCCTTATCAAAAGCCGCCGCCATTTCTACATGACCATTAACACCCTGCTCTCTTAAAATAGCCACTCGCGGACGTTCCGCAGCAAAAGGCGCAACCACATTTTCATTAACATCAAAGCTTAAACTGGCGGTTAAACCGGGGTCTTTATTATCACTAATGCGTTCGAATTGTTGTTTTGCACATTCTGGATTATCGCGTAAAGCCTGCATACGGTAGCTGACTTCTGACCAGATTTGCTGCATTTCTGCACGACTGGCTGAATACAAGGTTTCGCCATCATAGCTCACCGTTAATTGCTGCGCCTCTTCTGTCACCCAGCCAATAATATGCGTACAAGCCTCTAAACCAGAAGCTTCTAAAACATCTAATACGGCATCGCAGTCATCTTGTTTAACCTGAATCAGCGCGCCTAACTCTTCATTAAATAAAGCTGCAAGCGGATCATCACCTAAACGATCTAATTCAATTTCTGCACCTTTACGACCTGCAAAAATCATTTCCGCCACAGTCGCTAACAAACCACCATCAGAACGATCATGATAAGCCAGCAATTTATCATCACTGTTTAACGTTTGAATACTATTGAAAAACGCTTTTAATACCGCCGCCTCATCCAAATCAGGCACTTCATTGCCCATTTGTTGATACACTTGCGCTAATACAGAACCGCCTAAACGATTTTTACCTTGCCCTAAATCAATCAGCATTAACACACTGTCTTCATTCTTTAGTTCAGGGGTTAGCGTTCTAGTAACATCAGTTACCGGGGCAAAAGCCGTAATAATTAAGGATAAGGGCGAGGTCATCACTTTCTCGTTGCCATCATCCTGCCAAACCGTTTTCATTGATAAAGAATCTTTACCGACCGGAATGGCAATACCTAATTCAGGACACACTTCCATGCCGACTGTTTTTACGGTATCAAATAGCGCGGCATCTTCGCCTTCACTACCTGCGGCTGCCATCCAATTAGCCGAAATTTTAATTTTATTCAGTGACTCTATAGGTGCTGCTGCTAGATTGGTTAAAGATTCTGCAATCGCCATGCGCCCTGATGCAGGTGCATTAACGACCGCTAGCGGTGTACGCTCACCCATTGCCATCGCCTCACCCGTTGCTGCCTGAAAGCCTGTCGCTGTTACAGCAACATCAGCAACCGGAATCTGCCAAGGGCCAACCATTTGATCTCTAACCACTAAGCCAGTTACCGAGCGATCACCAATATGAATTAAGAAACTTTTATCTGCGACAGCTGGAAAAGATAAAACACGTTTAACCGCTTCTTTTAAGTCCAATCCAGAAAAATCCAAGTCTTTTTGCTTAACCTCTACATGCTGTACATCACGATGTAATTTAGGCGAGCTACCGAATAAAACTGACATCGGAATATCGACTGGGCTATTGCCAAACAGCTCATCGGTTAAGGTCAAATGCTCTTCATCAGTTGCTTCACCAATGACGGCATATAAACAATGTTCGCGCTGACAAAAAGATTCAAACAACTCTAAAGACTCAGGTTTAATAGCAACCACATAACGCTCTTGCGCTTCATTACACCAGATTTGCATCGGTGACATGCCTTTATCGTCATTATTTACCTTACGCAGTTCAAAACGTCCACCGCGCTCACAATCATGGATAATTTCGGGTACAGCATTGGACAAACCACCCGCACCGATATCATGAATCGAGACAACTGGCGTATCATCACCTAAAGAATTACAGTGATTAATAACCTCTTGGCAACGACGTTCCATTTCTGGATTTTCGCGCTGTACCGAAGCAAAATCTAATTCAGCAGCACTTTCACCTGACGTTTGTGAAGAGGCTGCACTACCACCTAAACCGATTAACATCGCAGGACCACCAAGAATAATAATCAGTGAACCGGCTGGAATTGGGTGCTTATCCACCAACATAGGACGAATATTACCCATACCACCAGCAATCATAATCGGTTTATGATAGCCGCTTAATTTTTCGCCTTGACTGCCTTCAACGAGCTGCTCAAAACTACGAAAATAACCAGCAATATTGGGGCGGCCAAATTCATTATTAAATGCTGCGCCACCAATTGGACCGTCGAGCATAATATCTAACGCAGAAGCAATACGTTCTGGCTTACCAAAATCTTGTTCCCAAGGCTGTATAAAGCCAGGAATTTTTAAATGCGAAACGGTAAAACCGGTTAAACCCGCTTTAGTTGCAGAGCCACGCCCCGTTGCACCTTCATCGCGAATTTCACCACCAGACCCTGTTGCCGCACCTGAATGCGGAGCAATCGCAGTCGGGTGATTATGCGTTTCCACTTTCATTAATAAGTGCGCATCTTCCTGCGTATAGGCATATTCACCAGTTTTAGCATTACGAATAAATACCGCAGCATTGGATCCTGTCGCAACCGAAGCATTATCGCTGTAAGCTGATAAAATCCCTTCTGGATTTTTCTCAGCTGTATTACGAATCATGCTAAATAAAGATTTCGCCTGATCAACGCCATCAATCGTCCAGCTGGCATTAAAGATTTTATGACGACAATGCTCTGAGTTTGCCTGAGCAAACATCATTAATTCCACATCACTAGGGTTACGCCCTAAAGCTTGAAAGCGACCTGCTAAATAATCAATTTCATCAGCAGATAAAGCCAAACCTAAAGTGCTATTGGCTTGCACTAACGCGTCTTTACCTTGTTCGATAATGGCAACTGTTTCTAAAGGTAGAGGTTCGTGATGAGCAAATAATTCAGCACTATCAATATCAGTCACTATCGATTGCGTCATGCGATCATGCACTAGCGTATAAATTTGTTTTAATTTATCAGCACCAATAGTTGCACTTGCATAGAGAGTATACTCAACACTGCGCTCTAAACGCTCAACACAGCTCAAGCCGCAACGCTGAGCAATTTCTGTCGCTTTACTCGACCAAGGTGAAATAGTGCCTGAGCGCGGCGCAACCCAAAAAGTAACTATGCCAGATTTTTCAATGCTATCAGCCTTCGACCCATAAGCTAATAATTGCTGCAAAATAGCATCTTGTTCAGCATTAATCTCAGCATTCATTTCAACAAAGTGCATATACAATGCAGAAATATCACTAATATTTGAGTCTATCGCTTGTACATCAGCTAATAATTTTTGAATTCTAAATTTTGATAACGCGGAAGTTCCGGAAATTTTAAGCATATAAAAAGGTGTGTTTTATGAGGTATTCGAGTGATCGGTAAAGTGCGCCTCTCATTTTCGAGGGACGCTATCAGCAACATTCTACTTAACGTGCAGAGCGTCACGTTACATTCTGATGCAGAGCAACAAAATGAATTTAATCTGTTTCAAAATCCTTTTTTATCGTATCAAACAATGAATTTAACAAACGCAAGCCATTGCCTTCTGATAAATTAGTGCCTTGCTCATCCCGAACAAAAATAAGGATACCTTGTTCGCTTTGTTGTAAAAAAACTTGATAGGGTTTTTCTTGGTTCGGATCATCACCAAAGAAAAAAACCAGTTCATCCCAAAAAGAACCGTCTTTCACTTCCTGCACATCAGGGTCATATTGCACATAATAAGTTGCAGTAGAACGGTCTTTATCGGTGATCTCAATTGATCGTTCTGTTAAAGCCTTAGCAGTAACACGCCAAACATAAGCAAAAGGAGAGTTAATTAATAAATAACTCCCCTCAGTATCTTGAATAAATTCAATGGTATTCGTTAAAGCGCTAGGAGTGACACCTACACTTAATGGCTCGGTGACTTGTTCTTCTGATAAATTGGGCGGCATTTCTAATGCGGCAATTTCTTTACTATAAACATAGTCTTTTTCTTTATCAGGAAAGAATGAGCTACAGGCCGTCACTAAAGTGACCGAAAAAATAACAATAATTTTACTGAGTTTCATGCCGTTTGTTAAAGAGGAATTAAAGGACATGCGCTTGTTGCATTGCCGCACGCACTTTTTTAACACAGTCTTGAGTTAACCATGTTAACGGTAAACGTATGCCTTCACTCATTAAACCCATTTCAGCAACCGCCCATTTAACAGGGATAGGGTTAGATTGGATAAATAAGTGTGTATGTAAGCCTTTTAAATTGGCATCAATACTGGTTGCCGTTTCTCGGTCACCATTAATTGCAGCAGCAATCATTTCATGCACTAAGCGTGGCGCAACATTACCAGAAACGGTAATTGTCCCATTACCCCCTAATAAACAAAATTCACAACTACTAGCATCGTCACCAGTATAAATCGCGAATTCAGCACCGCATAGCTCACGAATAATAGCTACTCGAGCTAAATCACCTGTTGCTTCCTTAACACCCACAATATTTTTAATTTTTGCCAAGCGACCAACGGTTTCAGGCAACATATCACAGGCAGTACGCCCAGGCACATTATATAAAATTTGTGGAATATCGACCGCTTCAGCAATCGCTTTATAATGTAAATATAAACCTTCCTGAGTCGGTTTATTATAATAAGGCGTGACTAATAAACAGGCATCGGCACCGACTTCTTTTGCAGCTTGTGTTAGTGCTATCGCTTCAGAAGTAGAGTTAGCACCCGTTCCAGCAATAACAGGAATACGCCCTGCTACATACTGCACAACTGATTTGACCACATCCATATGCTCCTGTTCATTTAAGGTAGCGGATTCGCCCGTCGTTCCCATAGCAACGATAGCATCAGTCCCTTGCTCTATATGAAACTCTACTAATTTTTTAAGACTATCCTTATCTATATCACCGTTATCAAACATAGGGGTGACTAACGCTACGATACTACCTTGAATCATGAAACACTCTCGAAATTGTAAAAACGATAACTAATGGCTATTATAGGGTAATACTATTGGCATTTCCCTAGATAACGCCCTGTAATTTTTGTTTGCATAGCCATAGCACCCTGCGGTGCGCCTGACATAGTCATATCAAATGTACCGGCAAAACTGGTTTTTTGATACTGAATTTTTCCCAAGCCCTGCATTTTCATACCATCTTGTTCACAGTTCATAGACCAGCGTACTTGGTTATTTTGTATATCCAGATCATGCATCTGACAATTATTCTGCTGCAGAATATTCTCAGGGTTCATACTCTGTTTAGTAAAGCACTGTTGCATCGTCACCGCAGGTATTTCCATCGGCATCGCCGCCATACTCACTTGAGAGCTTACTTCCCACAAACCTTCCGTAATATCAGGTGTTTGTGCTAAAGCAGAAGTCGCACTTAAAGATAGCAATAGCGCTACACTAATTTTTTTAGTCATCTTCGTCTTCATAATCAATTTCTTCTTCTGGTTGCGCATTTTCCACACTCCACAGCTTTTCTAACTGATAAAACTCACGTGATTGTGCTGTCATAACATGTAGAATCACATCACCTAAATCGACCAATACCCATTCAGAATCTTGCCCGCCTTCGACACCTAAAGGCATCACCCCTTGATCCTTTAATTCTAAAGTCACATATTCACATAAAGCTTTACTATGACGCGCCGAGGTTCCTGTCGCAATCACCATATAATCAGTAAAACTTGTTTTTCCAATTACATCAATTGTGACTATATTTTCAGCCTTACGATCATCTAAGACTTTAGTCACAATCGCTAATAATTTTTCCGCTTGCATTCAATTTCCTTTATTCTGTTTTTTCAGGCTTTATATAATTGTTTCGCCTGTATATATTCAATGACTGCTTCAGGCAATAAGAAACTCGGATTTCTTTGCATAGCAAAGATTTGTCGAATAAATGTTGCTGAAATATCTAATTGCGTCACCTGTTGAAAATAGATTTTACCACTCGCACAGGATTTTAACGAATGCTTATCATTAACTAGCTTATCTGCATAAAATTTTACTAAGGTTTCCGGCTTAAATGCAGGGCGAGTCACGACCACAATATGCGCATAATCAAATAAGGTCTGCCATCTATGCCAGCAAGATAAACCATTAAAAGCATCAGTACCAATAAACAAAAATAGCGGCCTATCTGACGCTATTTCAGCACGAATAGAAGCTAGCGTATCAACCATATAAGACGGTCCTGCTCGCTCCAGTTCACGCGTATCAATCTGTAATTGTGGCGTTTCCTGTATGGCCAGTTGCAGCATTTGCACACGCATAGCTGCACTTACTTCAGGTTCATCGCGATGCGCTGGCTGGGAGCACGGCACTAAGCGCAGTTCATCTAAAGCAAAAATCTCACTGACTTCTAATGCCGTGCGTAAATGCCCATAATGCACTGGATTAAACGTGCCGCCATAAATACCTAGCATTTACTGGCGGATATGCCCGTCCCCTAAGACAATATATTTCAAGCTTGTTAAGCCTTCTAAACCTACAGGTCCGCGCGCATGTAATTTATCGGTACTAATACCAATTTCTGCACCCAAGCCATATTCAAAGCCATCTGCAAAACGCGTAGATGCATTAACCATCACCGAACTAGAATCCATCTCACGCAGAAAACGGCGCGCTAAAGTATAATTTTCGGTAACGATAGACTCAGTATGCCCTGAAGTAAACTCATTAATATGCGCCATAGCTTCATCAATATCAGCAACCACTTTAATTGATAACACAGGGGCTAAATATTCAGTTGCCCAGTCTTCTTCAGTCGCACGCACACAATCCGCAACGATAGAGCAGGTTTTTAAACAACCCCGTAATTCCACACCGGCTTCTTTGTACTGCACTGCTAATTTAGGTAATACTTGCAAAGCAACTGATTCAGCAACTAATAAAGTCTCCATTGCATTACAAACGCCATAACGGTGTGTTTTAGCATTTACAGCAATATTAATGGCTTTATCAATATCTGCTTGACCATCTATATATACATGACAAATACCGTCTAAATGCTTAATAACGGCAATAGTCGCATCTTTAGATATGCGTTCAATCAGGCTTTTACCGCCACGAGGCACGATAACATCAACATACTCATTCATCGTGATTAGTTCACCTACTGCCGCTCTATCCGTCGTTTCCACAACTTGCACGGCTGTCACAGGTAAACCAGCTTGTTCCAAACCTTTAGCCACACACAAAGCAATTGCTTTATTAGAATGAATTGACTCCGAACCACCACGCAAAATACAAGCATTCCCTGATTTCAAACACAAAGCTGCCGCATCGACTGTCACATTAGGTCGAGATTCATAAATAATCCCAATCACACCTAAAGGCACGCGCATCTGCCCCACTTGAATACCACTAGGACGATATTTTAAATCAGTAATTGCACCCACCGGATCAGGCAAAGCCGCTACTTCATTTAAACCATCAATCATCGCTTGGATTCTAGCAGGCGTTAGCTCTAAGCGGTCTAACAAAGCCGCATCTAAGCCTTTTTCTTTACCAGCCCGTAAATCTTTCGCATTCTCTTCAACTAATAAAGCCGTATTATTTTTTAATTGCTCTGCAATCGCTAATAAAGCCGCATTCTTTTGCCCTGATTCAGCGCGGCTTACTGCACGACCAGCGGCTTTTGCTTGCTGACCTAGAGAGGTCATGTATTCTTTTATATTCACTGTCTTTTCCAATTATCTATTAACTTTTTCAACATAAGCTAAAGTATTCCGCCCTATGGCAATCAACTCTGGTGCGGTCTTTAGCACATCTGAAAATACTCTTTGCAAAGCATCATCCAAATACTCATACACGATTTCATTACGAATATCTTTAATCTGCCTAATTGATTCAATATCCTCAAATAGCCCGCGTTTATGCGCATGGTTAACCACATCAATCAAGGTGCCTTGATTTTCAAATTCAACATCATCAAGACAACGAAACACTTTACGCACTAAAAAATCAATCGTGCGTGCATAACGACTACATAGGTTTTCAAACTGATTAAATTGCTCAATACTAAAATTTTCTGGCGTAGATAAGTCTTTCACTTGCTGATAAGAATAATCCAACCAGAAAAGTTGTTTTTCCAAAGAAACACTGAGCTCTTGCAAATAAGCGCTGTTCATAATTGCACTGCAGTCGGTTTTATCATATGAATAAATGCCTGATTTTCAATACCTGAGTCTAAAACCAAATCTATTTTCTGCTCGCCAAAAATATCAAAAAATTGCCGACGAACTTTACGTAAATCTTGTTTCGTCAAAACATTTGACTCAATTAATAAATCAATATCACCACCGCGTTTAGCATCATCAACCCGACTACCAAACAAATAAACATGCGCACTAGCATCAAGTGCTAGTACGCTGTTTTTTATCGTATCAATTTCTTTATTTGTTAAGCGCATAATCCGTTAAAGGTGGGCAAAAAACCTGCCTGCCCGCCCTACATTACTCTACTTCTACCGCATCCGCTTTATCTTGATAGCTTTTAATTTGATCAAAATTCAAATAACGGTACGTATCTTCTGCTGTCTCGCTAATTTTACTTACATAAGCCATATACTCTTCATTAGTGGGGATTTTACCCAAAATAGAACAGACAGCCGCTAATTCCGCAGAACCTAAATAGACATTGGCATTATTACCTAAACGGTTCGGGAAGTTACGTGTAGAAGTCGAAACCACGGTTGCATTATCTGCAACACGCGCCTGATTACCCATACACAATGAACAACCTGGCATTTCCATTCGTGCGCCAGATTTACCGAATGTACTGTAATAGCCTTCTTCGGTTAATTGCGCCTGATCCATTTTAGTCGGTGGTGAGACCCAAAGCTGAGTTGGTAAACGCCCCGTTTCTTTTTCTAATAACTTACCAGCAGCACGGAAATGACCAATATTAGTCATACATGAACCTAAGAACACCTCATCGATTTTAGTGCCGGCAACATCCGCTAATGTTTTCACATCATCTGGATCATTCGGACAAGCCATAATCGGCTCTTTAATCGCATTCAAATCAATTTCGATAACTTCAAAATATTCCGCATCAGCATCAGGTGCCATTAATTCAGGCTTTGCAATCCATGCCTGCATTTCTTTAATACGACGCTCAATGGTACGTACATCACCATAGCCTTCGGAAATCATCCATTTCAACATGGTGATATTCGAATTGATATATTCACGAATCGGCGCATCACCTAGACGAATCGTACAGCCTGCTGCTGAACGTTCCGCTGAAGCATCGGACAATTCAAACGCTTGCTCTACTTTTAAATCTGGCAAGCCTTCAATTTCTAAAATACGACCAGAGAAGACGTTTTTCTTACCTTTTTTCTCAACCGTTAATAAGCCTTTTTCAATCGCTGCCAAAGGAATCGCATTGACCAAATCACGTAAAGTAATACCTGGTTGCATTTCACCTTTAAAGCGCACTAAAATCGATTCAGGCATATCTAATGGCATCACGCCTGTCGCAGCGGCAAACGCCACTAAACCAGAGCCAGCAGGAAAGGAAATCCCAATCGGAAAACGTGTATGCGAATCGCCACCTGTACCAACCGTGTCTGGCAATAACATACGGTTTAACCATGAGTGAATAATACCGTCACCAGGGCGTAAAGCCACACCCCCACGATTCATAATAAAATCAGGCAAGCTATGTTGCATCGCAACATCAATCGGCTTTGGGTAGGCAGCTGTATGACAAAAAGACTGCATAACTAAATCAGCCGAGAAACCTAAGCAGGCTAAATCTTTCAATTCATCACGAGTCATAGGGCCAGTGGTATCTTGTGAGCCCACCGTGGTCATATGCGGTTCGCAATAAATATTCGGCCGCACACCAGCAACACCACAGGCTTTACCGACTATTTTTTGCGCTAAAGTAAAACCTTTACTGCTTTCTGCTTCATCGCCTGGTCTACGGAAAACACTCGAAGCATCCAAATCTAATGCTTTACGCGCACGATCCGTTAAACCACGACCAATAATCAACGGAATACGTCCACCAGCACGTACTTCATCTAATAAAATATCGGTTTTTAATGCGAACTCACAAATCATAGCACCCGTATCATGATTTTTGACTACACCTTGATATGGGTAAATATCAATCACATCGCCCATAGCCATGTTTTCAACATCACATTCAAACGGCAGTGCGCCTGAATCTTCCATAGTATTAAAGAAAATCGGCGCAATTTTGCCACCGATACAAACACCACCTGCGCGCTTATTTGGCACATAAGGAATATCATCACCGGTAAACCAAAGCACTGAGTTAGTCGCTGATTTACGCGAAGAGCCTGTTCCAACTACATCACCCACATAAGCAACAGGAAAACCTTTTTCTTTTAAGGCATCAATTTGTTGCTCAGTATTCGTAATACCTTCACGTGGTATTTTTAACATTGCTTGCGCATGCAAAGGAATATCAGGACGTGACCATGCATCAGGTGCTGGTGATAAATCGTCGGTATTGGTTTCACCGGTGACTTTAAAAACAGTGACGGTTAATTTTTCAGGCACTTCGGATTTACTAGTAAACCATTCCGCATCTGCCCAGGATTGTACGACTTGCTTAGCAAAAGCATTACCCGCTAGCGCTTTTTCTTGTACGTCATGAAACGCATCAAACACTAATAAGGTATGCGATAAAGCGGTGACAGCAATTGGTGCAAGTGCATCATTATCTAATAGCTCAATCAATGAGGCGATATTATAGCCACCCAGCATCGTGCCTAATAATTCAGTGGCGCGCGCAGCATCTAAAATAGGAGAAGTGACCTCACCTTTAGCTAATGCAGCTAAAAATCCCGCTTTAACATAAGCCGCTTCATCCACACCTGCAGGTACGCGGTTCGTTAATAAATCCAGAATAAACGCTTCTTCACCCGCTGGCGGCTGTTTAATTAATTCAACAATGGCAGCAACTTGGTCTGCATTTAAAGGCTGCGGAACAACACCCGTTTTTGCTCTTTCTGCTACATATTCACGGTATTGCGCTAATATTTCAGTTGGATTTACTGTGCTGTTAGTCATTTAATATAGTTACCTTTAAATAATGAGATTTTTATTTTATAAGCGTTGTAAACGGCTTTTTACCTTGTATACGATAAATATCGAAATCCCTATCAATGGTTGCAATCGTATGAATATTTAATTTCTCCGCTAAAAAAACCAAACACGCATCCGCAAAATCCATAGGCAGATCTGCATATTTAATGGTCAGTTTTTTTTTTGCCTAAGTCATTTGCTGTTATGTTTTCTAATGTTACCGCGCCCGCATTAATCCATCCTAAAAAGTCAATCTGAGCGCGTCTATTAAAATCAAGTAAATGTAGCGTTTCGGTTAACGAAGCAAGCGTTGTAATCAATTCACTTTTATTAGCTTTTATAAAGGCAACAGAAGCAGCATGATATTTGTCATTGCCATCAAATAAAGCAATTAAGGGGCCAGAATCAATGAGGATTGATTTCATATTTTTCTTGAACTTTTTCTTTTATCCGTATTTTTCTATCCCTAGAAAGGCTTTCTTCAGTACTGGAATATTTACCAAAAATACCCTCACCTAATTCCCAAGCCGACTCTTTGTCTATTTTACCTATAAACTCAGTGATACTTTTTCTAATCAATTCTGATTTACTAAGCCCCATTTTTTTAGCCGTCTGATTAATTTTTTCTTCTAATTCTGATTCAAGTCTAAGGGTAATCATATAATCTTCTAACAATAAGCTGTATTACATATTGTAATACGGCTTTAATACAAGATGTTTATTTTTCTATAGTTGCAGAACAATACTCGGTCCCTCTCTATTCCTCAGTTTCCTTAATCAAGGCCATCATATCACCCACCGACATCTTACCACTGACTTCACCGCCTTCTAATAAACTGCTGGCTAAATCACGTTTATGAGCGTGTAAATCAACTATTTTATCTTCAATAGTATCTTTAGCCACTAAACGGTAAATGGTCACTGGTCGTGTTTGTCCCATACGATGCGCCCGATCTGAAGCTTGATCCTCTACCGCAGGATTCCACCATGGATCCATATGAATCACATAATCAGCGGCAGTTAAATTTAATCCTGAACCACCTGCTTTTAAGCTAATTAAAAAGACATCACCTTCGCCACCTTGAAATGCAGTAACGGCTTTTTTGCGTTTAGGTATCGACGTACTGCCATCTAGATATTGGTAATTAATTCCTTTTTTATCTAATAAATCACGAATAATATGTAAATGCCCGACAAATTGACTAAACACCAAGGCTTTATGACGACCTGCAATTAATTCATCAACTAGCTCTTCAAAAGCTTGTAATTTAGCACTACTTAACGGGCTATCTTCCATCACCAATTTAGGGTGACAACAGGCACGGCGTAGCTTCATAATTTCTGCCAATACTTTTAAATGCTGCTGTCCTGCTTGTTGCTCTTCTTCCTGTGATTTTTGCATAGCCTCGACAGCATTACGACGCATGGCTTCATAAAAAGTACGCTCCTCCTTACTCAACTCCACATGCAAGGTCATTTCTGTTCGCGACGGTAACTCTTTTAGTACATCGGTTTTAAGTCGACGCAGGATAAAGGGGCGCAGTAATTTCTTTAATCGTTGCTGGGCGGCATGATCCTTATTATTTTCAATCGCTTGCGCATAACGCTCATTAAATTTTTTCAGCGAACCTAGCAAGCCCGGATTAATAAAATGAAATAAATTCCATAATTCACCCAAATGATTTTCTATCGGTGTACCTGTAGTAATAACTTTAAAGTCTGCCTGCAATGCCATGGCCGCTTGTGAACGTTTAGTTAAACCATTTTTTATCGCTTGTGCCTCATCAGCGACAATAGTTTGCCACTGTTTATCCGTTAATAATTCAGACTCAGTTTGTAATAGCCCATAACTACACACAACCAAATCAAACGCACCTGCTTGCTCAATAATTTTTTGCCGATCACCCGTGCCAAAATGTAATACATTTAAAGTCGGTGCAAATCGTTGCGCCTCTTCCAGCCAATTCATACACACTGAAGTCGGAGCCAGAATTAACGTCGGACCATTCATTGCACGCGATAAAATCAAAGAAAGTGCTTGTATGGTTTTTCCTAGCCCCATATCATCAGCCAAGCATGCACCCGCCCCCCAATGTGCTAAACGCGCCATCCATTGATAACCTTCCAATTGATAATCACGCAATTCTCCTTGTAAAGTAGAAGGAACTTTCGGGTCTAAATCAGTCATTGATTCCAATTTCTTTAACTGATCACGCCACTGCTTACTCGCCTTAATATCCATCCCTTCTAGGGCTTCATTTAAAGCAGGTGCCGCTAAGGCATGAAACTGCAGTGCGCTCCCTTTTTGCTCCCCTAGTCCAGCAACATCGTCTAAACGTTGACGTAATTCACTGGTCAGCGCAATAAACTGTCCATCTTCCAGCTTTAAAAAACGCCCTGAAGTTGCCTTTAATAAATTAATTAGGCGCTGCATATCATAGACTTGCTCGTCATCAATCTGCACTTCACCTTCAACGCTAAACCAGTCTTTTTCTTTACGCACAGAAAAATGCGCCTCTCCTAGCCCCGCCTCACGACTCACTTTAATTTTCTGACCCTTAGGCCACTCTAAGACAATAAAATCACCTAAATTTTGTAATTGCAACAATGCTTCTAAAGCCATTTCAGGGTCTTCAAGCATCCATTTTGCATCAGAACTTTGGTATAGCTCAGAGCATTGCTCATACAGCTTTTCTAAGTACGACTTTTCCAGTGAGAAATTACGTGAAGTCTGTAATTGTTTACCGTCCACTTCAGCCAACACCGTAGTGCCGCCTATACCCGGCTTATAAATAGGTCCGGCATCAGTAAAGGGCTGAACAAAAGCCTCAATTTGCAAGCCTTCTCCATGCTGCAATAAATGCATATGCAAACGTGCATCAGCCTCTACCGTCTCTATATTTAAAGCTAAGCCTTCTATATCTGACTGCACAGTGAGCGTTGATGCAATTGAAGCAATAGAATCAATCACTTGTTGCTTAGCTTTCTGTGGTACAGAAAGCCCTTTATCTCCTAAAATACTGGCAACTTGTCGATGCTGTTCGGTAACTTGATAAACCCGAATGTCATTATCTGTACTACGTTCAAAAACAACCTCTTCAGCATGGATAATGGGATGTAAGGAAATACGCAAATCTTTCTTTTGCGTCGTCACCAATAATTGCGGCTCAGCTTTATTTAACGTAATGGGGCTTGTGTATTCACTAGCACTAGACCAGTAAACATGCGGATGATCCACCGCTGCTAGTACCGCCTCATTTTCTAAAACATACACTTCTTTATAACTGTAACTATAATAATTGTCTTCTAGTTCCTTACTGATTTGCGCACAAATACGCCGGTCCTGGAGCGTTAAATAATCAAAACTTGCCTGCTCTGAATATAGCCTTTTCAAAGAAACAGCTCGCCCCTTAGTCCAACGCCCTGATTTTCCCAGCTTTTGCTCACGCGGTTCTAATTCAGCATTATTGCCATCTAATCTTAATAACCAAATCATGCGTGACTCAGCATGTGCAGCAGATGGATCAGCGCTAAGCTGTGTTAGCGCGGATAATGCTCGCTCCCACTTTTCTACACGCGGCAATAAATCAATAATATGCAAAGCATTAGAATCTTTGTATTTTTCAGCAATCGCCTTTATTTCTTTATCTTTTATGCCTAATTTTTGTAATAAATGTGAACTAACCGCAGCATAATAATGTGCACCGCCCTTATCAGCTAAAACACAATAATTTTGAAATACCAATAAAAAATCTTTATCCCAATTGGTAGCAATCGCAAGCGTATCTAGCCAATGCAATAATAAACAATGAAATAATCTATCATAAGGACCGGCCAATGGCCGGCGTAACTCATAAGCTTCTTCAGCTTTAAGTTGCGTCTGATAAACCTCAAGACCTTCTTTTAAACGACCATTAGTATTGAAAAAGCTATCGCTACCGTTACTCTTTTCAATGATTTTTAATTGCGCCTTTAACAAACTGATATTTTCAGCTGTTTTAGTTTTTAACAAGGCTAAATGAAAAAAGTAACCGTGGATATGCGGCAAAAAAACATTCCGCTTGCGTGTTGCTTTTTTTATCAGCTGCAATGCGGCCTGATAAAGTTCTAATGCTTCATCATTACGGTTATCGATAAAACAAGCACTTCCTTTGATCATCACGCCCTTAGCCGAGTAATCACCCCTAAGTAAGGCCTCAACCCCTTGAGCATCATTAGCCATCAACTTAAACTCAGCTAGGTTCTGTAATAATTCCAAGGGAGGTGTGGCACTAGAATCAACAGCACTCTGCAATAATTGCACAGGGAAGCTCACGTCCTCAATACTAAAAGTGAAATATTCCGCATACATTGATAAAACAAAGTTTTTTATATTTAGATTTAGCCGGTCAAACCAAGGCTTATCAAAAGCGGTAAAAAACAATAAATTTAATAATGGCATGACCTGGTCAGGAAATTCACCCTCGAAACTATCAAGCTGCTCCTTAAATTTCTTCGCATTACCAAGATAAAGATAAAAACGTAAGATTCTTACTGAATTAAGTACCTTAACTTGGTAAGAAGAATAGTAGGGACGATCACTTAAGCTGTAGTCAGCTAGTTTAGAAAATAAATTATTATGATCTTCGAATGCTATTTTCATTAGCACTTCGCTAATTTCCTTAGCGCACCGCCAGCCATCGCTAGTCACTGTAATCAAACCTTGCCGTTCCAGTTTATCTTTTAAAGGTTTAGCAATTTGTTTATAAACTTTAGTCTCAACAGACTGAGTTCCACGCAAAACATCTATTAATTTAGTTTGACCGACGGGTACAAAAAGAATAGCTAAAGCTAAAAGTACTTGCTGCTCATCTTCGCTTAATAACTGGAATTTTCTTAATAAGGTTTCTTGAGTGGACATAATTTCTTAAGGATGTGGCGTCTTTATATTGATTTTAATAGGTTTTAGCTTGCTTTTTCTGGCGACAAACTTAAATCGGGACGTTCACCTTATTTGTAGGGCGGACTTCAGTCCGCTTTTTTAGCAATGGCGGACTGAAGTCCGCCCTACGAGCTATAAGCTGTCCAGCTAACAACAGATCACAGGGTAACTATAAGGAGTCGCTATTTAAGACAAACTTTCTTCTATTTGCTGCAAAGTCTCTTCAGTTAAAGGCTGATGATTTTCATCCACAATATCTCCTTTAAGTAAGGCAGATAATTGCCCAGCCGTATTAATTAAATCATCAAATACAACTTTGACATCATCAAGCTCCCTAGGCTGCATAAAAAAAGAAATACCGGGACAGTAATAAGATTCCCAGTTGTCACCAGGAAAAACACCTGGCGCAGCCATACTTGCAACAGCATAATCGACACGGTTTTGCACATCTAAACGCTCAAAAACTTTTACACTGCCATAGACTAAACCTACACGCTCAAATGCTTGTACTAATTGTAAACCTTTAAAGCCTTCTGGGTTTTTAGCAACTAGGTGTAATTGCAATAACACTGGCAATTGTTTTGTAGGGGGCTCGGCAAGAGGTTCATCCGCTTTATTCATCGCCTCAGCTAATATATCCGGCTCTGACCTTACACTTTCTTGCTGTTGGGCTTCTTGTATATAGGCCGAATTTAAACGCGTTTTTACTTCTGGCGCTTGATAATCATTATCATTGCTGCGTGCACTTAAGGGCACAATATCAAAATCATCATCGGCAGTATTAACAAATAAGCTGCTATCTACATGCTCCAAAGGATCACGATTATCGTAAAAATTAATATTTTTACGTTTTGAACCACCTTTAAACATACCCCAAAGAATCATGCCTAAAATAACTAGACCACCCACTGAAATGATGACTATTCTTAATAAATCTTTATCCACGTTAACTTTCCACCATTGCTACTGCTTCTTGAATATCGACTGCTACCATACGAGAAACACCCGGTTCCTTCATGGTAACGCCTGCTAATTGTTGTGCAATTTCCATCGTCACTTTATTATGTGAAATATACAAAAATTGCACATTGGCTGACATTTCCTCAACCATTGCTGAAAAACGTCGTACATTTGCCTCATCTAAGGGGGCATCTACCTCATCCAGCAAGCAAAAAGGTGCTGGATTCAGATCAAAAATAGAAAAAACTAAAGCCACTGCGGTTAAAGCCTTTTCGCCACCCGATAATAAATGAATTGAACTATTTCGCTTTCCAGGAGGCTGGGCAATAATATTAACTCCACTTTCCAATAAATCATCGTCTGTTAATGATAAATAGGCTTTGCCACCACCGAAGAGCTTAGGAAACTTCTCTTGTAGTCCAGAGTTTATCTTATCAAATGTTTCCTTAAATCGCTGCCTACTTTCATTATCAATCTTGGCAATGGCGGTTTCTAATATTTGCAGCGCCTCTAATAAATCCGTATTTTGCTCATTGAGAAAGTTCATACGCTCAGACTGCGCTTTAAATTCTTCTATCGCTGTTAAATTAATCGTTCCCAACCGTTCAATCTGGCGGGTTAAATCATCTACCTTGATTTTCCAAGCCAGCTCATCAGCATGCTCAGGAATATCTTGCATAATCGTTTGCGCATCAGCATCCAATTCCTGCAATTGTTCAGTCACCGTTTGTTGGCGTACATGGCTTTCCTGCTGCTCAAAGCGAATACTGTCTAACAGCTCTTTTTTCTTATCTATATGTACTTGCACAGAAGAAAATTGCCCTGCTAACTCAGCAATGCCAGTCTCTAAAACGGCTTGCTGTTCACGCACTTGCTCTAAAACTTTTTCCAGTTCATCTTTCTTTTTCTGTAAGGTTTCCAGGTCATAACGCTCATCATCCATGGGCTGTAAAGTTTGATGTAACTTCTTATCTAGCTCGCCTATTCGCTCTTGCGACTGCTGCTGTTGTAATTGCAAACGCTCTATCTGTTTTGTCGTTAAGACATCCGAAGCCTTCAGACTGGATATTTTTGCCTGAAAGCCATGCACTTGCTGACGAATTTCATTGACCTGTTTATCGCTTTGCTCACTTTGAGTTTGCAAACTATGACTATCTTGCTCCAATTGCAGTTTGTTTTCTGTTAACGCCTCCATCGCTTCTTCTGCTTGTTCCTTAATCATCAAAGCTTCAGCTCTCGTCTCAGAGTTTTCTAATAGTTCGCGATTAATATCAGCCAGTTCATTATTCACTTGTGCTAATCGTTGTTGCTGCTGCTCTACGCGGGCAGAATACGCACTGAATTCTGAATTTTTTAACGACAGCTCATTGCTTACTTGTTTATCTTTATTTTGTAACTCTTCACGTTGCTTTTCAGCTTCTTTTAAAAAGTCTTCCGCTGTTTCTAGTTGCTCTTCCATGACAGCCACACGCGCTTGCAACTGTACTTGCTCTTCTTTTAACAAACGTAATTGCTTTTCTCTTTGCAAAACACCGCTTTTGCCATCATGCTCGCGCACAATCTTAACCCAACCATAGCCCATCCATGCGCCTTGCGGGGTAATGATAGATTCATAAGATTTTAATTCGCTCGCTAACTCTCTAGCCTGCTCCGCATTATCAGCACAATAAATCCCCGATAATAATCCCTGCAAATTCCACGGGGTTTTAATTTTATCTAATAAGCGCGGCAAGCCTTTGCTTAATTCTTCACTGTATTCGTGCTCTGTCTCAAACAAAGTTACCGACTCATTACTTAAATTCGCCAGCTCATTAATCAGTTGATCGGCATTATCAATACACACAGCCTCTAAATAAGTGCCCAGAACAGTTTCAACCGCACTCTCCCAGCCAGTATCAACTTCAATAAATTCGGCAAGGCGCTGGTTTTCAGCTAAAGCCATCCTATCCAGCCAATGGGTTAATTTCTGATTGTCTTTACCCATTGCATGCTGCTGCAATAATTCCAGCGAAGTCACTTTTCCTTTGACACTTTGTAATTCCGAGCGATCTCTATGCAATATTTCATGATATTGCTTAATCTGCTGGCGTAAATCTTTAATGGATAAATGCACCGCATCTAAATCAGTTTGAACTTGCTCTCTCTGCTCTTCAATCAAATTAATCGCTTGATCTAAACTCTCAATTTCAATGTTTAAGCCCTGCTCGCTTAACTCCTCTTGCTCACCTTGTAATCGCTGTATGCGACTTTGTAATTGAAAGTTTTGATTTTCCAGTTGAGCTACTAACATACGCTTAACTTCCGCTTGTTCACGGTAATTGGCATATTGATTCTGATACGCTTCCCATTCTTGCTGCCATGCAAGACGCTGCTCTTGAGCTTCCTGCTGAATTTCCAGCATTTCCTCGGCTCTATCTTCCGCAATCAATAAAGACTCTTCTGCTTCAAATAAAGATTCTTTTAGCTCATCTAACTGTAATAAATCCTCATCCAAATCACCTTTAAGATGCTCCGCTTGATCACGTAACCTCACTAACTCTCGCTCAGTTTCCTCATGCGATTGTTCATTATGTTTAATCACCTGATCTAAACGACTTACCTCAGTGAGCAAGGCATAATATTCTGCTTGTTGCTGATCTAAATTCAGTTGCTGCGTTTTATGTAACTCACGTTTTTGCTCTAGCGTTTGCTCTAAATTCTTACGCTCCATAAATAATTCATTATGTGCGCTTGCAGCGTCTTGCAACTTGCTATCTAACTGCTGTGCCATGACATGATGCGTATTCCAACGCATTGCCAATAGCTGCAACTTTAATTCACGCTCCTGCGCTTTTAAAGTGGTATATTTTTCCGCTTTTTCCGCTTGTTTCTTTAAATGACTTAATTGTTTTTCAACTTCATCACGAACATCATCTAAACGCTCTAAATTCTCACGCGTATGGCGCATACGCATTTCGGTTTCACTGCGTCGTTCTTTATATTTAGAAACTCCCGCCGCTTCCTCTATATGTATACGCAGCTCATCAGGTTTAGCTTCAACAACTCGCGAAATAGTACCTTGCTCAATAATTGCATAACTACGAGCACCTAAGCCTGTGCCCAAAAATAAATCGGTAATATCTTTACGCCGGCATTTAGTACCATTAAATTGATAAATAGACTGACCATCACGCCTTACTTGACGCTTAATCGCGATAGTCGTGTACTGCGCATATTCCCCGCCCGCTTTACCTTCGCTATTATCAAAAACCAACTCAACCGATGCGGTACTCACTGGCTTTCTACCTGAAGAGCCATTAAAAATCACATCAGTCATACTACCGCCGCGCAGGTGTTTCGCTGAGCTTTCGCCCATCACCCAACGTACCGCGTCAATAATATTGGATTTTCCACAACCATTAGGGCCAACGATACTGATTAAATTCCCTTTAATAGGAATCGTCGTCGCATCGACAAATGATTTAAATCCTGAAAGTTTAATTTTTTCCAGCTTCATAACTGGTAAAATACCCAATTTAATAAAAAGCAGCCATTATACTTTATGGCACCTAATGTAGCTGGCTAAATTTGCACGAACAAGCACTTACAATCTAATTACTCATTAAGCTAAACCATGGCTAAAACCTTTTACACCTCTGACTTAGCGGTCGCATTAAAATACGATGGTAAAAATGCGCCTAAAGTCACAGCCAAAGGTGAAGGTGTCACAGCGGAACAGATTTTAGCTATCGCCGAAAAGCACGGCATTCCATTACAAACCGAGCCCGAACTGGCAAGAATTTTAGCGCAAGTGCCTTTAGGTGATGAAATCCCTAAAGAACTTTATACCGCCGTCGCTGAAGTCATTGCCTTTGCCTATTATTTAAGCGGAAAAACACCCGACCATGACCTTTAAAGAAAGCCTAACTACCCTGCCACAATACATATTGCCACACCACCCTTTATCCAGACTCATGGGACAGCTGACTCATAGCGAAAATAAAATCTGGAAAAACTTTTTTATTAAACAAATTGCCAGCCATTATGGTGTCAATATGGAGGAAGCGATTGATTCGGATATTAACGCTTACCCGAGTTTTAACCATTTCTTTACTCGCGCATTAAAACCTGGCGCTAGAACGATTGCCAGTAATGCAGGTGATATTGCCTGTCCTGCTGATGGCGCAGTTAGCCAAGCAGGTAATATTACCGATGGTAATATCATTCAAGCTAAAGGCCAAAGCTATACCGCAATCGATTTATTAGGCGGCGATGAACAACGTGCCGCGCCTTTTAAGAATGGCAAATTCACTACCATTTACTTATCACCTAAAGATTACCATCGCTTACATATGCCTTTAGATGGCACATTAAGAGAAATGATTCATGTGCCTGGACGCTTATTCAGCGTAAATGCTGCTACAGCTAATTCAGTACCACGCTTATTTGCTCGAAATGAGCGGGTCGTGGCTATTTTTGACACCGAAATCGGGCCAATGGCTTTAGTTTTAGTTGGCGCGATTTTTGTTGCCAGCATTGAAACGGTTTGGCATGGTGAAGTCACGCCACCCACAGCAAAAAGCATTCAAACTTGGCAATATAAAGACGGTGCGCCGCAATTAAAAAAAGGCGAAGAACTCGGCCGCTTTAATATGGGGTCAACCATTATTGCTTTATTTGGCGAAAATGCGCTGAACTGGGAAGAAGCTTTTATCGCTGGTGAAAAAGTTCAACTAGGCGAGAAAATAGGCCACACAGCTGGCTAGAGCACCCTATAAACCGTAGGGCGTGACTTCAAGCCCGCCTTTAAAGTCGAAGCATGGCACCTGCGGGCTAAAGCCCTCCCCCTACAAATTATAGAATGTCCCGCTAAAATGTAACTCCCTTTTATTTACACAGCCTTGGCTATAGAAATCGCGTAGAATACGCACCCTCTTAAGTCTTTATATATTAACCAACAGCAAAACCACCTGTTGGTCAGCTTCTATCTGGAATAAAAAATGCTCGCAACCGCAAATATCACTATGCAATTTGGCGCCAAGCCACTTTTTGAAGACGTCTCCGTTAAATTTAATAACGGTAACCGCTATGGACTGATTGGCGCAAATGGCTGCGGAAAATCAACTTTCATGAAAATCTTAGGAGGCGACTTAGAGCCTTCTGGCGGTAATGTCTCCAAAGACCCACACGAACGCCTCGGTAAATTGAAACAGGATCAATTTGCTTACGAAGAATTCGCCGTACTCGACACAGTGATCATGGGTCATGAAGCGCTATGGGCAGTAAAATCAGAACGTGATGCGATTTACGCTAATCCAGAAATGACTGAAGCCGACGGTATGCGTGCCGCTGACCTAGAATCTGAATTCGCAGAAATGGATGGCTACACAGCTGAGGCTCGTGCGGGTGAATTACTAGAAGGTGTAGGCATTCCCACTGAGCAACACTACGGCCCTATGAGTGAAGTTGCACCGGGCTGGAAATTAAGAGTATTGCTGGCACAAGCGCTATTTTCTGATCCTGATATTTTGCTGCTTGATGAGCCAACTAACAACCTCGACATCAATGCTATTCGCTGGTTAGAAGAGACATTAAATGCACGTAAATGCACGATGGTCATTATTTCTCATGATCGCCATTTTCTAAATAGCGTATGCACACACATGGCTGATGTAGATTACGGTGAAATACGCCTTTATCCAGGTACGTATGACGACTACATGACCGCAGCAACTTTAGTTACCGAACAACTACAGTCTGATAATGCTAAAAAGAAGGCACAAATATCTGAGCTTAAAGCCTTCGTCAGTCGTTTCTCAGCTAACGCATCAAAATCTAAACAAGCAACGTCACGCGCCAAACAGTTAGATAAAATCAGCCTAGCTGAAATAAAACCTTCCAGTCGTCAAAATCCCTTTATCCGTTTTGATCAAACTAAAAAATTGCACCGCCTAGCATTAGAACTAGAAGGCTTAAGTAAAAGCTATGATGGCAATGAGCTATTTAACAATTTCAATCTAATGGTTGAAGTCGGCGAGCGTGTTGCCGTTATCGGTCAAAATGGTATTGGTAAAACCACATTATTAAAATGCTTAGCAGGCGATATTCAGCCAACAGCAGGCGCAGTGAAATGGTCTGAAAACTCTGAGATAGGTTATTGTGCGCAAGATCATGCCACCGAATTTCAAGACGACAAGTTGTTATTTGATTGGATGGAACAATGGCGCCAACCTAGCGATGATGATCAAGTCATACGCAGCACATTAGGTCGTTTATTATTTTCACAAGATGATATAGGTAAAAAAGTCAGCGTACTTTCTGGTGGTGAAAAAGGCCGTATGATTTTTGGTAAATTAATGTTGCAACGCGCCAATATCATGCTACTAGACGAACCAACCAACCATCTTGATATGGAGTCGATTGAATCGCTAAACTTAGCTTTAGAAAACTACCCAGGCACCTTAGTCTTTGTCAGCCATGACCGTGAATTTGTATCCTCATTAGCCACGCGTATTATTGAATTGACACCGAATGGTATTGTCGATTTCCGCGGTACTTATGATGACTATTTAAGCAGTCAAGGTGCTTAAAAGAAAATAAAAAAAAGACTTTAACCACAGAGGACACAGAGAGCACAGAGATTTTTGGTACTGAATCTTTGTGTTCCTTCGATGCTCAAATGATCAGAATAGATTGATACATCTACTCTTTCGTTAAACAGGCAATAAAATAAGACACCTATGTTTCAATCGAGCTTACCCCATTAGTGCTTAAGTACCCTCACCATTTTTCTTTTCAATTTTTTCACTACCGTACACTTTTTAAAACAGGCATTGCCAAGTCTAAAAAGGTGATAATGTAGAGAGTTTGCATTGAAAACATCCTACATTGTCAGATTCTTACAAGGTTTACCGTGCTATCCATATCTGCCTTCAAAAATCCTGGGGTTTTGATTCTAGCAAACGTCAAAATAACAGCTTAAATATTTTGACGGGGTTTATCTGCGGCATTATACAGAGTAAATCTGTTAAGTTAGCCAATGTGGCAGGTGATATTCCAGGCTCAGGTAAAGAAGAAAGCCAAATCATGCAGCTGCGTCGTTGGCTGAGCAATGAAAAGATGGGCGTCAATTTATTTTATTTACCTTCTATAGAGGTGCTTATTCAGTGTTTAGCGAAGCAAACGTTGGTGCTTGCAATTGATGGTAGCACGACAGCGCAAGGCTGCATCACACTGATGGTCAGTATGATTTATAAAGAGGTCTCTGCCATTGTTGTGGGTAACCCGTAAAGCTAAAAAAGGACATTTTCCTCAAGAGATGCATATTGAACTGATTAAATCAGTTCAGGCCATTATTCCAGAAGGCACAGCGGTCATTTGTTTGGGGAATGGAGAATTTGATGGAGCAGATTGGCTGAAAACCCTCAGTGGTTATGGCTGGGAATATGCGTGCCGAACAGAAAATAATGCGATATTGTATGGAAATGGAGAGGAGTTTACCTTAAAGGTATTTGCCCCGAACAAGGCGGCATGACTGAAATACCGACGATTGAATTCACACAAAACCGTAGCATTGCGGTAAGGACTGTTGTTTATTGGGGGAAAATATAATGATCCTATTTATCTGGTAACTAACTTCCCAACAGGAAGTGAAGCGTTTAACTGGTACCGAAAACGCTTCCGTATAGAAACCCTTTTTACAGATAGAGTTGAATTTACAGAAGAATGGACTGTGATTTGAGTTTGTTTACACTTGGAATCCGGTTATTAAAGAGTCTGCTGAGAGAAGGTAAAACGCTTCCTCAGTTCTGCCTCACTTTATCGGGTAAGGCTTTGTTGTAAGGAGGTAAAAAGTGTACGGTAGTGAAAAATCTATTAAGATTGGTATTACCTATGAAAGAATTATTTTTTTAATAAGCCTTAAATACCTACCGCCAATAATAGCCCTAAAGATCCTAAATAAGTTAATAAAAAGTATAGAACCGATAAACTAATACTCGTTTGCCAATTGAACTCAAAAAGTTCTTTCAAAAGATAAGCAATAATAGCTAGAGACCAACAAATCAAAAAAGCAGCGATATAAATAGGGTATGTTGCCACTGCCGTGCCCTTAGCAAAAATAAACCAAAAAGCTAAAGGTAAGCCTAAAATATAAATAAAATTTTCACAAACTAATATAGCCGTCAAAAAACGCTCAAAATTATAAAACCCTTCATCTTGCTTAAATACAATAGCCGCCATAAAGGCCAAAGTAATCAATATTTCAAGAAAAACCTGAAGAAAGGCTTCAATAGGATCACTAATATTAGCCTGAATAAATAAGCCGAACAGCAAATAAAGACCTATATTAATCCATAAAAATTTTCTATCTATGGGTAAATCATGTGGCTCACCACTAAACCAGCAAAGCTGTATATAATCTTTTAACATATGTTTTATTATTTTTTAAACTAAAGAAGTATAAAATATTGGTGAGAATCAATCTCTATTCAGTACGCGGCGGCTACCATTGCCTTCTGGTTCACTGATAATATTTTCCTCTTCCATTTGGTCAATCATTCTAGCTGCGCGATTATAACCTACCTTAAAGCGTCGCTGCACACTAGAGATAGAAGCTTTGCCTGAATCCATTACAAAGCTTACAGCAGCATCATATAAAACATCCACTTCATCCACAGGAGTTTCATTATTGCTAGCAGATTCTACTGGCTCATCTTTAATAATTTCATCTAAATAGTTAGCGCCACCCAAAGACTTTAAGAAATCAACTACGGCATGTACTTCGTGATCATCAACAAAAGCGCCATGAGAGCGAGTAGGAACGCTGGTACCTGAAGGTAAATAAAGCATATCGCCATTTCCCAGTAGAGCTTCCGCGCCACCTTGGTCTAAAATAGTACGTGAATCTATACGCGATGAAACTTGAAAAGAAATACGCGTCGGCACATTAGCTTTAATTAAGCCAGTTAAAACATCGACCGAAGGACGCTGAGTCGCTAAAATTAAATGAATCCCCGCAGCTCGCGCTTTCTGAGCCAGACGGGCAATTAATTCTTCAACTTTTTTGCCGACAACCATCATCATGTCAGCCAACTCATCAATAACAATAACAATGTTTGGCAAAGTTGATAATACAGGGAAGATTTGCCCCTCCTCTAAGGGATCAACTAATTGATATAAAGGGTCACGAATCGTTTCACCATTTTCCGCAGCCTCTTCAATCTTGTGATTAAATCCTGCTAGATTCCTAACGCCTACTTTCGCCATTAATTTATAACGTCGTTCCATTTCAGCTACCGCCCAACGCAAAGCATTTTGCGCCTCTTTCATATCGGTCACTACGGGCGTTAATAAGTGTGGAATTCCTTCATAAATAGACAATTCCAACATTTTTGGATCGACCATAATCATACGCACTTGCTCAGGCGTTGCCTTAAATAACATGCTTAAGATCATGGTATTAATCGCTACCGATTTACCAGAGCCTGTCGTTCCAGCAACTAATAAGTGCGGCATTTTCGCCAAATCAGCAACCACAGTATCACCCGAAACATCTTTACCTAAAGCAAGCGTCAACGGCGATTTAGCCACTTGAAAAGCCTCTGAAGTTAAAATTTCACGAAAAGAAACCAACTCTCGCTCTTGATTAGGAATTTCCAGCCCAATAAAAGGCGTACCTTCAATAATTTCTACCACTCGCACACTGGTGACTAGCATGGCGCGTGCGAGATCTTTTGCCAACCCTGTAACTCGACTGACTTTAATACCTGGCGCTAAAGATAATTCAAAGCGAGTAATAATAGGTCCTGGATACGCACCAACAACTTCCACTGAAATTTTGTAATCTAGTAATACGCGCTCCACTGAGCGTGACATTTCATCTAGCTCATCTTCCGTATAAGAATAAAGAGATTGCTGATGTTCATCCAATAACTCAATGGCAGGTAAAGTATATTTTGGTTTATTAAAATGACTTATTGGCTTAGCGAAATTATTAGCAAGTCCAGCAATTAAACGTGCGGTTTCTTGTTTAGCTAAAGAGTTTTTATCTACTATGCTTTCTGTTGCAAGGCGCGTTGCAGAGGCCATAATTTCGGCCATAGACAATTTTGGCCTATGAGCTTCAGTTATTTCATTTTCTACTGGCTTAACGGCATCTGGTTCTTCAGCTAAAGGTTTATCAGGTGATTGCTCCTCTGGAGCTATCGTCGATAGACTTGCCATAATTTCAGCGATTGAAGGACTTAACTCTGGTTTATTATCATGACTAATATCATCAGTTAATGGAATAGCCTCTTCTCGATTAATCTCATCGTCTGTAGCTTCAATCTCTGAAGTATCAAATAACTCTTCAGAATCAGCCATAGGTACATTAACAAGCGGTTCAACAGGTGGAACGTCATCCGCAACCCAATCTTGTTTATCTTGAAAAAACGATTTCAAATCACGATCAAAATCTACCTCTTCAGAATTATCGCTTAAATTAGCCGTTTTTCTTGCTTGCTCTTCAGTAGAAATTTCCGCATCAGGGTTAAGATTATCAGTCGCAAGAGAGCTATCTACAGAGTATTCATTAGCTATTAAAGGCTCAAAGTCTTCAGTGCTATATTTCTGCAGTTCGGCAGGCTGATTTTCATTAGTAGTCGGGGCAACAAAATCCATTGCTACAGAAATTTTCGGCTCTTCCGCTAAAGTACCTTCTGCATGAATCGGTTCAAAATTGAACACACGCTCATTATTTAAAGCTTCTTCTCGCATAGTCTCAGAAAAAACAGGTTCAACTATTTTGCTAGCGGGATTTTTTATTGCAGAACTGACACGAGAAAACCCATCTTTCCAGTTTACGCTTGGGCTTTTAACTGCGTTACTTGACCTATCAACACGGCGGTTAGGTTTTTTAACGTCTATGCCACGCCACCCTTGAATAGTCACATAAACCCAACTCATGCCCATTAAGGTATATTTACCAACCGCTTCAACACCTCGTAACCAAGAAATACCAGTATATTTTTCCAGCGCCATAAGCCCAGCAAATAAACTAGTACAAGGAATAACAATTAAAGCAAGCGCACCAAAAACATCAGCAAGCTCTAAATTCTCACCGCTACTACCGACTGTTTGAATCAGTAATACAAGCCCGACTAGCGCTAGTACTAAAACCCCTGCGACCATAATTCCACGCCACGGTAATGCAGAAAAAAAGGAAAAGTAATTTTTAGGTGGGTTTATCTTTCTATTCACTGATGATCACTATAAGTTGAATTAAAATGGTATACGCTATGAGGAATTTATAATCTAAGGGAAATTTCTCTTTATTCACAAGCAAATACCTATAAAAACACCGTCATTCCCAAAGTCTACCCAATAAAGCCTGGGCACAAACTTTATTGGGAACCTACGTTGAGCATAGATTCCTGCCAACAGCATGCTGGAATGACGAGCTGAAAAAACTGCTCGCACCCTTTAATAATGAGAAGTTACATCTAAGGCTTCCATTCTTTCATTTGTTTTATACAAAGCTGATTTAATGCTTCCGCACGGCTATAGCTATCGGCTTCGGTATAACAGCGTAATTCCGGCGCATTGCCTGAGCCACGAAAATGGACAACTTCATCATTGGCCAAAGTAATACGCACACCATCGGTACAATCAAAAGCCACCGCTCGCTCTATTTTTCCGGCAAACAATCGTGCTAGCACAGCGGCATCCTGTTCAAGCTCCCCAGTTTGCATTTGCGCTAAAATAGACTGGCTTAATTCCGTTGGAAAATCTTTTATACGATCACTATAAGTAAATCGTGGCGGCAAGGTATTTAGCAGTGCCGAAATTGAACACTCTAGTTGTTTCGCTTGCAATAATAAACATAACGGTACAGTTACAGCATCACGCGTCGGTAATGCAGCAAGTGTTTTGTTATTTAATTGAATTGGCGTGTTTTGTAAAAAACCACCATTCGCTTCGTAACCAACCACACTGGTTTGGTTGCTTATTGCTTGCATGGCAGAAATAACAAAAGGCGAACCTATTTTAGTACGCGTAACCTGAGCAAATTGGCCACATTTTTCTACAGCGCTATTACTACTCACTGGGGTAACTACTGCCTCTGCTTGTAAAAAGCGCGCAACTAAAATACCAGCAACATCACCACGTAACCATTCGCCATTTTCATCGCTAACTAAAGGTCTATCCGCATCGCCATCGGTGGAAATAATACAATCAAGCTCAAACTCAGCTGACCATTGCTTAGCTAAGACAACATCTTCTGGACGAATCGCTTCGGTATCAACGGAAATAAAATGATCAGAACGACCTAAAACGATTACTTCAGCACCTAATTCTGACAAAATCTTTGGTAACAGCTCACGGGCAACTGAAGAGTGCTGATAAACGCCTAATTTCAAACCTGCCAAGCCATTTTCTGGGAAAAAGTCTAAATAGCGCACGATATATTGTTGCTCTGCAGTCGCATCAATAGCCGGCAAATAATCACTAGTTAACAAACTTTCTTGATCATCGAATAAAGCATCATTAAGCACTGGATTCTGAGCTAAAATACCTTGCTCATCATCTTTAAGCACTTCACCGCCAGGCTTGTTAAATTTAATACCATTGCGATCTTCAGGAATATGACTCCCTGTCACCATTACGGTCGCAATCTTATGCTTAATACCATACAGCGCGATAGCAGGCGTAGGTAAAAGACCGCAATTAACTACTGTATAACCGGCATCAACCACAGCTGCGGCAACTGCATTCATAATGCGTGGTGTACTATTGCGTAAATCGCCACCGACACCCACAGCTTGTCCGACTTGAATAGCACTAACAGACTGTAAGTAGTGTAAAAAAGACAAAGTATAGGCATAACAGACTTTATCTGTCATATCACTGACTAAGCCACGAATGCCGCTAGTACCAAACTTAACTTTATTTTTCATTTTCTTTCTTTTCTAAATTTAAAGGTATCAGGAAATTAAAAACTGTATGGGCGCGGCTATTTACTCTGACTTTTCGGAGAAAAACTTAAGACGGGAGTGCCTAAAAATCGTAGGGCGGACTTTAGTCCGCTATTGCTAAAAAAGCGGACTAAAGTCCGCCCTACTGTATCATTAATGTTTCGTGTTAAGTGGATGGCCGGCTTTTCTTTAGCTTTGCTTCAATTTCTAGCTTACGCTGGATTTGTGCAACTTTATCTAATACGCCATTAACATAGCGATGACTACCATCCGCGCCAAAGCATTTCGCTAATTCCACACCTTCATTGATAATGACTCGATAAGGTGTTTCTGGCTTGCGTATCAACTCATACACGCCGATTCTTAAAATAGCGCGCTCTACAGGGTCGATATCGTCCACTTCACGATCAACAAAATCTTTCATGGCGAAATCGATTTTATCTAGCTCCTTAGGAACACCATGAAATAAATCCGTAAAATAACTCTTTTGCGCATTTTTCAGGCGCTGATCTTCAGCAAATTGACGTTCAATCGTGCTTAAATCCGTGCCAGTCATTTGCCATTGATACAAAGCTTGTACCGCACATTGTCTAGCTTTTGTTTTTGCAGAACTCATTAAGCGTCCAAATTTTTAAATAAAGTAACCATTTCAATCGCTGATAATGCAGCTGAAGCACCATTATTACCGGCTTTAGTACCCGCACGTTCAATAGCTTGCTCGATGCTATCAACAGTTAATACACCAAAGCTAACCGGAATATCATACTGTAAAGAAATTTGCGCAATGCCTTTAACACACTCGCCTGACACATAATCAAAATGTGGAGTAGCGCCACGAATTACAGCACCGACAGTGATAATAGCATCATATTTTTTACTGGCAGCAACACGTTGCACAACCATTGGCAGCTCATACGCGCCAGGGACTTTAACGACAGTAATATCTTCTTTGTTAACACCATGACGCACTAAGGCATCAATCGCACCATTTTCTAATTGCTCAACAATAAAACTATTGAAACGTGACGAAACGATACAATATTTACCACCTTGCGCTAAAAAGTTACCTTCTACTGTTTTTACTGCTGACATAGTTGCCTCTCTTAAAATATAAACTATAACGTAGGACGGACTTTAGCCCGCCACGCTGTATTAGCGAACTAAAGTCCGCCCTACTACTATTTGTTAATTTTATTTGCTACTTTCTACTAATTCTAAATTAAACCCAGAAAGCCCAAAATAAGTTTTTTGCTCACCTAAAACTGTGATTTTATGCACACCTAAATCCGCGAGTATTTGTGAACCCGTTCCTGTCGTGCGCCACTCGCCTGTTTTTTCTGCAACAACAGGGTTAACTACACCATTATCTTGCAATTGATACTTATGGACCAGTTCAGCCAATGCTTTATTATTCTCTTCCTGACGAATAAGCACCAACACACCACGGCCTGCTTCGGCAATATGCTTCATTGCTTCACGGACTGGCATTTGACAATCACTACGGGTTGAAGAAAAAATATCATCCATTAAATTACGCGCATGCACCCGAACTAAGACAGGCTCATCATTCGCAACATCACCCATAACAATAGCTAGATGGATATTGGCATCATTACGATCTTGATAGGCATATAAGCGAAAATCACCAAACTCAGTTGGCAATGCACATTCGCTGACACGCTCTAAAGTGGCTTCGTTTTTAGTGCGGTATTGAATCAAATCCGCAATGGTACCAATCTTAAGTTCATGCTCTTTAGCAAAAACTTCAAGATCAGGACGTCTCGCCATTGAGCCATCTTCATTTAAAATCTCAACAATCACAGACGCCGGCTCTAAACCTGCTAAACCCGCCAAATCACAACCCGCCTCAGTATGTCCCGCACGATTCAATACTCCACCATCACGCGCACGTAATGGAAAAATATGCCCTGGCTGCACGACATCTTCTGCTTTGGCATCTTTTGCAACCGCACTTAAAATAGTTTTCGCGCGATCTGCTGCCGATATACCTGTCGTAACACCTTCAGCCGCCTCTATAGACACGGTAAAATTAGTCGCAAACGCGGCATTATTATCATTCACCATTAATGGTAAACGTAATTGCTGACAGCGTTCACCGGTTAAAGTTAAGCAAATCAAACCACGGCCATAACGCGCCATAAAATTAACATCAGCAGCGCGAACAAGTTCGGCTGCCATAATTAGATCGCCTTCATTTTCACGGTCTTCATCATCCATAATGACGACCATTTTTCCTTGGCGTATATCTTCAATAATTTCCTCAGTTGTATTCATCTACTAAATAAACCCACTTTCTCTTAATAATTCTGTTGTTACACCCGCTGCACAAGTGGCTGCGGCCTCGCCTTTCATTAAACGTTCCATGTAACGCGCTAGTAAATCTACCTCTATATTCACCTTATTATTGACTTCAACCAACCCTAACGTTGTCTCTTTTAAAGTATGCGGCACAATATTAACGCTAAACATCGCACCATCAACATTATTAATGGTCAAACTAATGCCATTGATACAAATAGACCCTTTCTCGGCAATATATTTTGCCAATTCATTCGGTACTTTGAATTTAAAACGAATAGAACGGCCATCTGGTTTTTTTTCTAATAACACTGCCAAACCATCAACATGACCACTAACGATATGCCCGCCTAAGCGCGTTTGCGGGGTTAATGCTAATTCTAAATTAACCGGCGTACCACTCGCAGCCAACTTTAAGTTAGTACGAGATAAAGTTTCATTAGACACGTCAGCAACAAAACCATGCGCACTTAATTCAACCGCGGTTAAACACACACCATTAACCGCAATACTGTCACCTAAGGCGGCATCTGCTAAAGATAACTTGCCGGTATCAATAGATAAACGCACATCGCCCGCTTTTTGTTCAACCTGGGTTATTTTACCCACCGCTAAAATAATGCCTGTAAACATATTATTTTTGTACCTTGTATTGAAGTCTTAAATCCACACCTACTTTACGTACATCTAATAGTGTTAAGTTTTTCTTCTCTGCCATACGCGTAATATGTGGCATATCACACAAGCCGCGCCCGCTAGAACCGAGAATACTAGGAGCTATATAAACGGTGCACTCATCAATTAAATTTTGCTCCATCAAAGCACCGTTTAAAACACTTCCCGCCTCAACTAATAGCTCATTCACCTGTTGTTTGGCTAAAAACAACAAGACTGCATTTAAATCGACACGCCCTTGATCATTTCTGGCTATTTTATAAACTTCAGCACCTGCTTGAGTCAGCGCCTCAACTTTATTTTGCTCATCAGAACAGGTTAAAATCAGTGTTCGGCCTGCCAAAGTCAATAATTTCGCGCTAGTCGGTGTACGCAATTGAGAATCCAAAATCACCCGCAAAGGCTGTTCTACTTCTACACCCTCTAAACGCACATTCATACTCGGATCATCCGCTAAAACTGTACCCACACCCGTTAACACGCAACAACTAGTCGCACGTAACTTTTGTACATCGTGCCTGGCTTGTGGCGCAGTAATCCATTTGCTTTCACCCGAAGCCATTGCCGTACGCCCATCCAAACTCATAGCCATCTTACTAATAACATAAGGCTTAGCCGTGGTCATACGTGTAACAAAGCCTCTATTAAGCGCTTGTGCCTCTGACTCTAATACGCCACAATCCACGTTAATACCTGCCTGTTCCAATAAAGCAACGCCTTTACCTGCCACTAAAGGATTAGGGTCTTGCATGGCAATAACCACGCGCGCCACACCCGCTTTCATTAAAGCCTCGGCACAAGGCGGTGTGCGCCCATGATGACTGCAAGGCTCTAAAGTCACATACGCCGTAGCACCTTGCGCATCTTGGATATTTTTTAATGCCTCAACTTCAGCATGCCCTTGCCCTGCACGCACATGCCAGCCTTCAGCAATAATTTCACTATCTTTAACGATAACACAACCGACTCGCGGATTTGGCTTAGTCGTATAACTACCTTTTTTAGCCAAATACAGCGCACGCGCCATAAATAAGCTATCTTGTTCTGCTTGTCGCTTAGCCATTATTTCTTTTGTAAATCAGCAATCATATCGGTAAATTCACTGACATCCTGAAAGCTTCTATAAACAGAAGCAAAGCGCACAAAAGCCACATGATCCAAAGCAATTAACTCCTTCATGACTTGTTCGCCGATTTCTAATGCCGCCACTTCACGATCACCTTTGGCATTCAACTCTTTTTTAATCCGAATAACGGCCGCTTCTATCTGGTCGCTAGTGACAGGACGTTTTTCTAATGCCCTTAAAATACCGGCACGCAATTTATGCTCATTAAAAGGTTCGCGCACACCATCACGCTTAATCACCCTAGGCAAATTAAACTCAGTAACCTCATAAGTTGTAAAGCGCTCTTTACAAGCTCCACACTCACGCCGACGACGTACTTGGTCCCCCTCATTCGCTAAGCGAGAGTCAATAACTCTAGTATCTTGGGCAGTACAGAAAGGACATCGCATAGTAACTTATTTTGCTAGAATCTAAAAAATGTGGCATAACCGTTAGAAAACCGCTAATTTTACAATAAATTAACACTCAAAGCTGATTTTTATTAAGCCAGTTAGTTTATAACAGCATTCTCACTCAATTATTTATACAAGCTTATGCAAGAAACTGAAGGTGTTATCAAATATCACTTAGACCATAGGCAAACAGCGGCAAATCCTGATTGGCCTTTAACCACTATGAATAGTTGGCGCTGCCTGCTATATAAATTAGAGTTAATTGGCCAAACCCCAAAGCGTTATATGGGCTATGGTTACGGTAATATCAGCCAGCGCTTTACAGATGAACAGTTTATTATCAGCGGTACGCAAACAGGCGGTATAAGTAAGCTACTAGCACAACATTACTGTCTAATAGAAAAAGTTGACTTAGCGCACAATCAGGTAGATTCATCAGGTCCTTGCCAGCCGTCATCAGAAGCTCTAACTCATGCCAGCGTATATGCTCAAAGCAAAACGATTAATTGCGTTATTCATGCTCATAGCCCTGAAATATGGCAGGCAACTCAAGCCTTACAGCTGCCACATACCACTCCTAATATTGCCTATGGCACCCCCGAAATGGCCGAAGCTGTCAGCCAACTATTTCAATCAAAGCAACTTAAGAAAACCTCTATATTTACCATGTTAGGCCACGAAGACGGCGTAGTCGCTTTTGGTCACGACTTTGCACAGACAGCCTGTGCACTAATTAATATTTTAGCCGCCAGCAAACAACTACCTTAAACTATCCGTCCTAACCTAATGCGAGACTTCTTATGAAAAAATCATCTCACCTGCTACTCTTATCCGCCTTAATCTGTCTACCGCAACTGAGTCATGCAGAAAAAGCAGTTGCCCCCGCTAACGATATTGAATACCCTAAAAACTTAACAAACTGGCGTATTATCGGCACCTCTATTCGCAACGACAACAACACCCAGCGCGTTATTTTAGGTAATGCCATCGCAATCAAAGCAGCACGTGCAGAAACTAAAAAAATGAACTGGCCTAAAGGCGCTATTTTGGCAAAATTGGTCTGGAAAAATGATACCCTTCCTACTTGGCAAGCGGCCACGATACCCGGTAATTTTGTGCATGCAGAAATCATGGTGCGCGACGCAAAAAAATATGCAGCAACAGGCGGCTGGGGATTTGCACGCTGGACAGGCTTAGAACTAACGCCGCACGGCAAAGACAGCTCATCGGCTCAAGCTTGCTTTCACTGCCATCAAGCTGCTAGCGGCACGGATTATGTCTTTACTCAGCCTGCAAAACTTCCTTAAACAACGCTATAATAGCTCAACCTTTTCTTACAGGAATTCATAAAACCAACATGGCACAATATATATTCTCTATGAATCGGGTGGGCAAAATTGTCCCACCCAAAAAATTTATTTTAAAAGACATTTCTTTATCTTTTTTCCCTGGCGCAAAAATTGGTGTTTTAGGTCTCAATGGCTCTGGTAAATCAACTCTACTACGCATTATGGCAGGTGTTGATAAAGAAATAGAAGGCGAAGCGATTCCGATGAAAGGCATTAACATCGGCTATTTAGCGCAAGAACCTCAGCTTGACCCCGCGAAAGATGTGCGCGGTAATGTCGAAGAAGGGCTAGGTGAAATACAACAAATTGTAAAACGCTATAATGCTGTAAATGATGCATTTGCTGAACCTGATGCTGATTTTGATGCCTTATTAGCCGAACAAGCTGAGTTACAAGAAAAAATTGAAGCCGCTAATGCTTGGGAATTAGAGCGCGAATTAGAAGTTGCAGCGGATGCTTTACGCCTTCCTCCTTGGGATGCGGATGTCACTAAATTATCCGGTGGTGAAAAGCGTCGTGTCGCTCTTTGTCGCTTATTGCTATCAAAGCCCGATATGCTCTTACTTGACGAGCCTACCAACCATTTAGATGCAGAATCAGTAGCATGGCTAGAGCGTTTTTTACATAATTACGAAGGTACAGTCGTTGCTGTAACCCATGACCGTTACTTCTTAGACAATGTAGCCGGCTGGATTTTAGAGCTAGATCGTGGCCAAGGTATTCCATGGGAGGGCAACTATTCTTCTTGGCTAGAGCAAAAACAAAACCGTTTAGCACAAGAAGAAAAACAAGAGAGCTCACGCCAAAAAGCTATGAAAGCGGAATTAGAATGGGTACGTTCTAATGCTAAAGGCCGTCATGCGAAGAGCAAAGCTCGTTTAGCACGCTTTGATGAAATGTCTTCACAAGAAGCACAAAAACGTAACGAAACTCAGGAAATTTTTATTCCACCTGGTCCGCGTTTAGGTGACATGGTGATTGATGTTGAACACGTCAACAAAGGTTTCGGAGATCGCTTACTCGTTAACGACCTAAGCTTTAAATTACCTCCCGGCGGTATCGTCGGTATTATTGGCCCTAACGGCGCGGGTAAAACCACCCTATTCCGCATGATGTCAGGCGTAGAACAAGCTGATTCTGGTGACATTAGATTAGGCTCTACGGTTAAACTATCTCATGTCGATCAATCTCGTGATGACCTCGATGATAATAAAACGGTCTGGGAAGAAATTTCCGATGGCTTAGATTTAATCACTGTCGGCACCTACGAAACACCGTCACGTTCGTACTGTGGACGCTTTAACTTCAAAGGCGGCGATCAACAAAAACGTATTGGTGATTTATCCGGTGGTGAACGTAACCGCGTGCATTTAGCCAAGCTCTTACGCAGCGGCGGTAATGTTTTATTACTCGATGAACCAACCAACGATTTAGACGTTGAAACCTTACGCGCCCTAGAGGAAGCCTTATTAGCCTTCCCTGGTTGCGCCGTGGTTATTTCGCATGATCGCTGGTTCTTAGACAGAATCGCCACACACATGTTAGCATTTGAAGGAGACAGTAACGTAGTCTGGTTTGAAGGTAACTATGAAGATTATGAAAAAGATCGTCACAAACGCCTAGGCACAGATGCCGACAACCCAACCCGCATTAAATACAAAAAAATGACGATTTAAGTCTAATCCTCGTTCCCACGCTTCGTGCGTGGGAACGCATATGACGACACTCTGCATCGAGTAGTATAAAAAGACAAAATTCGCTACGCTCACAAAAAGCGTTAAGTTACTCTTCATGTCTGTGCGTAACACCAGTTTTTTAAAAACAGTAAAATTTCAAATCACCACCAATATTTATTTGCTATAATAACTGGCTCAAAACAACGTCCCCATTGCATAACTGGATAATGCAGTCCCCTCCTAAGGGATAGCTGGCGGTTCGAGTCCGTCTGGGGACGCCATTTTAAATGGCTGATTAAAAAGATAATCCCACAAAACAACAAACAACAAACAACAATTAGCCCTGAAAATTTATCAGGGTGTCATTAGTTTGTTTTTCTATGGGACTTATACAGCCGAAATGGCAATCATTGCCGACGTTATAATTACAGCCTTACCAACCCCGATTTAATTCTACTACCCATTAGTCGCTCGAACTCTTGTTCAGCATCTAGCCAGTCTTAACTTTCCCGCTCTACTTTTATCTCACGCTCTAATGACTTGTAATAAGCAGCATCGGAAATCCATTTTTCTTTAAGTGATTTATTATTACTCTTCATAAAAGCTCTACACCCAATCCTCATGCCCTACAGCCAACCGATTTAGCTCATCTTTATAAAACTTCCACTTTGGCATAAATTGACTGGTGGTATTCTATAAGTTCACCCATACTTGAGGTAGGTAGGAAAAATGCATAAATTAAAAAAGTTGATTGATTCGATTGCTAATGAGCCTTACCCCCAAATACAGCAATTAACCGGTGACTTTCAGTTCCCACGGTATCAGTTTCGGTTCCTTAAAATACAAGGAAGTCCAGGAGCTAATCCAGCCTCAATTGCGAGTCTTACAGTTGCTATTGAAGCAAGTGAGTTACCCCAGCAGTTTTTAAGCTCAGCGCACTGTCGTTTAGCCGTTGCCGATTTTTTGATCCGCAGATTTAAACGAGGCATTGAAAAATTTGCCCAACAAAACAGAGGTAAAGAGGGTAGTGGTTCCTTTTATACGATTGAACTAAGTCAGAAAATGTTGGAACGCGATAGCGTATTATTTTCTGAACAGAGTATCGAGCTGCGTTTTATCTTGAGTTTGCCCGGAAAAGGGTCAGGCGGCGGTCTATTTGACGGACAACAAGCTTGGTTAATGTTTACTCAGGAATTAATGCTAATTGTTGATTATGCTTTGTATTATAAAGATTATAGTCCAGCAACAAAAAAGCACTTAGCTCAATACCTAGACGTACAAATTAAGCGTCAATCCATAAAAGACTATATGCAGCACAAAGGCTATATTGTTTTTATTGCTAATGACGCCCACTTACCTAGGCGCAGTGGCATTGATGATAGGCCTGCAGAGGGAGATGCAATAACAGCCTTTCAAACACCGGGAACGCTCCAGGTTGATATTCCTTTAGCGGATAATTGCAGTATTCGGGGAATGGCGCTTAAAGCGGGAATAACGTGCATTACCGGAGGTGGCTATCATGGTAAATCGACACTGTTGCAGGCGATATTGGCGGGCGTTTATGCTCATATTCCCGGTGATGGCAGAGAATATATAGTGACCCGCGACGATGCGGTTTTTATGCGTGCTGAAGAAGGGCGAAGTATTCAGAATGTTGATATTAGTCCTTTTATAGGCTTATTGCCCAATGGCATAAATACCCAGCAGTTTTCTTCCGAAAATGCCAGTGGCAGCACGTCACAAGCGGCCAGCATAGTCGAATCACTAGAGTTTGGTTCACATTTACTGTTATTTGATGAAGATACCTGCGCCAGCAATTTTCTATTTAGAGATGCTCTAATAGAGAAGGTACTAGATTCAGCTAATGAACCGATTAAGCCGCTTTATTCTGTCGTCCGGTCGCTTTGGCAACAACAGAGTGTTTCTATGATATTTGTTGTCGGCGGCTTAGGGTGTTTTTTACAAAAAGCAGATACTTGTTTGCTAATGGATAATTATCAGTGTAAAGATATAAGTATTAAAGTAAGAGCAGTGCTAGGAGAAATAGCCGAAGAAAGTTTGGAGCCTTTACAATTTTCAGCGCATAGACGCCTAGCGGCAGATAATTTTTCACCAGCCTATATCAATTACCGATTGAAAAAAGAAGTGCCCATACGGATTAAGCCGTTACGCAATGCACCAAAACAGTTGGAATACGGGATGGACTTGATCAACCTAGAAGCTTTACCGCAAATTGTCGAGGCACCGCAAATACTGAGTGTCGGTTATTGTTTGTTACGCATTAGGTACGCTATGCAAAATAGCGCGGACAAAGCGCAAACAATTAACGATTGGTTGCATTGGCTATACCAAAAACTAGATCAGCAAGGCTTGCCTTTTTTACAATCTGATTACCCCGGTAATTTATCTATGCCAAGAAAGCAGGAAGTGGCCGCTGCGATTAATCGAATTAGGTCGTTGAGAATTGCAAATGACTGACAAAATGTTGTCCGCAGACGGAGGAGAAATCTTGATCCTTAGTGTTAGCATACAGACTAAGCTCTCTCCTAAGAAGGAGCATTGGTGAGACAACCAAGTCCAAGTAAGCCAGACATTTTTTATTAATACATTCCGGAGGATGCAAGATGCCGAATACACAATTAAATTCAAACCCTGACTATCTGATTCTGGGTAGTGGGCTTGCCGCTTTATCCTTTGCCGCGCTGATGGCTAAAGCCGGTAAGAAAGTAAAAGTGCTCGAGGCGCATGAGTTCCCTGGTGGCTATGGTCACACCTTTGTAGAAGGTGAAAAGTACCACTTTAATGCACAATTACATTATGTTTGGAATTGTTCTGAAGGACGTACAGTTAATAGCGTGTTAAAAAAACTGGGGCTGGATAAAATCGTCACCTTTGAGCAATATGATGCCAATGGTTACGACCATATGCGATTGCCTGGCTACGCACTGGATATTCCTTACAATAAGGACAAACTCTGTGAGCGTCTAGCGGAGCTCTTTCCCGAACATAGCGAACCCTTGCGGAAATTTATCGCTACAGTGTGGGAGACGGCAGGAGAATTAGCAAAACTTCCGGAACCGTTAAATATTGCTTTGGTGCTGAGCCATCCATTAAACAATTGGCACGTCATTAAATACCACAAATCAACTTTACAGGAGGTATTTGATGCATTCAAACTGCCGTTGGAAGCGCAAACCCTGTTAGCTCTGCAATGGCCAGATTTTTTACTGCCACCTAATAAATTGTCATTTTTTGCTTGGGTAACGCTGTTTACTGGGTATTGTCGTGGCGCATATTACCCAACACATCATTTCGAGCACGTCATTAATTCTTTGGTTAAGGTGATTGAGGATAATGGCGGGGAAATCATTTTCAACCAAAAGGTTACAAATTTTATACTTGAGAAAAATCGAGTGCTGGGCGTAAAGACGATGGATGTGCAAAGTCCTACGCTGTTTCAAAGCTATTATGGGCAGGATGTAATTTGTAATTTTGACCCAAAACATGCGGCGGCTATGATCGGCAGGAGTAAATTTTCCAATGCTGTACGAGCTAAACTTGATTATGACTATTCGCCTTCAAATTTTGTCGCCTATTGTGTGGTCAAGGGCATAAATTTAAAGGATTACGGTTTTGGCCGTTGGAATTTATTTCACAGCGAACAAGCTGATCTGAATAAAGCTTTCACCGATATGTATGATCGCGGTGATTATAGCGCGCTTAGTTTTGGCGTAACCACGCCGGGATTTCTCACTGAGGATCATGGTGATTGCCCCGAAGGTGAGCAGATTATTCAGTTTATAACCGTTGCCAATTATCATTATTTTCATGATCTTAAACTGCGTGATGCCAGTGCTTATCGAAAAAAGAAAAAAGAAATTTTCGACGCCATTATCGATATTATGGAGCAACGCTACGTGCCCAATTTGCGCAAGCATTTGGTTTTTAAAATGTTAGGCAGTCCAACAACCAATGAAAGCTTTTGTCGCAGCCCTGAGGGTAATTCCTATGGATCGAATCTAACGCCAGAAAATTTCGCTGCTGATCGGCTAGACCATCAAACTTCACTCAAGAATTTCTATTTTTGTAACGCCTCATCAGGCTCTCCCAGTTTTACCGGAACGATTGGTACTGGTTGTAAACTGTACGAAGCATTAACTGGTGATTCTGTATTAGCCAAGCAGTTGCCATGAAAATTGCCATCATCGGCGGCGGCGGTGCCGGAATGACCGCGGCGCATTTACTGGATAAAGTTCATGCTGTTACTGTATTTGAAAAGCGGCCAGTGCTGGGTGGCAATATCCGTACTTTGAATAAAAATATTGCCTGTGCCGCACTGAATAAACGCATTATTCTGGACAATGGCGTTATCGAGTTTCAGCGTGATTATTTTCCGAATTTTCAAAAACTAATGCATAGCCTTCAGGTACCGCTGAAAAATACGCCTATTTCCAGTGAACTTTTTTTAGACGATAGGCACTATTACAAATCCGTTGGAACTATCCGCTACGGTTGTAAAACACTGCGGGAGAAAATTATTGAGGGCCTTAAACTCACACCAATTATGTTTTCCTACTTATGTTTTCTAGCCCGGGTAGCGATAGCCAGCGAAGATTCATTGCATAATCGTCCGATTTCCGACTATTTAGCTAATAGTATCGGTGCGCGGTGGCTAAAAATGTTGCTGATGTACGCGTATTCTATGCCTTATAAAACGATTGCTGATTTTCCCGCGGAAATAGGCATACCTTTACTTAATCATTCCGGCATATCCACCCAGTGGAATCGTATTGATGGCGGTGTTTATACTTATATAGAAAAAATCCTATTAGGATTTCGTGGTTCAATTCATTGTTCGGCTAATATTGTCGGGATTACTCGAGATTCAACTGGGGTGAAAATAAACCTAGCTAACGGCGAATATCAGCATTTTGATAAAATCATTTTCGCTACGACACCTGATCAGGTACTAAGTTTACTGCAAGATCCCACGGAAAATGAAATTAGGCGATTTCAGGCTTGGCAAGCGAATGTTATCAATACGGTTATTCATACCGATACCTCAATATATAAACATTTCGGCGTGAGTTATTTCTGTGAATTTGATCTTTTCCAAAAAGGCACAGGAGATGCTGGTTACAACGCCTATTTAGACCGATTATGCGGCATAGATTCCCAAAAATATACTCATTTTAGCCTCGCTTATAATCTGGAACAACAGATTGACCCAGAGAAAATTATTGATATACAACAGCATATAACCCCAAGCTACAACGTAGAGTCCATCCGTTATCGTCAGGAGGTTTTAGCAAACAACGGTGAAAATAACACTTATCATGCAGGTGCTTACCTTTTTGATGGTTTGCATGAGGGGGCTGTAACTTCAGGATTTGAGGTATCTAAACTATTGGGTGGAATAGAGGTTTGAAGCCCAGCGTTAAACAAAGATCTGGGATGCTTGTTTCTTAACTTTGATTGTTTTACTGGGTTTTTCCCTTAAATCACTTCAAAAACAACAAATTAACAGGCCATTCATTACGGGAATGCAGTATAAAGCACTAAGAAAAACCTTTAACGGGGTTTGTGTTCCAAACTCTACGTCGACTCCGTTTAGATTAATTCCAGCAGGAGATTAGACGAGTGCGCAAACCTATCAGCAGAGAACAAATCGCTATCGGCGTGATTGCCGAAGTCCATGGTCCTGTGGTAACTATTGATTGCAAAACATTACCGCCATTGCGTCAGGCCTTATGTACTCGTTTTGATCACAGTACCTTTCTGTTTGAAGTGCATCAGCACCTAGACCAACGTTATGTTCGTGCTATTACCTTGCATGGTACAGCCGGACTAAGTCGAGGTATGCCCGTTTATGATACTGGGGCGCCACTGCATGTGCCTGTAGATAAACAATACTTGGGACGGTTACTAAATATCTTTGGCGAGCCACTGGATGGTTTACCAAAGCTACCGCAACAAGAATTTCGTAATATTCATGCTAAACCTGTTCCGCTTTATGAAACCACCGGAATTAGTGGGATTTTAGAATCTGGTATCAAAGTTATCGATTTACTCTGCCCTTTTGTCAAAGGCGGTAAAACGGGGTTGTTTGGTGGTGCAGGAGTTGGAAAGACTGTATTGGTAATGGAATTTATCCATGCTGTTTCTGCTATTCACAAGGGGGTTTCCGTATTTGCTGGGGTCGGTGAGCGCATTCGCGAGGCGCATGAACTGTGGCAGGAAATGCAACAGGCCGGTGTGATGCAGGATACTCTGATGGTTTTCGGGCAAATGGATGAATCACCTGGGGTACGTTTTCGTATTGGTTTATCGGCGCTAACTTATGCCGAATATTTACGTGATACCTTGCAAAAAGAAGTGCTATTTGTCATGGATAACGTTTTTCGCTTTGTGCAAGCGGGCAGCGAAGTCTCTAGTCTACTCGGGCGTATGCCCGCCACTGTCGGCTATCAACCCACTTTAAGTACCGAAGTCGCTGAGCTTGAAGATCGTATTTCATCAACACGTAGTGGTAATATTACTTCGGTACAAGCCGTTTATGTGCCCGCTGACGACATGACCGACCCAGCAGTGAGTGCGATTCTCAGTCACCTAGATACCATTGTTATTTTATCCAGAGATCAGGCCAGCAAAGGTATTTATCCCGCAGTTGACCCTTTACGTTCTGGTAGTAAGCTAATGGATAAACACGCATTGGGTGAACGACATTATTCGATTGCCGAAAGTGTGCGTGAGCATTTAGCGCGTTATCATGAGTTGGAGGATATTATCGCTATGTTAGGTATAGAGGAATTATCGGAAACTGATCGCCAAATTGTTATGCGTGCGCGCAAATTACAGCGTTATCTAACACAGCCGTTTAAAGTTCTAGAACAAAATGGCCAACATACCGGCGTGTCCGTGCCACTAGAAAAAACCTTAACGGATTGTGAAGCCTTTTTACAGGGTAAATACGATGATATATCTGAGCAACAGTGTTATATGCGCGGCAGTATGCAGGATGAGCTGTGAATACGTTTAGCCTACAACTATATGATGCCACACAGCAGCAACGTATTGACAATGTGACTTCTTTTGTTGGTGAAGATGACAACGGTAACTTTGGTTTGCAGGCGCACCATGCACGGTTTATGACGACGTTAGTTTTTGGCCTATTCCGCTATCGCTTGCAAACTGAAGAATGGCAGTATATAGCCTTACCTGGCGGTGTACTCTACTTTAATAAAAACGAGTTAAGCATTAGCACGCAGCATTTTTTGATTGATAATGATTTTGAACGTATCAGTGCTCAACTACAACAGCAATTGCTAGCTGAAGAAGAAACATTGATAGCCACGCGCAGTAGTTTGCAAAAAATGGAGCAATCCATGCTAAGCAGATTATGGAAACTACAACGTAACAATGGCTAAGCAATATGAATAAAAAACAACGCTTACAAAGACAGGTTAATAATCAGGTCAAACGCATTAAAAAAGCGCGTAGCGAACAAAGCAGTATTCTAGCGCAAACATTGTATTTAGGCACTCTGGGGTTGGTATTGGTATTACCCATTGTTGGTGGCGCATATTTAGGTGCTTGGCTGGATAGTTTAGCAACAGGCTATTCAATGAGCTGGACGTTGAATTTATTGATATTGGGTGTGTTTGTCGGCGCAATCAATGTTTACCTATTAATCAAAGAACAGGATTAAGTGTATGGATGAAGGGTATTCTCTATCGCTAGGTCAGCTAACCCTTCATGCCTCGGTTATCTCTACTTGGGGTGTGATGGTATTTATTATTAGTCTGGTCTGGCTGGCAACCCGGCACATGACAATGTTACCTAGCCCTGTGCAAACTGTGATTGAAGGAATTTTCGAGGCGATGGAGCAAACGGTTTTAGAGGTAACGCCAGAACATGGTCGGCTTATTATGCCGTTTATTTCTACTTTTTGGGTATTTCTTATTATTGCCAATATGGTGGGTCTGATTCCTGGGTTGCACTCGCCTACGGGCGATTTATCGGTTACTTCTGCACTGGCGATACTGGTGTTTTTATCAGTACACTGGTTTGGTATCCGCACCCAAGGCTTAAAAAAATATCTACATCATTATCTACAGCCAACACCGATGCTATTGCCGTTTCATATTATCAGTGAATTTACGCGTACGCTAGCGCTGGCGATACGTTTATTCGGTAATGTTATGAGTCTGGAAATGGCAGCGATGTTAATTGTTTTAGTCGCTGGTTTTCTAGCGCCGATTCCTATTTTAATGCTGCATATTATTGAAGCTTTAGTACAAGCTTATATTTTCGGTATGTTGGCTTTGATTTATCTAGCCAGCGCCATGCAATCTCAACAAATTAATACAAAGGAATAATTATGAGCGATATTACTATGATAGTTTTAGGTTCAACAATTGCTGCTGTTATTGGTATCTCCATTGGCGTGCTTGGACCAGCTCTGGCAATGGGGAAAGCCATTAGCAGTGCATTGGAGGCTTTGGCAAGACAGCCAGAAGCAGAACGATCAATTATGCGTACTCTGTTCATCGGTCTGGCGATGATTGAGTCATTGGCGATTTATTGTTTGGTCATTATTTTGATCGTATTGTTTAAAAATCCCTTGCTCGCTTATATCATTCATTAATCAGGACGGCTCACGATGGAATTTAATCTGTCCACTTTTTCACTGGAAATTATCAATTTTCTGGTTCTGGTCTGGATACTACAGCGTCTGTTTTACAAACCTGTGCGTAATATTATTGCCCAGCGCAAGCAGCAAATTGACCAATCTTTGGCCGAAGCCGCGCAAACGCGTCAGGAAGCGGAAGAACTCAAGAAAAGCTATGGCAATCGTCTGCAAGAATGGAATTTGGAAAAGCAAAATGCCATGACTCAATTGCATCAGCAAATGGAAACGGAACGGCAACATCATTTATTAATACTACAAAAAGAACTAGAACAGGAACGCAGTAAAAACCAAGCCGCCTTGCAACGACAACAGCAAGAGTTACAGCGTCATCAGCAAACCTTAGCGTTACAAAATGGCGCTCGTTTTGCGACTTTATTACTTCAACAAGCTGCCGGGCCAGAACTGGAAACACACCTGTTTGATTTATTGCTGAGTCAATTAAAGCAACTGCCAGAAGCCTGCCAATCAATTTTGCAAACCACGGAAAGCGAAACGACACTGACTATTCAAATCAGCAGCGTTTATCCTCTCAGTGAAAGCCAGGTACAGCAACTGGAACAGAAGTTTACTGCATTAATTGATAAGCCCTTAAAGTTCCAGTACAGCTTAGATCCATCACTGATTGCTGGACTCAAAATTGATAAAGATGCCTGGGTATTGCATGCTAATTTGCAGCATGAGTTAAGCGGCTTTGCGGAATTTGCCGATGACTTTTGATGTCGATTTGTATGCTGATAATAAGCTATTGCAAAAGCAACATGAATGGCTAAATCGCTATCATCCTAAATTACGCATTAAAGAACAAGGTGTCGTGGTGTCTGTGGGCGATGGTATTACTTGGATTAAAGGGCTACCGTCGGCGGCTATTGAAGATATTCTGATTTTTGCCGATGGCAGTCGCGCAATGGTTTTCGATCTTAACCGCGAACTGATCGGTGCCATTCTGTTTTATCAAACTGAAGCACTCACCTCAGGTACGCTGGTTCATCTTGCCCGAAATGCATTGAGTGTACCGGTTGGAGATACCTTTTTAGGTAGAGTTATTGATCCGCTGGGGGCGCCGTTGGATGGGCAGAGTAAGCCTGCGCATGTTGTACGTGGTAATTTAGAACAAGCATCGCCACCGATTATTGCGCGCGAATTTGTGCGTGAACCGCTGTATACAGGCATTAAAATTATTGATACTCTGATTCCGATTGGTAAAGGCCAGAGGCAGTTATTGGTCGGTGATGAAGGTACGGGGCGTAGCGCTTTGGCTATAGATACCGTGATCAACCAGAAAGGTAAAAATGTCTTTTGCATCTATGTATTGATTGGTCAAAAACGCTCGGCTATCGTCAACACTATCGAGCTGCTACGCCAACATGATGCGATGGACTATACCGTTTGCGTGGTTGCCGAAGCGACCGCTTTGCCGGGTTTACAATATATCGCCCCATTTGCCGGTTGTGCGTTAGCCGAGTACTGGATGCAACAAGGACATGATACATTGATTGTTTATGATGATTTGGCAACCCATGCACGCACTTATCGTGAATTATCATTATTGCTACGCCGTCCACCGGGACGTGAGGCCTATCCAGGGGATATATTTTTCGTTCATTCCCGGTTACTTGAACGTTCAACCCGATTGAATGCCACGCATGGAGGTGGAAGTATGACTGCCTTACCTATCGTAGAGACTAAACAAGGTGAAATAGCCGCGTATATTCCAACCAACCTGATTTCCATTACCGATGGACAGATTTATCTGGATAGCGACTTGTTTGCTTCAGGCTTTCGACCAGCTATAGACATTAGTAAGTCGGTATCCCGAATAGGCGGTAAAACTCAGCACCCAGCAATCCGCGATCAAGCAGGAAAAATAAAACTAGAATATTTGCAGTTTCTGGAATTGGAAAGCTTTTCCCGTTTCGGGCAAAAACTGGAAGCGTCAATGGAAGCGCGGATCAAGCGCGGGCGTTTGCTACGGGAACTTTTAAAACAGGATCGCTTAGCACCAGAAAGCAGTGAATTTCAGCTGGCCTGGCTGATTGCCTATAACGACAGCTTACTTGATACCTTGCAACTGGCTCAAATTGCTGGACAGTTGCAGCGACTAAAGCAGGCGGTACAAGAATCACCCTTAGCATTAAACAGCGATTTACATGAATGGCGACAATTGCTGATCAATGCTCTATCTGATAAAAAATCAAACGCCGCATGAGTCAAAGTCGCGCACTGCAACAGCATATTGCCCACCTGACGGAAATTCGCAGTATTTTGCATTCGCTGAAAAATATGGCGTTTATGGATATGCATAAACTCATTAGGCGGCGTCAGGCACAAAGTTTAGTCGTACAGCATATTGAAACCGTCGCAGAAGATTTCCTACAGTTTTATCCAGGCTTGCCCGAGCTAGACATTAGTACACCATTAATCGTGATTATTATCGGTTCCGAGCGAGGATTTTGCGGTAATTTTAATGAAAGCTTGATTGCACAACTGACACAAACATCACCTGATAATCTCATTGCCGTGGGTAGTCGATTATGTGCTCGATTGCAAAACACCAATATCGCCTTTACTGAGTTATCAGGCGCAAATAGCAGTGAAGAAATTAGTCAGGTACTAAGCTGTGTGAGCGATGCTATCAGTCAGTTGCGTAATAAATACGAGCTATTCAACTTATCGGTGTTGTTTCATCAAGATGAACATTTGAGTATTACGCTGAAAGCATTATTACCGCCGTTTAAGGATATTAAGCGAAATTCTAAGTATAAAAATGAGCCACTGTTAAATCTGCAACCGTCGCAGTTTCTGATCGAACTGGTTGATCAGTATATCTTTAGTTCTCTGCAGGATATTTTATATACTTCGTTGGCGGCAGAAAACAATCAACGTTTACAACACCTAGATAATGCCGTCAGGCATCTGGATGAAGCCACCGAAAAATTACACAAAAAAAGTCAGATATACCGGCAAGAGGAAATCACTGAAGAAATTGAAGTAATTTTATTGAATGCTGAAGATCCTGTTTTTAAGTAACTTATCTAAATTTTAGGCGATGTTATCACTCCGGTTGGCGGTAAGAATTTATTCGTAGTGCGACGTAAAGTTGTATATTGATTATTTATATTTTTATCACGGTAAGCGAACACACTCTAAATTCCCCTTAGAGTTTGAATGTGAGTTTCATAAGATTTCGGCCTAAAAAAGTGCCCCGTTTTACTTGACCGTTACAAGTTTATGTGGTTGTAGGTAAAGGACAGCAACTATAAAGACCTGTCTATGTTGAAACGGTATACACATATCAACCCTGAAACATTAGTTTCAAGGGTTTAAAGTAAAGACTAAGGAAAAGGCTAAGCACGATAGCTCTTTTCCTTCTAGCTTAGCCGCTCCTTGACTCTACACTAGCTGGGTTAAAGGCAAGCTCTTTTCTATGTAATAGTTGCATAGAAAGGTACTCCTAGAGTTAGCTTGTGCAGCGTATAAGCTTAACGAGCCTTAGTAACTATAAGGTAGTTCAATCACTAAGCACATACTAAGTTAAAAGGCCAAAGGGTAAGGTAGTATGTATAGTAGTATAGCTACCTTAAGTAGTTACTTTGTGAGCATCTAATTTGGTATCACGCAATTACTGGATTTCCTGATATTTGATAGAGGCTTATTTGTTGCGCTATATTCGTGCGATTCATTGGTTTATGGTGAGCTTTTGACGTGTTTAGGTGTATATTTTCATCGTATTAATGGTTTTATATGCCAATCTATTAATTTTATTAGCACACGCCTTGAGTTAATTTATAATTGAAGCCTAAATAATTTTAGGCTGGCATTACCTTGGGCGTCCATTTAGAACACCTTGTGTTTCTGAGCTCCTAATTAGCTCATAATTTGATGGGATCTTAGCTGCCCCCATCCCTTTATAAGCCCTATAAACCACCATACTACTTCCTCTAGTATACCCACCATAACTATTAGTTGCTTGGTAGGTTAGTGTGTAACATAAATAACCATATTCACCTCTAGGTTTCATGAATTCTGGGTAGCTATTGGTTGAAGGGTAGCATTTTTCTGAACGTAAAACTTTCAAGTTTTTTAGTGAATCAGGGGCTTTTAGGTTATTTCTAATTGAATTTTCTGCTAATTTGATTAGTTCTGTATCTGCGGGCTTAGTTGGATACTTTAGCTGACCAACCGCTATTTTAACTTGCCCTGGAGTAGCGCATCCAGTTAAGAATAAAATAGGTAACTACTCAGCGTAATTATCAGTTAGCTAAAATTATAAAGCAAATTCAGGCAATTTCCCCTCAAATACCAGCGTC